>NZ_JBQJIM010000010.1:0-312826 GCF_052078295.1 Crossiella sp. CA198
ATACTGAAGGAGGCCTCGTCGGGTCGGTTGTGTGTGGTAACTCAATCCAACCCGACGGGGCTCTTCACGTTCGAGGGAAGGTCAACTCCCGCGAGTTACGGACACAACTTCTGGCAACCCGCTTAGGGAGCGGCGGACCCGCGTGAACGGCTTGGCTCGGTTGAGCGCCAAAGCAGCGACCGCCTGACCATCCCGCTCATAGATCGCCAGGAAGCTGCGCGACCCCGGCTCCCCCTCGGCGATCCGAACCTGATCCCCAGGCCGGGTATGGCCCGCGAACTGGATCCGCACCCCGTACTGGTCCGACCAGAAATACGGCGCGGCCCGCCCGGTATGCACAGTCCGCCCCGCCAGCAAGTTGGCCACCGCGACAGCGGGCTGCTCAGCCGCGTTCGTCCAGTGCTCGACCCGCCGTCCACCCAGATTGGCCACATCCCCCACCGCGACCACAGTGGGCACCCGGGTCACTCCACCCGCATCACAACTGACCCCGTTATCCAGGTCCAGCCCCGACCCCGCCAACCACCCGGTGTTGGGCCGCACCCCGATCCCGACCACCACCACATCGGCCTGCAGCCGCCGCCCGTCGCTCAGCTCAACCCCGGTAACCCGCCCCTGCCCCAGCAACGCGGTCACCCCGGCCCCGCAGATCAGCCGAACCCCATGATCAGCGTGCAGCCCAAGACAATGCGCCGCCATCTCCCGCCCCAGCACCGGCGCGAGCGGCAGTGGCGCCGCCTCCACGATCGTCACGTGCAGGCCCAACGCGGCACACGTCGCGGCCACCTCCGCCCCAATGAACCCGGCCCCCACCACAACCACCCGCGGCGACCCCTCCACCAGATCCGCCCGCAATCCGATCGCGTCATCCAGCGTGCGCAACACATGCACGCCGGCCAGGAACTCCGCCCCTGGCAGGCTCCGCGGCGTCGCGCCGGTAGCCAGCACCACCCCGTCGCAGCGCAACCGCCGCCCATCGGCCAGCTCCACCGAGCCCAGCCCGGGGGAGAGGTGGCTGGCGCTCTGGCCGAGCAACCACTCGGCCTCCAACTCGGCCAGATCCGACTCCTCGGCCAGCGCCAGATCGGCCGTGCCGATCGTGCCGAGCAGGAAGTTCTTGGACAGTGGCGGCCGGTCGTAGGGCTGGTGCGGCTCCGCCCCGATGACGGTCAGCCTGCCCTGGAAACCCTGGTCCCGCAACGCCCTGGCCGCCGACAGGCCGGCCAGCGCGCCGCCGATGACCGCGACGGATCTCATGCCACCTCCTGCTCGGCGGAGGTCCGCAAATAGATCATCCCGTCCAGCACGGTGACCTGGTGGGTGCGCACCGGTTTCTTCGCGGGCAGGCAGGTCGGCCTGCCGGTCCGGAGGTCGAAACTGGCCGCGTGCAGCGGACATTCCACCAGGCAGCCCTCCAGGTAACCCTCGGACAGGCTGGCGTCCTGGTGGGTGCAGGTGTCGTCGATGGCGTAGAACTCGCCCTCGACGTTGAACACGGCGACCGGCACGTCGGCGAGCAGCCGCACGGCCTCTCCGGGTGGCAGTTCGTCGAGGCGGCAGACGGCGATCATCACGCCCTCCATGGCGGTGTGAACGGCTCGGGGAGTACAGCTCCTCGGTCCGACGCGACCGGCGGGACGGCGTCGAGGCGAGGTTGAGTTGTTGCGTAGTGCGCGACGCGATGTGCTATGCGCAACAGAGTCGGTCCCGCAGCCCGGTCTCGTCAAGAGGCGAAACCGGGGAAATGTGTTGCCAACGCGTTGCGCGTTTGGACGGCGTCCGTTCGGCAGAGTGGTTACCGTGGGCACTATGGCCAGCGATTGCGACCGGGAACCCCGTGCCGCGAGTTCCGTGCAGTCCGTCGACCGGGCGGTGAGTGTGCTGGAAATCCTGGCCCGGGAGGGCGAGGTCGGGGTCACCGAGATAGCCGCTGAGCTGGGCGTACACAAGTCCACCGCGTTCCGGCTGCTCGGCGTGCTGGAGGAGCGCGGACTGGTCGCCCAGACCGAGGACCGCGGCAAGTATCACCTGGGCCTGGGCATCATCCGGCTGGCCGGGGCCACCGCGGCCCGGCTGGACGTCACCCTGGAAAGCCGCGAGGTGTGCGTCGAACTGGCCCACGACCTGGGCGAGACGGTCAACGTGGCGATCTCCGACCTGGAGGCCGCGGCCGCGGTCAACATCACCCAGGCCCGCGGCACCGCCGCCGTGACCAGCCAGAACTGGGTCGGCAGGCGCACTCCGCTGCACGCCACCTCCAGCGGCAAGGTGCTGCTCGCGCACATGCGTCCCGAGGAGGTGCGCCGGGTGCTGGGCCGCCGGCTGGAGGGCTTCACCGACGCGACCATCACCTCCACCCGCAAGCTTCGCGAGGAGCTGGTCGTCGTCGCGCAACGCGGCTTCGCCTCCTGTGTCGAGGAGCTGGAGATCGGGCTCAACGCCCTGGCCGCCCCGATCCGGTCCTACGAGGGCGCGGTGATCGCCGCGATCAGCGTCTCCGGCCCGTCCTATCGACTCACCCCGGACCGACTTCCGAAAGTCGCCGAACAGGTGGTCGCCGCCGGCGCCGAGGTCTCCCGCCGGATGGGCTGGGCCTGACCCGCATCCTGTTGCTGTTACAGGCTGTTCACCTCACTGGGCATCGCTGCGCCATCAGCGCGATCCGGTCTTGACAAGCACGCCCGCGCGGCCGCACCGTGTTTCGCATCGCACAACCCGATGCGTAATACGCAACTCCATCCACCACCCCGCCACCGGGCGGAGAGGAGTGAGCCGTGCAGCCGAACGTGGTCGTCATCGGGGCCGGGATCGTGGGCTGCGCCCTCGCGGACGAGCTGACACAACGCGGCTGGACCTCGGTCACCGTGCTCGACCAGGGACCCCTGTTCGCCGCGGGCGGCTCCAGCTCGCACGCCCCCGGCCTGGTGTTCCAGACCAATCCGTCAAAGACGATGACCGCCTTCGCCGCCTACACGGTGCGCAAGTACGACCAGCTGACCCTGGCCGACCGGTGGTGCTTCCGCAAGGTCGGCGGCCTGGAGGTGGCCACCACCCCGCAGCGCTGGGCCGACCTGCACCGCAAGCAGGGCTGGGCCACCGCCTGGGGGGTGGAGTCCCGGCTGCTGGACACCGAGGAATGCCTGAAGCTGTGGCCGATGCTGGACCGCGAGCGGGTGCTCGGCGGCCTGCACGTGCCCGAGGACGGCCTGGCCAGCGCCCTGCGTGCGGGCGAGGCCCAGGCCCGCCGGGCGATGGACCGCGGCGCGCGGTTCCTGGCCCACCACCAGGTCCTGGAGATCCTGACCACCGGCGACCGGGTCAGCGGGGTGCGCACCGACCAAGGCGACTTCCCGGCCGACATCGTGGTGTGCGCGGCCGGGTTCTGGGGCCCCAAGATCGGCGCGCTGGTCGGACTGACCGTGCCGCTGCTTCCCCTTGCGCACCAGTACGTTCGCACCGCCGCCCTGCCCGAACTGGCCGGGACCATCAACCCGGCCGACGAGGCGATCCGGCCGATCCTGCGGCATCAGGACCGCGATCTGTACTTCCGCGAGCACACCGACCGGATCGGCATCGGCTCCTACGCGCACCGCCCGATGCCGGTCCGCCTGGACGAACTGCCCGGCCCCGAACAGTCCGAGATGCCCTCGATGCTGGCCTTCACCCAGGCCGACTTCGACCCGGCCTGGGCCGACGCCGTCGACCTGCTGCCCGCCCTCGGTCAGTCCACAGTGGACGAAGGCTTCAACGGGGTGTTCTCCTTCACCCCGGACGGCTTCCCGCTGCTGGGCGAACACCGCGAGGTCAAGGGATTCTGGACGGCCGAGGCGGTCTGGGTCACCCACTCCGCAGGCGTCGCCCGCGCACTCGCCCAATGGCTGATCGAGGGCAAATCCGAGCTGGACCTCCATGAATGTGATCTGCACCGGTTCGAGGAGGTTCAGCTCAGCCCGGACTTCATCGAAGCCCGGGGAGCGCAGAACTTCGTCGAGGTCTACGACGTGCTGCACCCCTTGCAGCCGATGGAACACCCGCGCCCGTTGCGCACCAGCCCGTTCTACCCCCGGCAACAGGAACTGGGCGCGTTCTTCCTGGAGGCCGGGGCCTGGGAACGCCCGCACTGGTATGAGGCCAACGCGCACCTCGCCGAGGGCATCGACCTGCCCGGGCGCGACGAGTGGGCCGCCCGCTACTGGTCGCCGATCGCCGCCGCCGAGGCCCGGCACACCCGCGAGCAGGTGGCCATGTACGACATGACCCCGTTGAAACGCCTGGAGGTCACCGGCCCCGGAGCACTGGAACTGTTGCAGCGCCTGACCACCAATCAGCTGGACAAGAAACCCGGCGCGGTCACCTACACCCTGCTGCTGGACCACGCCGGCGGCGTGCGCAGCGACCTCACCGTGGCCCGGCTCGGCCCGGACCACTTCCAGGTGGGCGCCAACGGAAACCTCGACCTGGACTGGCTGCTCCGGCAGAACACCGATCCGGCCGTGCAGATCAAGGACATCACCGGCGGCACCTGCTGCATCGGCCTGTGGGGCCCGCTGGCCCGCGAGCTGCTCCAGCCGCTGGTCCGGGAGAACCTGGCGCACAAGGCCTTCGGCTACTTCCGGGCCAAGAAGATCCACGTCGGAATGATCCCGGTGACCGCGCTGCGACTGTCCTATGTGGGCGAACTCGGCTGGGAGCTGTACACCAGCGCCGAACTCGGCCTGCGCCTGTGGGACGAACTCTGGCAGGCGGGCCAACAGCACGGGGTGATCGCCGCCGGGCGCAGCGCGTTCAACAGCCTGCGCCTGGAAAAGGGCTACCGGGCCTGGGGCACCGACATGACCGACGAACACGACCCCTACGAATCCGGTCTCGCCTTCGCCGTCCGGCTGGACAAGGGTGAGTTTCTCGGCCGCGACGCCCTGGCCAAGCTCGACCCGGACCAGCCCGCCCGTCGCCTGTCCTGCCTCACCCTGGACGACCGCACCACCAACGTCCTGGGCAAGGAACCCGTGTTCCACCAAGGAAAACCGGTCGGCTATGTCACCTCGGCCGCCTACGGGTACACAGTGGACAGTCCGATCGCCTACGCCTGGCTGCCCGCCGAGGCCGCCATCCCCGGCACCGCGGTGCAGATCGAGTACTTCGGCCGCAGGCTGAACGCCACCGTGGCCGCCGAACCGTTGTTCGACCCAGAGATGGCCCGCATCCGCCGGTGACGTGAGGGAGATCAGCCCGATGTACGACGTGATCGTGATCGGCCTCGGCGGCATGGGCAGCGCCGCCGCCTGCCACCTGGCCGCGCGCGGCAGCCGGGTGCTCGGCCTGGACCGCTTCGGACCCGCGCACAGCAACGGATCCAGCCACGGCGGCTCCCGGATCATCCGCCAGTCCTACTTCGAGGACCCGGCCTACGTGCCGCTGCTGCTGCGCTCCTACGAGCTGTTCGACAAGCTGGCCAACGACTCCGGCCGCGAGGTGCTCACGGTGACCGGCGGCGTCATGATCGGCCGCCCGGACTGCCTCACTGTCAAGGGCAGCAGACTCTCCGCCGAGACCTGGAACCTGCCGCACGAGATGCTGGACGCGCGGGAGATCCGCCGCCGCTTCCCGACCCTGACCCCGGCCGCGGACGAGGTCGCGCTGTACGAGGAGAAGGCAGGCTTCGTCCGTCCGGAAGCGACCGTGGGCGCACACCTCGACCTGGCCGACAAGGCCGGAGCCGAACTGCACTACCACGAACCCGTCCTGGACTGGACCAGCACCGCCACCGGTGTCCAGGTCCGGACCGAGGCGGGGGAGTACACCGCCGAAAAACTGGTGATCTGTCCTGGCGCCTGGGCCCCGCAGCTGCTGGCCGACCTGGGCATCCCGTTCGTGATCGAACGCCAGGTGCAGTACTGGTTCGCCCCCACCGGCGGCCTGGACCCATTCCAGCCCGACGTGCACCCCATCTACATCTGGGAGGCCGCCGACGGCATCCAGGCCTACGGCTTCCCGGCCAGTGACGGACCCGGCGGCGGCGCCAAGGTCGCCTTCTTCCGCGGCGGCCAGACCTGCACCCCCGACACCATCGACCGCACCGTGCACCCGCACGAGATCGAGGCCATGCGAGGACAGCTGCTGCCGCGCATCCCCAGTCTGCCGGGGGAGTTCCTGCGCGCGGCCACCTGCATGTACACCAACACCGCCGACGAGCACTTCGTGATCGCCACCCACCCCGGGCACGAGCGGGTCACCGTGGCCTGCGGATTCTCCGGGCACGGCTTCAAGTTCGTGCCGGTGGTGGGCGAGATCCTGGCCGATCTCGCGCTCACCGGCTCGACCGCGCACCCCATCGACCTGTTCCGTCCCGAGCGACTCGCCGAGGTGAACCCGTGACCACCACCGGCCTGCCCCCGAGCCTGCTGGCCACCCTGCCCGGCAGCGCCTACACCGACCCGGCCACCTTCGCCGCCGAGCAGGAGAAGCTGTTCGAGACGATGTGGTTCTGCGCGATCCGAATGTCCGATCTGGACGGTCCGGGCAGCTTCCGCACCGTCCAGATTGGACGCGAGAGCGTGATCGTCACCCGCAACCGGGCCGGGCAGCCGAGGGCCTTCCTCAACATCTGCCGCCACCGCGGGGCCCGCATCTGTACCCAGGAACAGGGCGCGGTCAAACGCAATTTCCAGTGCTCCTATCACGCCTGGACCTACGACCTGGACGGCAAGCTCATCGCCGCGCCCAACCTGACCAAGATGCCCGACATCGACCGCGTCGAGTACGGCCTGGTCACCGCGCAGGTCAAGGAATGGCTGGGCTACCTTTGGGTGTGCCTCGCACCGGAACCACCGTCCTTTGCGGACACCGTGCAACAGGCGATCACCGAACGCCTCGGTTCCCTTGCAGCCATCGACTCCTACACCATCGACCAATTGACGGTAGGCCGTCGCATCGTCTACGACGTGCGCGCCAACTGGAAGCTGATCGTGGAGAACTTCATGGAGTGCTACCACTGCGCCACCATCCATCCCGAACTCACCGAGGTGCTGCCCGAGTTCGCCGACGGCTACGCCGCCCAGTACTACGTGGGCCACGGCGCCGAGTTCGGCGACGAGATCCAGGGATTCACCGTGGACGGCAGCCCCGGGTTCGACCCGCTGCCAGGGCTGGGGGAGGATCAGGACCGGCGCTACTACGCGATCACGGTGAAACCCCAGGTCTTCATCAACCTGGTGCCCGACCACATCATCTTCCACCGGATGTTCCCGCTGGCCGCGGACCGCACGGTGGTGGAATGCGACTGGCTCTACACCAACGAGGTGGTGGCCGCGGGCAAGGACGTCTCGCGCTCGGTCGAACTGTTCCACCGGGTGAACGAGCAGGACTTCGAGGCATGTGAGAGGACACAGCCGTCGATGTCCTCCCGCGCCTACCGCGACGGTGGCGTACTCGTGCCAAGCGAACATCACATCGGGGCGTTCCACCAGTGGGTTCAGGCGTCAATCGGCAACTTTCCGACCTCTTCGGGGTGCGCTGAGCGCGAAGATTGAATTAGATAGCGGCCAGACATCTCTAGGAGGTTGTATGGCCGAGCTGTTCATCGGCGGCAGATGGCTGGACTCCCAACAGGGGGGCCGGCGGGAGATCCGGTGCCCCGCGGACGGCTCGGTCGTGGCCACCGTGGCCGAGGCGAGCCGTGCGGACACCGAGCTGGCCATCCAGGCCGCGCGCACCGCCTTCGACACCGGCCCCTGGCCGCGCACCCCGGCCGCCGAACGCGCGCGCCTGCTGCTCCGGGTGGCCGATCTGCTGCAGCGGGACAAGGTCGCGCTGGCCCGCGCCGAGTCCATGGACACCGGAAAGCGCTTGGTCGAGGCCGAGTACGACATCGACGATGTCACCAACACCTTCCGGTACTACGGCTCGGTCGGCGCGGGCGAGGCCGGCCGGGTGGTCGACACCGGCAACCCGGACGCCACCAGCAAGGTCGTCTACGAGCCGGTCGGCGTGTGCGGGCTGATCACCCCATGGAACTATCCGCTGCTGCAGACCGCGTGGAAGGTGGCCCCGGCGCTGGTCGCGGGTAACACCTTCGTGCTCAAGCCCAGCGAGCTGACCCCCAGCACCGCGATCATCCTGATGCGGCTGCTGGTGGAGGCCGGGCTGCCGCACGGCGCGGGCAACCTCATCCTCGGCGCCGGTCCCGAGGCGGGCGCGCCGCTGGCCGAACACCCCGATGTGGACCTGGTGTCCTTCACCGGCGGGCTGTCCACCGGGCAGCGGATCATGGCCACCGCCGCGGGCACGGTCAAGAAGGTCGCCCTGGAACTGGGTGGCAAGAACCCGAACATCGTCTTCGCCGACAGCGATTTCGACACGGCGCTGGACTACGCGCTCACCGCGATCTTCCTGCACTCCGGTCAGGTCTGCTCGGCCGGGGCCCGCCTGATCATCCAGGAGCAGTGGCACGACCGGTTCGTGGACGCCCTGGTCGAACGGGCGAACAAGATCCGCCTCGGCGGGCCGTTCGACGAACGCGCCGAGACCGGACCGCTGATCTCCGCCGCGCACCGGGACAAGGTCGAGGCCTACGTGGCCGCCGGGATCGCCGAGGGCGCGGTGCTGCGCTGCGGCGGCAAGCGCCCAGCGGATCCGGCGCTGGCCGACGGCTTCTACTACCCACCGACCATTTTGGACGGTTGCAAGTCCGGGATGTCGGTGCTGCGCGAGGAATCCTTCGGTCCGGTGCTCACGGTGGAGACCTTCACCGACGAGGAGGACGCGATCCGGATCGGCAACGACACCGACTACGGCCTGGCCGGCGCGGTGTGGACCGGCGACGCCGGCCGGGCCGAGCGGGTGGCCGCGCGACTGCGGCACGGCACCATCTGGATCAACGACTACCACCCGTACCTGCCCCAGGCGGAATGGGGTGGTTTCAAGCGGTCCGGCATCGGCCGCGAACTAGGCCCGAGCGGACTCAGCGAGTACCGCGAGCCCAAGCACATCTGGCACAACCTTCGGCCGGCGCCACAGAAGTGGTTCTCCGGCGAGTGACCCTGCCCTGGTGAATGACCGGAGGCCCATGCCCGCATCCCCGCTTCCCACCACGCCCGGAGGTTGCCATGACGACCGTCCGCTCCGACGATGCTGAACTCCAGGAGTTCGGCTATCGCCAGGAACTGAAGCGCACACTCGGAAACTTCCACACCTTCGCCGCCGGGATCAGCTACATCTCCATCCTGACCGGCACGTTCCAGCTGTTCTACCTGGGTTTCGCCCAGGGCGGCCCTGCCTACTGGTGGTCCTGGCCGATGGTCTTCGCCGGCCAGCTCATGGTGGCGCTCTGCTTCGCCGAACTGGCCGCCCGCTACCCGATCGCGGGCTCGATCTACAACTGGGCCAAACGGCTCAGCAACCCGCACGTGTCCTGGCTGGCAGGCTGGCTGATGCTGGCCGCCTCCGCCACCACGGTGGCCGCCACCGCGCTGGCCCTGCAGATCACCCTGCCGCAGATCTGGGACGGCTTCCAGCTGGTGCCGGACAACCCGACCAACGCGGTGCTCCTGGCCAGCATCCTGATCGTGTTCACCACCGTGATCAACGCCTGCGGGGTCAAGCTGATGGCCCGGATCAACAGCGCGGGCGTGCTCATCGAGCTGATCGCCGCGGTGATCATGGTGATCGTGCTGGCCGCCTTCGCGGTCCGCGGACCCGAGGTGGTGCTGGAAACCCACGGCACCGGCGACGGCCACTCACTCGGTTACATGGGCGCGTTCCTGGCCGCTTCGCTGGCCTCGCTGTACGTGATGTACGGCTTCGACACCGCGGCCTCGCTCGGTGAGGAGTCGGTGGATCCGACCCGCAACGCACCCAAGTCCATCCTGCGCGCGGTGATCGCCTCCTTCCTCATCGGCGGACTGCTGTTGCTGTTCGCGCTGATGGCGGTGCGCGACATCAACGCGCCGGAACTCGGCACGATCGGGCTGCAGTACATCGTGCTGGACGTGCTCGGCCCGGTGGTCGGCAAGATCTTCCTGGTCACCGTGGCCATCGCGATCGTGGTGTGCGTGCTGGCGGTGCACACCGCGGCGATCCGGATGATGTTCGCCATGGCCAGGGACAACAACCTGCCCGGCGGCCAGAAGCTGGCCAAGGTCAGCGCGCGTTTCCAGACCCCGGTGCTGCCCGCGCTGCTGATCGGCGTCTTCGGCATCGCCTTCCTGATGATCAACATCGGTCAGCCGCAGATCTTCTCGGTGGTCACCAGCATCGCGATCATCCTGATCTACCTGGCCTACCTGCTGGTCACCGTGCCACTGCTGATCGCCCGGCTGCGCGGGCGCTGGCCACTGGACACAGTGGAGGGTCAGGAACCCCGCTTCGGGCTGGGCAAATGGGGTCTGCCGATCAACATCGTGGCCGTGCTGTGGGGCGCGGCCATGGTGGTGAACCTGTTGTGGCCACGACAGGCCATCTACAACCCGAGCCCGCCGTTCCACTGGTACCTGCAGTGGGGCGCGGTCCTGTTCGTCGGGGCGGTCACGCTCGTCGGCTTCGCGTACTACTGGTTCGTCCAGCGCCACCGCAGCGGGGTGCTGGCCGACCACGCGCACACGCCGACCGAGGCCGCCGCAGTGCCGGAGGTGCGCTGATGGAGGAGTTCGACTACGTCGTCGCGGGCGGCGGCACGGCAGGTGCGGTGGTCGCCGCCCGGCTCTCGGAGAACCCGGATACGCGGGTGTGCCTGCTGGAGGCCGGACCGTCCGATGTGGACGATCCGGCGATCCTGCGGCTGGACAAGTGGATGTCGTTGCTGGAGTCCGGCTACGACTGGGACTACCCGGTCGAACCCCAGTCCACCGGCAACTCCTTCCTCCGGCACGCCCGTGCCAAGGTGCTCGGCGGCTGCTCCTCGCACAACTCCTGCATCGCCTTCTGGGCGCCCGCGGAGGACCTGGACGAGTGGGCGGCGCTGGGCTGCACCGGCTGGAGCGCGGCCGAGGTTTTCCCGCTGTACCAACGGCTGGAGACCAACGACGCCCCCGGCGAGCACCACGGCCGCTCCGGCCCGGTCAACATCATGACCGTGCCCGGCGAGGACCCGTGCGCCGCCGCGCTGCTGGAGGCGTGTGCCCAGGCCGGGATTCCGACCACGCCGTTCAACAGCGGCCGCACCGTGGTCAACGGCGCCAACTGGTTCCAGATCAACTCCACCAAGGAGGGCGTCCGCGCGTCCTCCTCGGTGTCCTACCTGCACCCGATCATCGGCCGGCGGCCGAACCTGGAGATCCGCACCGGGGTCCGGGTCAAGCGCCTGCTGATCGACGAGCGCAAGCGGTGCACCGGCGTGGAATACCTGGCCGCGGACGGGCAGCACAGCCTCCAGGCGCACGCCCGCCGGGAGGTCGTGGTGAGCTGCGGCTCCATCGACACCCCGAAACTGCTGATGCTCTCCGGCATCGGCCCGGCCGAACACCTGCGGCAGCACGGAATCGACGTGCTGGTCGACTCGCCGGGCGTGGGGGAGAACCTGCAGGACCACCCCGAGGGCGTGATCCAGTGGCAGGCGAAGCAGCCGATGACCCAGAAATCCACCCAGTGGTGGGAAATCGGCATCTTCACCACCACCGAGGACGGCCTGGACCGGCCGGATCTGATGTTCCACTACGGTTCGGTGCCCTTCGACATGAACACGCTGCGACACGGCTACCCGACCACGGAGAACGGCTTCTGCCTCACTCCCAACGTCACCCGCAGCCGGTCACTGGGCACGGTCCGGTTGCGCAGCAGGGATTTCCGGGACAAGCCGATGGTCGACCCACGCTATTTCAGCCACCCGCACGACGAACGCGTGATGACCCACGGCCTGCGCCTGGCCCGCGAGATCGTCGGCCAGCCCGCCATGTCGGCCTGGGCAGGCCCGGAACTGTTCCCCGGCCCGGACAACACCACCGACGAGCAGCTGCTCGACTACATCCGCCGCACCCACAACACCGTCTACCACCCTTCCAGCACAGTCCGGATGGGCGCGCCAGGGGACACCCAGGCCCCACTCGATCCGCAGCTGCGGGTCAAGGGGATCGACGGCCTGCGGGTGGCGGACGGCTCGGTGATGCCGTTCCTGGTCACCGTGAACCCGTGCATCACCACCATGATGATCGGCGAGAAATGCGCTGACCTGATCAAGGCGGCCTGAGCGGTAAACCGGCGGCGCCCGCCGGCGCCGCCGGTTACCCTGCCCTGGTGATCACCGAACGCCCTGACCCGCCCCGCCAGGGCGACGAACGCGAAACGCTGCGCGTCTACCTGGACTTCCACCGCGCCACCTTGGCCATGAAGTGCGCTGATCTGTCCACAGAGGACCTCCGCCGCCAGTCCTCCCCACCCTCGACCCTGTCGTTGCTGGGTCTGGTGCGGCACCTGGCCGAGGTCGAACGCACCTGGTTCCGCCGCGTCATCAACGCCGAGGACATCCCGCTGATCTGGTCGGACAGCTTCGACTTCCAAGCCGCCTACGACGCCTCGAACTGCACCCGGGAAGAGGCGTTCGCGGCCTGGGAAGCCGAGGTCGAGCACTCCCGGCGAATCGAACTGGCCGCGGAATCACTGGAGGTCACCGGCTACCAGCCGCGCTGGGGCGAACACGTGTCGTTGCGGATGATCATGCTGCACATGATCCACGAGTACGCCCGGCACAACGGCCACGCCGACTTCCTGCGCGAGGCCATCGACGGCGTCACCGGCGCCTAACGGAACCAGATCCCGCCGTTGACGCGGTGATACCCCAGCCCCCGGTACGCCGCGTCGATCAACGCCTGCCCGCGCTCGTTCACGCCCAGCCCCGGCCCCTGCCGGTTCATCACATACCCGAACGACATCCGCGCGCCCGGATCCGCGAAGCCGACCGCCCCGCCCATCCCGCAGGCACCGAAGGCCTGCTCCGACCACAGCACGCCCTCCCGGTCCGCGGGTGGCAGATGCCGGTTGTCGCAGGCCTTGCTGAACCCGAGCGAGTACCGGCTGGGCACCAGCGTCACCGCGTCCAGGGACCCGGCCGAACTCACCGCCCCGGCCCGCGCCACCGCGGCCCGGTCCAGCAGCCGCAACCCGTCCACGCTGCCACCCACCGCGAGGGGCCGGTAGAGCAGGGATAGTCCGCGTGCGTTGGTCAGTCCGCCGGTGCCGCCCAGCACCGCCGCGCGGGCGGCCCGTGAATCGGCCTCGCCGGGGGCCAGGTAGCCGCCGTTGTTGAGCAGCACCCGGCCTGCGGGGGAGTCGGGGTCGGTGATGGCGGTCAGGTGCATGGTGGGGATCAGCTCGGACAGCTCCGGCTGCGGAACCATCGGCGCGGCCGCCTCGTCCAGGTCCGGCGGCAGGGTCAGCCAGAAGTCCAGATCGAGTGGCCCGGCCAGTTCACGTTCGAAGAACTGCGCGAGTGATCCGCCGGTGATCCGCCGGACGAGTTCGCCGATGAGGAAGCCGAAGGTGAAGGCGTGGAAACCGTGCCGGGCGCCCGGGGTCCACAGCGGTTCGGCCGCGGCCAGCCGCTCGGTCATCAGCTCCCAGTCGTAGAAGGCCCCGCGCGGCAACACCTCCCGCAACCCGGGCAGCCCGGCCTGGTGGTCGAGCAGCTGGCCGACGAGCACGGAGTCCTTGCCGCCCTTGCCGAACTCCGGCCAGTACCGGCTCACCGGGGCGAGCAGGTCGAGCTGACCACGCACCGCGAGCAGGTGTGCGCACAACGCGGTCGCGCCCTGGGTGGCGGTCCAGACGTGGGTGAAGGTGTAGTCGGTCCAGCGCCTGCCCTGCGCGGGATCGGCCAGCCCGCCCCACAGGTCGACCACGGTCTCCCCGTCCACAGTCAGGTGCACCGAGGCGCCCACCTCGCCGCGCTCGGCCAGATTGCGCTCGAACTCGGCGCGCACCCCGGCGAAACGCGGGGTGCACAGACCGTGGACCGGCACGGGTGTCCTCCTGGGGTTCGTCCAGGGCTAGAGGCTTACGTCCTGGAAGCGGGAAAAGGTCCATACGTGTCCGTACCGCGACGCAAACTTTGCCGATCGGTGTTGCGGCACGCCGGGGAGCCCGAAAGATGACGGTCCGATCTCGTGCCGCTTTCCCTATGACCCCAACACAAGCTTCCGGGCCAGTTCCCCGGTAACACTGGTGCCGTGTCCACACCCTCGCCGCCGATCACCGAGCGCCCCGGCCGTTTCCGCCGGCTACTCGCCCCGGTAGTGGCGTTGTGTGCGCTCACAATCACCGGCTGTGCGGCGCTGACCGAACTGGTGAAACTGAGCCAGCGGATCGAGAAGGCCGGCGTGGAGCAGGTCTCCACCCACCAGTCCACCGAGTCCACCGGGCTCGTCCGGCTGCGTGTCCAGGCACAGCAACGGGACCGGCGCGCCGACCCGGAGCAGACCGCGCAGGGCATCACCAAGGTCGTCTGGGACACCTTCCCGCGCCGGATCGACGAGCTGGAGATCACCCTCGACGGAAAACTGGTCTCCCGCGCCGACCGGGCTGAGCTGATCGACCGGCTCGGCGAGCGCAACCCGGCACTCGAGGAGGACACCGGCGACGGTGGCCTCGGGTACTGGTTGCCGTTCGCGCTGATCGCCTTCGTGCTGCTGGCACTCGGGCTGATCGGCCTGCTGTGGTGGCAACGCCGCCGGCGCGAGCACCGCGCCGCCGAGGTGTCGCGGACACCACCACCCTACCCATCCGCGGTGGCCTGGCCGCCGTACCAGGGACCGCCACCCCCGTCCGGAAGGGGACGCACCCACTGATGTACGTCTACCTGTTGTGGCACACCAGTCATCTCGGTGGCCGGGACGAGAAGCTGCTGGGCGTCTACGCGACCCGCACCGAGGCCGAGGCCAGGGTGGAGCGCTCGCGCGCGCTACCCGGTTTCCGGGAGGAGCCCAGCGGCTTCCACATCGCGGAGTACCGGGTCAACTCAGACCAGTGGGCGGAGGGCTTCCTCACCGTCTGACCCGGCCGCACGGTCTGACCCGGCGCGGGAGACTGCGCCGGTGCGCGTTGACCTCGGACCGTCACTGGCGGTCGTACTCCTGCTGCTGACCGTGGCCGCCGCCGCGGTGGTCCGCCTCGGCGGCCTCGGCCCGGCCCGCCCGGTGCTCACCGCCGCGGCCCGCGCGGTCCTGCAACTCACCCTGATCTCGCTGGTGCTGCTGGCCGTGCTGCGCTCGACCGGCTGGACCGCGCTGTTCATCACCGTGATGTGCGCGGTCGCGGTGCTCACCTCGGCCCGCAGACTCGGCGGCCTGCGGCACAGCGGCTGGCTCGCCCTGGCCATCGCAGGCGGCGCGCTGCCGGTGCTGATCCTGCTGGTGCTCACCGGAATCGTGCCGCCCCAGCCCATCGCGGTGCTGCCCACCGCCGGCATCCTCATCGGCGGCGCGATGACCGCCACCAGCCTGGCCGGTCGCCGGGCCCGGCACGAGTGGCACACCCGCCACGGCGAGTACGAAGCCGCCCTCGCCCTGGGCCTGCCACCCCGCGACGCGGTGCTCGAACTGTGCCGCCCCACCGCGGGCCAGGCCCTGCTGCCCGCCCTGGACCAGACCCGCACGGTCGGTCTGGTGACCCTGCCCGGCGCGTTCGTCGGCATGCTGCTCGGCGGCGCCACCCCCCTGGAAGCCGGCGCCACCCAACTGGTTGTGCTCATCGGATTACTGGCCGTGGAAGCGATCGCGGTGCTGGTCACGGTCGAGTTGCTCGCCCGGGGCCGCCTCGGCGCACCCCAACTCAAAGGTTAGGCTTCCCTAAGCACGTTACTGGGAGGAACCACATGTCCAAGAGAACAACCCTGCCCGCCGTGGCCCTCGCCCTGGCCGCCACGCTGGTGGCCGGCGCCTGCGGATCGGCGGGTACGAACTCCCCGGCGGGGCAGGGCGGGGGAGACGGCGTCTTCCCGGTGAAGATCGAGCACAAGTACGGCACCACCGAGATCACCAAGCGCCCCCAGCGCGTGGTCACCCTGGGCCTGTCCGACCACGAGACCGCGCTCGCGCTGGACGTCAAGCCGGTCGGCGTCGTGGACTGGTTCAAGGAACGCCCCTTCGGCGTTTTCCCGTGGCAGAAGGAGAAGTGGGCGGGCACCGAGCCCACCATCGTCGGTGAGCGCGACGACATCAACATGGAGAAGGTCGCCTCGCTGCGCCCGGACCTGGTGATCGCGGGCTACTCGGGGATCAAGAAGGAACAGTACGAGACCCTGACCAAGCTCAACATCCCCGTGGTGGCCCAGTCGGCCAAGCACCCCGACTACGCCACGCCGTGGGAGGAGATGGCCCGCACCATCGGCAAGGCCCTGGGCAAGGACAAGGAACTCGACGCCAAGATCACCGCGCTGAAGGACCGCTTCGCCAAGATCCGCGCCGACCACCCCGAGTGGGCCAGGCAAACCGCCCTGGTCGCCGACACCGTCCAGCCCGGCGTCTACGCCGCCTTCGCCGCCCACGACCCGAAGCTGGCCTTCCTCCTGGACCTGGGCTTCCAAACCCCGGACCGCCTGCGCCAGGCTCCGAAAGAGCAGAACATCATCGAGGTCGGCTCCGAAGGCCTCCCCGACCTGTTCGAGGTCGACCGCCTGATCTGGCTCACCGAAGACGCCAGCCTGGAGAAGAAGGTCAAGGCCGACCCGGTCTACCAGCGCCTCAAGGTCTTCCAGGACAAGCGCGACATGTTCGTCCCCTACAACGAACCCCCCATCGGCGCCGCCATCTCCTTCAACACGGTCCTGAGCATGCCCTACGCCCTGGAACACCTGGTGCCGCTGCTCGTGAACGCGAAGAAGTAGCCACCGCGAGGAAGTAGCCACCGCGGGCAAGTAACCACCGCGGGCAAGCTGCCATCGTGGATCCGGCTGCCAGCCAGCGCATGAGTCGCGGCCCGGCAGCCGGATCCACTCCAGCCCAGCCCGCACACCACTTCCACTTTCGCCCCGGCCCGGCCTCGCCCGGCGGCCCCTGCCCAGTCGGCGGCGCCTGCCCAGCCTCGCCCGGCCCGCGGCGTCCGGTCCGCGGCGTCCGGTCGCCGCCATCGCGGTTTCGTCCGTGCGCCGTTCCCGCCGCCACTCCGGCCAGGCACCGCGTGGGCGCCCTTCCCGTCGTGGCTCCGGCGAGGCGCCGCGTGGGTGCCGCTCCCGCAGCCACTGCGGCCAGGCACCGCGTGGGAGGCCGGTTTCGCCCCTGCGCCCCGGCTGGTTCCGGGCCAGCGTGCCGCTGCCGTCTCCCCAGCACATCGCTTCCGTCTCCACCGTGCCACGGTCCGGCCCGGCTGGCCTTCACTCCGGCCTGCCACTTCGCCCCGCCCCGCGCACCGCTTCTATCTGCGGAACGAAACGATCAGCGACCGAAGTTCCGCGAGCGATTCTGCTCTGAGCGAACAGCCCCGAACCCGCAGCTCACCCTCGCCGCCCGCGGTCCAGACCCGGTCAAGCCGCGGTTCCAGCACCGCCGCGCCCGTCCGACCAGGCAGCCCACAACTCAGCGTAGCGACCACCAGCCCGCAACAACTCCGCGTGCGCCCCGGACTCCACCACCCGTCCGCCGGCCAGCACCACCACCCGGTCCGCCGCCGCGGCCTGCGTCAACCGGTGCGCCACCACCAGTGCCGTCCGTCCGGCCAGTGCCGCCATCGCCGCCTGCTCCAGTACCCGGGCGCCCGCGCTGCCCGCCTCGGCCGTGGCCTCGTCCAGGATGACCACCGGCGGGTCCGCCAGCACCAGTCGTGCCAGTGCCAGCTGCTGGGCCTGGGCCACGGTCAGGCGATGGCCGCCCTCACCGACCACAGTGGACAGTCCGTCCGGCAGTCCCTCGGCCCACGCCAGTGCCCCCACCCGATCCAGCGCCGAGCGTAACTCCGCCTCGGACGCCACGGGGCGGGCCAGGCGCAGATCCGCCGCCAGCGACCCGGCGAACACGTGCACTTCCTGCGTCACCAAGGCAACCGTCCGCCGTAACGCCAGCTCGGCCAACGGCAGTCCACCCACCGTCACCGTGCCCCCGGTCGGCTCGCGCACTCCCGCGATCAACTTGGCCAGGGTGGTCTTGCCCGCCCCGCTCTCGCCGACCAGCGCCACCCGCTCACCCGGCGCCAGTTCCAGGTCAACCCCGTGCAACACCTCGTGGCCCTGGACATACCCGAAGGTCACGCCGCTGACCTTGACCGTGGTGTCCACCGGAACCACCGCCCCCGCGGGCTCCGCCACCGCGGGCCGGTCCGCCACGCCCACCAGCCGGGCCAGGCTCGCCGCCGCCGACTGCGCGTCGTCGGCCAAGGCCAGTGCCGCACCCACCGGGTTGAACAGGTTGTGCGCGTACAACGCGGCCGCGGTCGCCGTGCCCAGCGACACCGATCCCTGTGCCACTAATACAAAACCGGCCACCAGCACCGCGCCCAGCCCGATCAGCTCAGCCGTGTTGACCCGCCCGTAGAACTGCGTGACCAACCGGATCCCGCGCAACGCCAGCGACACCGCGGACTCCGACCGCTCCCGCACCCGGCCGAGTTGCTGAGCGCCCATCCCCAGCGCCCGCACCGTCGAAGCCCCGCCAATGGTGTCCAGCAGTTGCTGTTGCTGGGCCCCGACCGCCACCCGGTGCTCGGCGTAGACCCGCAACGCCCGCCCCCCGTACCAGCGCACGGCCTGCACCTGCACCGGCAACGCGAGCAGGGCGGCGAGCAGGAACCGCCAGTCCAGCACCGCGAACCCGGCCAGCGTCAGCACAATCGCCAGCCCCGACTTGGCCAGCACCGGCATCGCGTTGCGCACCGCGTCCGCCACCACGGCCACATCCCGGGTGACCCGGGCGGTCAAGTCGCCGGACCCGGCCCGCTCCACCTCACCCAGTGGCAGCTCCAGGGCCCGCGCGACAAAGCGTTCCCGCAACCGGGCCAGCATGCCCTCGCCTAGCCGCGCCACCATGGCCACCCCACCCGCGGTGGCCACCCCCTGGACGAGGGCAACCACCACCAGCCACCCCACCGGCCAGGCGATGGCGTCGGCCGGATCCCGCCCCGCCACCAGGTCGACGATCCGCCCCAGCAACCAGGGCGTCACCAACCCGACCGCGGTGCCCAGCAACAACACCGTGAACCCGCCGAGGGCCAGCCCACGGTGCGCCCGCAGCAAACCCGACACCGCGGCCCAGGTCCGCCGCCCATCCGCGACCGGCAGCAGTTCCCTCATCCCAGCACCGCCGCCCGGTAGTCGGCGTTGCCCGCCGCCAGCTCCACATGCCGCCCCTGCGCCACAACCCGCCCCCGCGTCACCAGCAACACCCGATCAGCCACGGCCAGCAACGCCGGACTGGACGCCACCACCACCGTGGTACGCCCACGCCGCACGTCCCGGATCCCGGCCGCCAGCCGGGCCTCGGTCACCGCGTCCACCGCGGTGGTCGGCTCGTCCAGCACCAGCACGACGGGATCCGCCGCCAGCGCCCGAGCCAGCGCGACCCGCTGCCGCTGCCCGCCCGACAACGACCGCCCGCGCTCACTCACCGGGGTGTCCAGCCTCGCGGGCAGCACCTCGGCCACGCTGTCCACCCCGGCCGCGACCAGCACCCTGGCCAGGCCAGGCGGAATCGACCCGCTGCCAACGGGATCCGGCGCCGACGCGGCCGAATTCGCCACAGCACCCGGCGCGGCCAGATCCGCCACAGCACCCGCCGTGCCCGACTTCGCCGCGGCCTGGACGTTCTCCAGCACCGTGCCCTCGAACAGCTCCGCGTCGTGCGCCGCCACCAGCACCGCCGACCTCGCCAGTCGAGCGTCCACAGTGGACAGTGCGACCCCGTCGAGCCACAGCTCACCCGACTCGGGTTCCACCTCACGACCCAAGCAGCGCACCAGCATCGCCGCCTCGGCCGGGTCCACGGCCACCACGCCCACGAACTCGCCCGCCTCGACGATAGCACTGAAATCCAGTGATCCACTGCGGCTGTCCACAGCCAGCGAACCGGCCGGATGCTCCGGCAGCACGGCCGTCGCGGCGGGCAGCAGCGGGGGAGTGGACAGCACCGCCGCGATGCGGTCGGCCGAACTCCGGCCCTGCGCGAAGTTCTTGCTCACCCAGGAGAACAACGTCAACGGCCACAACAGGAACTGGGCCAGTCCGACCGCGGTGACCAGTTCGCCGACGGTGATCGTCCCGCTCGCGGCCAGGTGCGCCCCGACCAGGGCGACCACCGCGAGGAAGATCCCGGTGAGCATGGTCATCGAACCGTCCAGCCAGGACTGCGCCCGCGCCGCCCGCACCGCGGCCGCCATCGACTCGCCGCTGATCGTGGCGTACCGCGCGGTCGCGGCCTGTTCGGCGCCGATGCCCTTCAACGCCCGGAGCCCGGCCACCAGGTCCGCCGCGACTCCGGAGGCGAGCGCGGCCCGGTCCTGCTCGGCGTGACTACGCCGTTCCAGCGGCCGTCCCAGCGCCCGCGCCGCCCACAGCAACAGCGGCGCGGCCACCAGCACCAGCGCGCCGAGAATCCAGGACGCCCGCAGCAATGCCACCGCGCCGACCACCAGTGCCACCACCGCCGCCAGTCCGGCGGGCAGACCCATGTTCAGCGCCCCGACCCGCTGCGCGTCCCCGGTCGCCACACTGGTCAGCTCGCCCGACAACCGTCCGGTCTCCGCGCCGCCGCGTGGGTCCAGCACCCGCTCGGTCAACTCGATCCGCAGCCGGTGCGCGGCCCGTTCCGCCGCCCGTTCGCCGAGCCGCGCGCTGAACCGGAAGCTCAGCGACAGCAGCACGAAGTCCAGCACGAGCACGCCCAGCCACCACAGCAACGCGCTGAGCGAACCGGTGGAGACGGCCTGGTCGATCACCACGCCGATCAGCACCGGCACCAGTGCCTCGCCGGTCTGATGGCTGGCCGCCAGCACGGCGGAGGACCCGGTCAAGCCGCGTTGGCCGAGGATCGCGCGAGTCAGGACGGCGCGGCCCGACGTTGTTCCGACGGGCACCCCGTCACCTCCCAGTTAGGTAAGGCTACGGTAACGGAGTACGACTGGGGATGGAGATCAAATGGTCGAGGTGCTCGCCACACACGGGAGTTCGCCGCCGCGCACGGCCCGTGCTCGCGGGATCGCGGTGCGTGCCGGTGGGCTGCTGCTCGCACTCGCCGCGCTCGCGGTGGTCTGCCTGCTCAGTGTGTGGTTCGGGCTGAAGTCGATTCCCTTCGCTGAGATCTGGTCGGTGTTGTGGCACAACAACGGCAGCGCCGAAGCGGTCATCGTGCATGAGCTGCGCATCCCGCGCACCCTGCTCGGCCTGCTCGTCGGCGCCGCGCTCGGACTCTCCGGCGCCCTGATGCAGGCGTTGTCCCGCAACGCCCTGGCCGATCCCGGACTGCTCGGGGTGACCATGGGCGCCTCCACCGCGGTGGTGATCGGCATCGCCTTCCTCGGCGTGTCCGGCACCACCGGCTCCATCGCGCTCGGCTTCGCCGGCGCCGCTATCGCCTCCCTCGTCGTCTACGTGCTCGGTTCCACCGGCCGGGCCGCGGTCACGCCGGACCGGCTGATCATGGCCGGAGCGGCGATCACCGCGGTGCTGCTCGCCTTCAACACCGCCGTGCTGCTGCTGGACCCGGCCTCGTTCAACCAGTTCCGCTACTGGAACGCGGGCTCGCTGGCCGGACGCCGGATGGACGTGCTGACCGTGGTCGCCCCGTTCCTGGGCGCGGGCATCCTGCTCGCCCTCGGACTGGCCCGCCCGCTCAACGGACTCGCCCTCGGCGAGGAGACCGGCCGCGCCCTCGGCGTCCACATGGGACGGACCCGCTGGCTCGGCGCGCTCGCCATCACCGTGTTGTGCGGCGCGGCCACCGCGGCGGCCGGACCCATCAGCTTCCTCGGCCTCGCCGTGCCACACCTCGCCCGGCTGCTGGTCGGCGCCGACCAGCGCTGGGTGCTGCCCTTCTCCGCGGTGCTCGCGCCGATGTTGTTGCTGGGCGCGGACATCCTCGGCCGCCTGCTCGTCGCGCCCGCCGAGCTGGCGGTCGGGATCGTGACCGCTTTCCTTGGCGCGCCCGTGTTCCTCGCCCTGTGCCGCCGCCGGAAGCTGGTGCACTCATGACCCGCCTTCAGGAACGTACCACGCCGATCCGGGGCCGGGTGTTGCGTATCCACAGGGGCTGGTTTTCCGTGCGGGTGGCCCCGCGAACGCTGCTCATCTGCCTGCTGCTCGCCCTCGCCACGGCCACCGCCGGCGTGTTCGGCATGACCACCGGGGACTTCCCGCTCACCCCCGGCGAGGTGGTCAACGCCCTGCTGGGACTGGGCGACGGCCCCACCGAGTTCATCGTGGTGACCCTGCGCCTGCCCAGGGTGGTGGCCGGACTGCTGGTCGGCGCGGCGCTGGCGGTCAGCGGCGCGGTGCTGCAAAGCCTGACCCGGAACCCGTTGGGCAGTCCCGATTTCATGGGCTTCACCACCGGCTCGGCCACCGGCGCCATCCTGGTCATCGTCTGGTTCCAGGGCAGTATGACCGCGATCTCCCTCGGCGCCCTGGCCGGCGGCGGGCTGACCATGGTCGTCGCCTACCTGCTCGCGTTCTCCCGTGGCGTGCAGGGATTCCGGCTCGTGCTGGTCGGCATCGGGCTGAGCAGCCTGCTGCTCTCGGCCAACCTGTACCTGATCACCAGCGCGAGCCTGCACCTGGCGCTGGCCGCGGAGGCCTGGCAGACCGGCACCCTCAACGGCCGCACCTGGAACCACCTGCTGCCGCTGATCGCGGCCATGGCGGTGCTGCTGCCGGTCGCGCTGTACTACGGGCGCAGGCTGTCGGTGCTGGAGATGGGCGATGAGATCGCGGCCACGCTGGGGGTGCGGGTCGAGCCCACCCGCCTGGCGCTGCTCGGCGTCAGCGTCACCCTGGCCGCGCTGGCCACCGCAGCGGCCGGGCCGATCGCCTTCGTGGCACTGGCCGCCCCGCAGCTGGCCCGCCGGCTCACCGCCGCGCCGGGGCCCAACCTGTTCGCCTCCGCGCTGATGGGCGCCGCGCTGCTGTTGGTCAGCGACCTTGCGGTGCAACGGATCTTCGCGCCGGTGCAGCTCCCGGTCGGCATCATCACCGGTGGGATCGGCGGGCTGTACCTGGTGTGGCTGCTGGTCCACGAGTGGCGCCGGGGCCGGTAGCCGTACCGATCCAACACCGTGTCCAACAACAGCGAACAGCAACCGGGCAACCGTGGACACGACCGAAACCGCAGGCTGCGCGGCCGCCTCGATCAGGACACGAACGTGTTGCGGGAGCAATCATCCCGGCCGTTCGTGAGTCATGGTCTTCCCAGCGTTTCCGCACGGCCCCAACGATTGCGGATCCCTGACCCAGGTGGCGCCCCGCGCCCGCGCCCCCGTCTCGCGGGGCGCCACCTTGCTCACACCGAACAGGTGACCGCCCCGGAAGCGGGCGACCTGGGCAAACACCCCTGGTACCGCCACTTAGTCAGCGTTGTCCACGTACCGACCCGGACAAATGCGGCCAGTCTCCGGCACCTTCCGTCATCTCCGCGATCTCCGGTTGGGCTGGTCGAGCGATCACCACTCCCGAAAGTGTGCAACCACCCTGGAGTGGTTGAGACCGGCCGACCCGGCTGGTTGCCTGGCCCCAGGCGAACCCTGCGTCGCCGGTTCCGGTCGTCCCCGCAAGAAGGCACAGGTGCGAGGTTATGCAGCCATTCGAGCTGCCTGAGTTCTACATGCCCTACCCTGCCCGGCTGAACCCCAGCCTGGAGGCGGCGCGCGTCCACAGCAAGGCGTGGGCGTATGAGATGGACATGATCGACGTGCCCCAGCACGGCGTGCCCATCTGGGACGAACACGACCTCGACTCGCACGACTACGCCCTGCTGTGCAGCTACACCCACCCCGACTGCGACACCGAGACGCTCAACCTCATCACCGACTGGTACGTCTGGGTCTTCTACTTCGACGACCACTTCCTGGAGATGTACAAGCGCTCGCACGACATGCAGAACGCGGTCGACTACCTCGACCGGCTGCGCCTGTTCATGCCGATCACCGGGCCGATCACCGAAACGCCGACCAACCCGGTGGAGAAGGGCCTGGAAGACCTCTGGAACCGCACGGTGCCCTCGCATTCGGCGGACTGGCGGCGGCGGTTCGTGGAAAGCACCAAGAACCTGCTCGACGAGTCGATGTGGGAGCTGTCCAACATCAACGCCGAGCGGGTGTCCAACCCGATCGAGTACATCGAGATGCGCCGCAAGGTCGGTGGCGCGCCCTGGTCGGCCAACCTGATCGAACACGCCGCAGGGGTCGAGGTGCCCGAGATCATCGCCGCCTCACGGCCGCTGGAGGTGCTGCGGGACACCTTCTCCGACGCGGTGCACCTGCGCAACGACCTGTTCTCCTACGAGCGCGAGGTGCTCGACGAGGGCGAACTCAGCAACGGTGTGCTGGTGTTCGAGCGGTTCCTGGAGATCCCCACCCAGGAGGCGGCCGAGGCGGTCAACGACCTGCTCACCTCGCGGCTGCACCAGTTCGAGCACACCGCGCTGGTCGAGTTGCCACCGCTGTTCGAGCGCTTCGCGGTCGCCCCGCAGCAGCGCCTGGAGGTGCTGGCGTATGTGAAGGGGCTGCAGGACTGGCAGTCCGGCGGGCACGAGTGGCACATGCGGTCGAGCCGGTACATGAACAAGGGCGGCAAGGCCTCCCCATCGGCCTTCAGCGGTCCGAACGGCCTGGGCACCTCGGCGGCGCAGATCATCCCGTCCATCGCGCGCACCATGCCGCAACGCCTGCGCAGCTTCGCCAACGTGCCGTTCCGGCAGTGCGGCCCGTTGCCGCGCCCGGACTTCTACCTGCCGTTTCGCACCACCCTCAGCCCGCACCTGGACCAGGCCAGGGAGAACGTGGTCCTGTGGGCCAAGGAGATGGGCCTCCTGGACGAGCCGCACCCGCTCTCGGCCGAGCGGACCGTGTGGAGCGAGCAGAAGATCCGCGACTACGACCTGCCGCTGTGCGCCGCGGGCATCCACCCCGACGCCACCCCCGATGGTTTGGACGTCAGTTCCGCCTGGCTGGCCTGGGGCACCTACGGCGACGACTGCTACCCCCTGGTCTTCGGCCACCCGCGCAACCTGGCCGCCGCGCGGGTCCAGACCGAACGCTTCAAGCTGTTCATGCCGCTGGACGCCGTGCAGACCGAGACCCCGGTCAACGCGCTGGAACGCGGTCTGGCCGACCTGTGGAGCCGCACCGCCGGGCCGATGACCGACGCACACCGCAAGGTCTTCCGCAAGGCCAACGAGGACATGACCGAGAGCTGGGTGTGGGAACTGGAGAACCAGTTCGCCAACCGCATCCCGGACCCGGTCGACTACGTGGAGATGCGCCGCGCCACCTTCGGCTCGGACATGACGATGGCGCTGTGCCGCCTGCAACTGGGCCAGGCCGTGCCCGAGGAGATCTACCGCTCCAGACCGGTGCAGGCGCTGGAGAAGTCCGCCCAGGACTACTCCAGCATGATGAACGACATGTTCTCCTATCAGAAGGAGATCCAGTTCGAGGGCGAGCTGCACAACGCGGTCCTCGTCGTGCAGAACTTCCTGGACTGCGACCGCGACCGCGCCGCCCAGCTGGTCAACAAGCTGATGACCGAACGCATGCAGCAGTTCGAGCACATCCTCGCCGTCGAGTTCCCGGCCCTGTTCCGTGACCACAAGCTGGACCGCAAAGCCCAGAAGGTCCTCCTGGGCTACGCCGAAGAACTCAAACGCTGGATGGCAGGCATCCACATCTGGCACGAAGGCTGCATCCGCTACAACGAACCAGACCTCCTCCGCCACAACGCCCCGGCCACTGCTCCCACTGTCACCCCTTGCCCCGGCCTGGCCCCGCCAGTCCCAGCCCTGTCAGCCCCGGCGCCGGCAATCCCAGCTCGGCCAGCTCCGGCGCCGCCGACCGCTGCCACCCCGGCGCCCGACGTACCCAGCACGACCGGTTCGCGCTCGCTCGGCGGCCCCACCGGACTGGGCACGTCCGCGGCCCGCCTGAAGCCCCTCACGGAACCGGCGCACTGATCGCCCCGTGCCGCAACCCCCAACGTCGGCCACGCCCACCCAGGGCGTGGCCGACGTTGTCGCACGCCCAGTTCCCGTTGTGCCCCTTGCCATCCAGGCTCCAGCCACGGGCCCGATCCGCTGTTCGCTCACAGCAGAACGGCCCGCGGAACCTCAACCGCTGATCGTTTCGTTACCGCAGAAAGAAGCGGTGGGCGGCGCGGGGCACCACACGGTCCAGTGATCGAGAGTCAGGTGCCGAGGGACAGGTGGCCCGAGTGGATGAGCGTCAGCCGATACGGGGCCGGAGTGCGTTCGACACGGGACTGGACGGCATTGTTCCCGGTCCGGTGAGCAGATAGCGACGGCCAGCTGGGACGGCCGCCCGGTCCGGCTGAAGCCGACCGGAACGGCGATGGCACTACCGGCGGCGATCGCACTGGAGTGACCCGGTTGCTGGGCAATGGGCAGGACGAGGATGCTCCGGCGTCTCCGAGGGGTGCAGCATGGGGTGGTGGGCTTGCGGGGCGTGTTGGAGTGGGGGTTTGCGTGGCGGGTTGTGCGGTGGGTTGAAGCGGGCGCGGCTGCGGTCTTGAGGAGGCTGGAGCGTGGGGCTCGTGGGGCGCGGCGGGTCCGGGTCGGCTGGCGTTGGCAGTGCGTCGGGCGTTGTCACTGGCCGCCGAACGTTGTCGCTGGTCACAGCGTTGGCTGGCGGCTGTCGTCAGGGCGTGGCGTGGGAGGTTGTAGGGGGTGGATCCGGCGGGATGTGGTGGCTTTGGCGGCCTGGCTGGATGGCTGGCGGGCTGGGTCGGGGTACCTTGTGTGACTAACTTTGGTAAATACGTTGCGACATCCGGGTTGGTGCGTCACTCTGGTGGCAGAACAACTCCACCTCACAGCGTTACGATGAACGGCTCCGGGGAGCTGCGCGGGCGTGGGCGTCGATCTGATGTCACGTCATTGCGCCTGCCGCGCTACCCCGACGTGATCGCCGTTCGTCATCGGGAAGCCGCCCTCCGCATTGCCGGACCGGGCGGCTTCCGCTATTTCCGGACCTTCTTCCCGGGGCGGCGGCGTTGGGCTTTAGGTACGACTGAAGGTGGTTAGGTCGGGTGTGGGGGCTTGGTACCGTGCGTGCGCCGACGCGATCCATGGTGGGACACGGCGGCCGAAACGGGTGGCCATCCGGTTTTCCCGTGCGCGCGGGGCAACCGGATGGTCCGCCTGTTCAGTAGCCGACGGTGAAACGCAGGCCCACGTGTCGCGGGTGTTCAGCTTCGTCCAGCACCGCGACCGCCAGGTCTTCCGCGGAGATCGCGCTGCTGCCGTCGGCGCGGACCAGCAGCTCGTTGCGGCCCAGGCGGTACCGGCCGGTGCGTTCGCCCGGGGGGATCAGCAGGGCTGAGGGGCTCAGGTAGGTCCAGTCGCGGTTGGACAGGCGGTACAGGTTGAGTGCCTCGCGGTGGGCGTGGATCACCCGGAGGTACTCCGGTGGGGTACCCAGGTCGGCGGGGAGGGACTCGGCGATGCCGTCGAGGTCCGCGATCTGCTGACCGGGGCTGATCTCCAGGCTGCCCGCGCCGCCGATGACGATCAGTCGGGTGCGTGGGTGGGATTCCAGGGCGCACAACAGGGAACGGGCCGCTGTGGGCAGTGCGTCGGCGTTGCGGATGGTGTCGTCGATGTCGCGGCCCGCGTTGATCGCGTTGACCAGTACGTCCAGGCCGGGCAGTAGTTCGGTAACCGCGGCCGGATCGCTGATCTCGGCCTGTCGCCAGGTCACCGGGCCTGGCTCGGCGGGTGGGGTGGATCTGCTGATGGCGGTGACCTCGTGGCCGCGGGCGACCGCCTCGCGGACGATGCGGCCGCCGATGACGCCGGTGGCGCCGAACACGCCGATGCGCATGATTGTCTCCCCAGTACGGTGCACGCTGTTCGAGAACTGAACGGCGTGTAGTAAATGTACTGGGGATACTATCCGCACGGCTTAGAGTGTCAAGGGTGCGAGATGTGACGCGGAACCGGCGGGCTCGGCTGCGGGCCGAGACGACCGAGGAGATCCAGGCGATCGCCCTGCGGTTGCTGGCCGGGGGTGGGCCGGACGCGGTCACGCTGCGCGCCATCGCCCGCGAGATGGGGATGACCGCGGGCGCGATCTACGGCTACTTCGCGACCAGGGACGAGTTGATCACCACGCTGATCCAGGGTGTCTACGGCGACCTGGTTGACGCGGTGGAGACGGCGCGGGATGCCCGGCTGGCCGAGGACACGGCCGGGCGGATCATCGCGTGGGGCGAGGCGTTCCGGGGCTGGTCGGTGGCCAATCCGCAGGGCTTCCGGCTCATCTACGGCGACCCGGTGCCGGGTTACGCGGTGCCGGAGGGCGGCGCCGCACCCGGTCCGGCGCACCGGGCCTGTTCCGGACTGGTGGAGCTGGTCGCGGCGGCCTGGCCCAGCGCGGAACTACGGCAGGGCGGGGGCGGGTACCGGTGGGCCGATTTCGACTCCGGCCTAGTGAGCGTGGTCCGCGCCGACTTCCCGAAGCTGCCTCCGGCCGGGGTGGCCCTCGCGCTGCGGGTGTGGGGCCGGATGCACGGTCTGGTCGCCCTGGAGATCTACGGCCACCTGGGCGCCCAGACCGGGCAGAGCGCCGAGCTGTACGGCTACGAGTTGCGGGATCTGGTGGTCTCGCTGGGACTCACTCCGCCGGAGTGGTGAGCGTCCATTGCTCGTCGATCCGCATGGTGTGCGGGGATTCGGCGGTGTAGGCGGGCCAGCCTGGATCGCCGGTGCTGACGAAGCGGCTCCAGGCGGCGTGCGTGCGCGCCACCAGCGCCGGCGATGGCGGGGTCGGGCCGAGCAGGGACTGAACGCCGTGCAGTTCCCGAACGGCAGTGGTGGCGAAGACGAAGGGCAGTTCAACGCAGTGGCAGGCGCCCAGGGCGCCGTCGAAGGCTCCGGATCGCCAGGCGAACTCGTACCGACGCGTCCGGCCGGGTAGCTGCCTCGCGTGTGCCTGGGCCAGCTGCCGACTGCCCGCGCCGAAGAGCGTCTCGGTGGTGAGCCAGGGCGCCTGTCGGCCGGTGGGGACCAGGTAGAGGTTCGCCTCGTCGGTGTTGATCCCGATCAGCAGGTCCACCGGCGGCAGCACTGCCTCGGTGGGCGGCCGGGGCAGCGTGTCCGGGTCCAGGACCAGGCCGAACGGTGTGATCCCGCGCAACGGACCGTCCGTCGGCAGCGGAATCCGGCCCAGCGCCGCGATGAGGTCCGCATCAGCCACGCCCGCGAATGCGGCCGCGGTCGCCGCGACCCCGAGTTCGGCCGCGAGCGCCTCGGTGACCCGGTACGCCTGCTCCGGGGTGAGCACGGCGTCCGGGTTGCCGCTCTGGCTGATCACCCGCCGGAACAGTCCGTGCGCGCGGGGTGCCGCGAGCAGTCCGGTGGCCAGCATCGCCCCGGCGGACTGACCGGCCACGGTGATGTTGTGCGGATCGCCACCGAAGGCGGAGATGTTGTCCCGCAACCATTCCAGCGCGGCGATGACGTCAAGCAGGCCGCGGTTGGCCGGGGCGTCGGGCAGGTGCAGCCAGCCGGGCGCGCCGAGACGGTAGTTGACGGTGACCAGCAGGATGCCGTCGCGGGCGAAGGCCGTGCCGTCGTAGAGCGGGGCGGAGCCGGAGCCGGTCTGGAAGCCGCCGCCGTGCAGGAAGACGAGGACGGGGCGAGGGGTGGTGGCGGTGGATGGGGTCCAGATGGTGAGGGTGCGGTAGTCGGGGCCGGGGGTGGTGGGGGAGTTGAGGGGGGTGAGGTCGAGGCGGCCGAGGGTGCGGCGGTGTGGGGCTGGAGCGGTGGAGCCGGGGGTGGTGGCGTCGTGGATGCCAGCGCGGGGAGGGGGTGGGGCTGGGGCGGTGAAGCGGGTGTCGGGTGTGGTGGGCGGGAGACCTTGGTGGGGGAGAGGTGGAGCTGGGACCGGGGCGGCGTAGGGCACGGCGTGGTAGACGGTCACCTCGGCGCGGTGTTCGCCCTGGACGGGGCCTTGGGCTGTGTGCACGGTGTTCATTTGCTGAACGCCGCCCAGCCGGTGATGGCGAACTTCGAGCCGTCGCGGGTGACCTCGGCCGCGCCGCTGCCGCCGAAGTGGGCCGGGATGATCAGGGCGTTGGTGTCGGCGGCCTCGGCGAGCAGCCGGCGGCGGGTGGCGATGGCGGCTGGTTCGTCCTCGCTGAGGCAGGGCTCGTGGTCGGGTTCGATCAGTTGCAGCGGGGTGTGCGCGATGTCGCCGATGAACAGGGCCCGGTCGGTGCCGGAGGCCAGGCGTAGCACCGCGGAGCCCGGGGTGTGGCCGGGGGCGAGTTCCAGGGTCAGGTTGGCGTCGATCTGGTGAGTTGGTCCGTCCCAGGTGGACAGTTGGCCGGTGTGCTGGAGTGGGGCGATGCTGTCGAGGTGGATCTGGGCGTCGTCGCGGTCCGGGCCGCCGAAGGGGGCTCGGCGGGGGATGTTGTTGACGGGGTTGGCGAAGGTGTCTTCGGGGGTGCTGAGGAGGTACTGGGCGTTGGGGAAGGTGGGGATCCATTCGCCGTTGTGCAGACGGGTGTTCCAGCCGACGTGGTCGGCGTGCGCGTGGGTGTTGACGACCAGGTCGACGTCCTCCGGTCGCACGCCTGCCGCTGCCAGGCGGTCCAGGAAGCCGGTCCGGAGGTGGTGGAAGGCGGGGACCTGGCGCTGCTTGTCATCGCCGATTCCGGTGTCCACCAGGATGATCCGGCCCTCGCTGCGCAGCACCCAGGACTGGGTGCGGGCCAGGTACATGTCCGTGGCGGGATCCCAGTGGTCGGGGCTGAGCCAGGAACTGTTGGCCTGCCAGTGATCGCGGGACAGGGTGGGGAACAGGATGCTGGTGGGGGCGAAGGGGCCGTGCCACTCGGTGACCCTGCTGATCTCGACGTCGCCGAGGGTGATGGTGCTCATGCCGGTCACGCTAGGTTCGGCGGTGCCAGGTCGGGAATGATCCAGGGTCTTGGGTGTTTACGTCTTCGTCTTGATCGTCGGGGGTCCGCGGATGGATGTGCTCAGTGACGCGATCGCGGCCATGCGCAGCGGGCGGCCGTACTCGGCGCTGACCGAGGCGGAGGGCCACTGGTCGCGGCAGTTCCCCGATTTCGCCGGGGCCCGGCTGCACGTGGTGCTGGTCGGTGCGATCAAGGTGGTGCTGCCTGGACGGGAGCCGGTGCTGCTGACGCCGGGGGACGCGGTGGTGTTGCCGCGTGGCGCCGCGCACGAGCTGGTCGACGCGGGGGTGCGCACCCGGTTGCTGTGCGGGGCGTTCCAGCTGGAGCAGGCCCGGCCGCACCCGTTGCTGGCCGAGTTGCCCGAGCTGCTGGTCCAGACCGCGCGGCCCGGCGAGCACGCGCCGCTGCAGGGGATCATCTCGGTGCTGGGGGCGGAACTGGCGCAGGTGCGGGCGGGGCGGGACGCGGTGCTGCCGTCGTTGCTGGAGGTGCTGCTCGTCTACCTGTTGCGGGCCTGGCTGGACGAGCACGGCGACGGACGGAACTGGGATGCCGCGATGCGGGATCCGGTGGTGGGCACGGCCTTGCGGGCCATTCACCGGGATCCGGCGGCGCCGTGGACGGTGGAGGGGATGGGGGCCGCCGCCGGGTTGTCCAGGGCCGCGTTCGCGCGCCGGTTCACCCAGCTGGTCGGGCAGCCGCCGCTGGGCTATCTGACCTGGTGGCGGCTGGCCATGGCGGCGCGGATGTTGCGCACCACCGACGCGACCCTGGCGGTGATCGCGGATCGCTGTGGCTACGGTTCGCAGTTCGCCTTCGCCAACGCGTTCAAGCGGGAGTACGGGGTGTCGGCGGGACGGTACCGGCAGTTGCGCCGGAGTGATCATGAGCACATCGGGGAGTGGGAGCGACCGGGCTGAGCGGGCCGCCTCCGTCCGAAGTGGACGGAGGCGGCCCGGTGTCCGGTCAGCGGGTGCGGCCCTCCAGGGATTCGATGGACACGGTGCCGCTGTCGCCGCGCATGGCCACGCCGTGCCGGAACTGGCTGAGCACCGTGGGATCGGACAGGTTCAGCCGCGGATCGACCGACCCGGTGCGCACCGAGGTCCAGCGCCCGTCGCGGCCGTGGAAGATGTCCAGGGATTTCCCGGCCACCACGAGCGCGAACTTGTCGCCGGGTTGCAGATCCAGGCGGGCGGTCGGATTGCCTTGCAGGAACTGGCCGTTGAGCCGGATGTCGAAGCCGGTCTGTTTGCGGAAGTGGTTGTACCAGGCCACCACATAGGTGTCCTTGTCCTTGACCAGACCGGTGAACAGGCTGTTCTCCCGCATGCTGCCACCGGCCAGTTCTCCGACCTCCACGATGTTCACCGCCGGATTGGCCGAGGGGGTGGCGTTGGAGCCGATCATGGTGAAGAACTGGCTGGGGTGACTGACCTTCAGCTTGGAATCCGACACCGTGGGTGCGGGTGCGGCCTCGCCGCTGAAGGGCTGGTGACCCCGGTAGTGCGCGCTGGTGTCGGAGTCGAAACCGTCGAGGATGGTGCGCTTGGGGTAGTTCGCCTCGGTCGGTTCCGGCACCGGCACGGTCACCAGCCACGGCTCGTCGACCACCTGCCGCCCGGCATCGTCGCGGTAGAAGGCCCTGGTGGTCACCTGGGAATCACCGACACTGCCGGGCACCAGCCGGTACCGCGCCACCGTGGACTCGCCGGGGCGAAGGTCCACTGTGGACACCTCGCCGACCGGTTCGGCCAGCCAGCCGGCGGGCAGCACCAGTTCGGGGCGGACCTGACGGACCGTGCGCGGTGAGTCGTTGACCACCAGCACACTCGCCGGGGTGGCCTGACCCTCCTTCAGCGTGCCCGGCACGAAATGCGTGTTGACCCCGGCGCCCTCGGTGGTGCCGACATAGGACTCCGGCTGCTGCACCGGCGGTCCGGACACGCCGCGGCCCTGGGACAGCACGAGTTGCGGGCTGATCCCGAACCGGCCGGTACGCGGTCCGTGCACGGTCAGCCCGCCGCCGGAACCGGTGAGGGACAGGGTGAACCTGCCGTCGGCGGCGGCCTCCTTGAGCTTGCGCGCGTCCAGGTCCAGGACCACCCGGTAGCCGTACTGGCCGGGATCGAAGCCGGACTCGTTGGACAGCGCGCCGCGTGCGTCGGCCGGATCATCCGGCAGCACAACGGCCTGGGTCGACACACCGTCCACAAAGGCCCGGAACGTGGTGGGGTAGCGGCGTTCGGAGGTCTGCGGGAACCGGGTGCGGGGCGAGCCCGGCCGGGACGCGGAGGCCTCCAGGACCAGCTGGGCGGTGTTCCAGCGGCCTTCGCGCAGCTCGTCGGGCAACTCGACGGTCCACTGGAACTCGCCGTCGCCGTAGCCCCAGGCGGCGCTGGAGCCGTCGTTGCGGAAGGTGTCGTGGCCCTGCGGCCAGTTCGCCTTGGCCGCGGCCGGATCCAGCCGGATGGTGCCTGCCACCCTGGACGGGCTGGTGCGCTGCTCGCCGAGCACGGTGGCCCGGTCGGTGCGGGTGCTCCAGTCCGCGAGGAAGGTCTGGCCGGTGGCCAGCACGTCCCGGCCACGCACCAGCTGGATGTCCAGGCGGCCGTGGGTCAGCTCGGCGGGCACGGTCACCTCGACCTTGCCCAGGTCGCTGGTGGTGTACTTCTTGGGGGACACCGGTTTCCGCGCCCACTCGGTGCCGCGGACCGGCGCGCCGGTCGCATCGGTGCCGGAGATCCGCCAGCGCAACTCGGTGGCGCCGAGGTCGCGGCCGGAGAACAGCGAGGACTTCGCCGTCAGCGACACTGGCTGACCCGGGGTGACCCGCTGCACCGGGCGGGCGTCGAAGAACAGCACGTCGTCGGCGTTGGCCAGGTGCACGCCGCCCTGTTTCCCGTCGGCGTCGAGGTAACCGGGCACCTGGAGCGTGCGATCGTAGGCGGACCAGCCGTTCCACTCCCATTCGATGTCGGCCAGTTCGGTGAACAGGTAGCCGTTCATCTTGGGCTGGTTGCGGAAGAGTTCGGTGGTGTAGCGGAACGGCGCGGCGACGTCCTGATCCTTCTCCCGGCCGCCGGACCACGGACCGAACTCGGAGTTCAGCAGTGGCTGGCCGGCCTGCTTCTTGCCCTCCTCCATGTTGAAGGTCGAGCCGGGATAGGTGTTGCGCACGATGTGGTCCACATTGGACTTCCATTCCTCCCATGTGGACAGATAGCCGTGGAAGTCGAGTAAGTCCGTGCTCTCACTGGGGTGGTGGTTGTTGCAGCAGGGCGAGTTGTCCACGATCAGCCTGCCGCCCTGGGTGAGTTGCTTGGTGAGCTGCACCATGCGTTCCACCCACGGCTTGGCGTCCTCGCGCATGCCGTTGCCGTCGGTGATGCCCCAGCCCTCGTTGAAGACGTCCCAGATCACGATCGACGGGTGGTTGTAGTCCCGCTTCACCGCGTCGTGCAGCACGCTCTCGAACAGCTGCTCCGCGCGGGCCTGGTAGCCGTTGTAGCCGAAGTTCGGCTGGTCGTACCAGACCATCAGGCCCATCACGTCCGCCCAGTGGTAATACAGCGGATCGTTGATCTTGATGTGCAGGCGGGTGGAGTTCAGGCCGAGTTGCTTGGCCAGTGCGAGATCGAAGAGCACCGACCCCTTGCGCGGGTCGCCGACCGAGCCTGCGCGCAGGTCGCCGCCCTGGTAGAGGCCGGTGTAGGAGTAGGTGCCCCAGGGGTTGAACGCCTGGTCGAGCGCGGAACGCAGGTAGATCGGTTTGTTGTTCAGGTGCAGATATTGGTACTGCTGCTGGGGATCGGACTGCTCGGCCGGGGAGTGGCCGGGCGCCCAGTCCCGGGAGATGGTGCGCAGGCCGGTCCAGGTGTGCAGTGCGTCCCGGCCCTGGGCGCCGGTCAGTTCGACCTGGACCTGGTAGAGCCAGGGCGTGTTCGGCGACCACAGCCGGGCTTCCGGAATGTCCACAGTGGACTTTCCGGTGGTTCCGTCGAGAGTCAGCGTGCTGGTGGCGATGACCCGGCCTGCCTTGGGTTCCACCGGCTTGGGCAGGTCCAGGCCGCGTTGCTCGACACCGGGCCTGCCTGCCTGCTCGCGGATGGTGATCTTCGCGGTGGACCCGGCCGCCGCGGTGTTGCCGGTGATCGCGACCTCGGCCTTGGCGCTGGTCAGGCGGTCACCGGCGAAGGTCAGCTTCGGCGTGACGTGCACGGTGTCCAGGCGGGCGGGATCGGCCGGTTCCAGCCAGACCGACTGCCAGATGCCGCCGGTGTCGGCGTACCAGCCCATCTGCTTGCCCTGCGGGTACGGCGTGCGGTCGCTGTTGTCCGGGGCGAAGGCGCGGACCACCAGCGAATGCGTGGAGCCCGGCGCCAGACGGCCCAGGTCGACCTCGAACGGGGAGTAGCCGCCGTCGTGTTCGGCCCGCTGCACACCGTTCAGGAACACCACGGCGTTCCATTCCACCGCGCCGAAGCGCAGCAGCACGTTGCGCTCGGCAGGCCAGTCGGCGGGCACGGTGACCTGGCGCTGGTACCAGACCGCGCCCCGGTTGGCCTCGAACTGACTGGCGTAGACCTGGTTGTTGGCGCGGGCCTGTTCACCCACGCCGGCCAGGGAGGTGTAGCTGAACGGGACCCGGACGGCGTGCTGCCACTCGTGCCCGCCCGCCGCCCAGTTCTCGGTGCGGCCGACATCGCGCGGGTCGAAGCTCAGCGACCAGGTTCCGTTGAGGTTGAGCCATTTCCCGTCCGCGCCGGCGCGGCGGTCCAGGTCGGGGCGCGGGTAGTCCGGGTGTGGCAGGGAGCGTGGCGTATCCCGGTCCAGGCGCAGGGTGACCGCGGTGTCGCCGCGGGATTCCAGGGGCTGCCAGCGGAAGTCGTAGCCCTGTTTGGCCGCGACCACGCCGATGGTGTCCGCGGGCACCCTGGGCAGGCTGAACCGGCCGTCGGCGCCGGTGCGCACGCTGGTGGTCTGGGCCGCCGCGTGTACCACCGCCCCGGCCACCGGCGCGCCGGTGACCGCGTCGCGGACCTGGCCGGTGACGGTGCGCTCCGCTGGGGCCGCCTGGGCCGCCGGTGGGGTGAACGTCGACGCCGAGGCGGCGACCAGGGCCAGCGCGGCTACCAGTGCAGCGGTGCGCGATCGGGAACGGGGCATGGGGCGCCTACCTCCTGGCGGGGGAGCACAACCGAAGGTGGGGTGGGCGCGCCATGGCGGCGAGCAGCGAGCCCACCCCGATGTGGAACCGCTCCCATTAACAGCAGCCGATCATGAGCAGTCAAGAACTGACCGAACTATGGCCGGAAATGGACTGCCAACGTTGTAATCCGATCAGGCTAGCCGGGGGTGACTGTGTTTGAGCGGGCGTCTGCTCGGGCGTGTTCGCGGTGCTGAGGTGCCCGGCCCGGCGTCCGCAACGGCCAACGTGGCGTACCGGAACGGCCAACACGCGGGTGGGGTGGGTTAGACGAAGGCGCTGTGGCCGGTGATGGCTCGGCCGACGATCAGGGTGTTCATTTCGCGGGTGCCTTCGTAGGAGTAGATGGCTTCGGCGTCGGCGACGAAGCGGGCCACGTCGTAGTCGAGGACGATGCCGTTGCCGCCGAGGATTTCCCTGGCCCAGCCGACCGCTTCGCGCATCCGGACCGTGCAGACGGCCTTGGCCAGGGCGGAGTGTTCGTCGCGGTAGACGCCCTCGTCCTGCAGCTGGGCCAGGCGGACCACCAGGGCGAGGCTGGTGGTGACGTTGGCCAGGATGCGGACCAGCAGGTCCTGGACGAGCTGGAAGCCGGCGATGGGGCGGCCGAACTGTTCGCGCTGGGTGGCGTAGGCCAGGGCCTTCTCGTAGGCGCCCATCATCACGCCGACGGCCTGCCAGGCGACGCCGCCGCGGGTTTGGCGCAGGATGTCGGCGGTGTCGCGGAAGCCGGTGGCGCGTTGCAGCCGGTTGGCCTCCGGGACCCGGCAGTCGGTGAGGGTGATGTCGGCGTTCTGCACGGTGCGCAGGGCGACCTTGTGTTCGATCCGGGTGGCGGTGAAACCGGGGGTGCCGCGTTCGACCACGAAGCCCTTGACCTTGTTGTCGGCCTCGTCCCTGGCCCAGACCACGATCAGGTCGGCGAAGGTGGCGTTGCCGATCCAGCGCTTGGCGCCGTTGAGGATCCAGTGATCACCCTCGCGGCGGGCGGTGGTGCGCATGCCGCCGGAGACGTCCGAGCCGCCTTCGGGTTCGGTGAGGGCGAACGCGCCGATCTGCTCCATCCGGGCCATCGCCGGCAGCCACCGTTGCTTCTGCTCCTCGCTGCCACAGCGGTTCACGCTGCCCATGGCCAGTCCACTGTGGACACCGAAGAAGGTGGCCAGGGACGGGTCGACGCGGTTGAGTTCCATGGCCAGGAAACCGGTGAGCAGGCTGCGTTCGCCGCGGTAGGCCAGGCCCGCGATGTCCAGTTCGGCGAAGCCCTTGATGATCTCGTGCGGGAACTCGGCGGCGGCCCAGGCCCTGTTGGCGATGGGAGCGACCTCGGCGGCCAGGAATTCCCTGGTGCGGCGCACGATGTCCTGCTCTCGGTCGTCCAGGAGGTGCTGGAAGCCGTAGAAATCGCCGGTGAGGAGGTCGGGTGCGGTGGCCATGTCAGGCTCCTTCGGTGGTGGTGAGCGCGGCCAGGATCGCCAGTTGCCGGTCGTCGCGGCGCCGGGTGCGGCCGGGGTAGTCGGCGCTGCCGAAGTTTTGGTCGGCCGCGGTGGCCAGGGTGTCCACTGTGGACTCATCGAGGACAGGGGTGCGGCACTGGGCCCAGCCGCGGGCCATGCCGGGGCCGAGGTGGGTGAGCAGGTGCCGCAGGCCGCCGGGGCCACCGCCCAGGTGCAGGGCCTCGAACGGGCCGACCGCGGCCCAGCGGATGCCGAGGGAGTTGCGCACGATCAGGTCCAGTTCGGCCGGGGTGACCACGCCGTCCTGGACCAGGGTGACCGCCTCGGCGAACAGCGCGCCCTGCAACCGGTTGGCCACAAAACCGCGGCTCTCGGTGCGCAGGGTGACCGGGACCTTGCCGAGGCCGCGGTAGAACCCGGCGGCGCGCTCGACCAGTTCGGCGGCGGTGTCCGGGTGCGGGACCAGTTCGACCAGGGGCAGCAGGTGCGGCGGGTTGAACGGGTGCCCGACCAGTACCCGGCCCGGGTCGGCCATGCGCGCCCCGAGCAGGCTGGGCACCAGGCCGGAGGTGGAGGACAGCAGCAGCGCGTCCGGCGGGGCCGCCTTCTCCAGTGCGGCGAACAGGTCCTGCTTGAACTCCAGGTCCTCCGGGCCGTTCTCCTGAACGGCGTGCACATCCCGCACGGCGTTGAGCGTGTCGGCGGTGCACTCCAGGCGGGTGAGCAGTTCGGCCGCCTCGCCGGTGAAGCCGGGGACGGTGGGTGCGAGTTCGGGGATGGCGGCGGTGGCGATCTGGGCCAGGTCGGGGCGCGGGTCGCACAGCCGGACCTGGAAACCCTTGGCCAGGAACAGGGTCGTCCAGGACAGGCCGATGACGCCGGCGCCGACGACCGCGATGGTGCGGCTCATGACTGGCTCCCTCGCAGGTAGTCGTGCACCGGCCGGAGCGGGGCGAGCGTGAGGTCGGTGATGATGTGGCTGGCCGAGACGATCTCGCGGACCGGCAGGTCGGCCAGTGGCGCGAGCACGTGCTCGAACAGCTGCAGGCGGGCGGGACCAGTCCAGGCGTCCTTGATCGTCAGGTCGGTGATCTGGGTGCGGGCCAGCTCGCAGATTCGGGGCTTGCCGTCATAGCCAGGGACGATCTTGAGCATGTACGTGGGCACCGCGATCTGCGCCCTGGCCAGCTCGAAGTCCAGGGGCCGGTGCTGGTAGCCCATGGTCGCGGTGGCCACCCGCTGCGAGCCGAGGTCCAGGGTGCCGACCAGGGCGCCGTGCTCGGCGAAGAGCGCGGGCGAGCCCATCGACTTGGGATAGGCGGCCAGCTCGCGCCCGGCGGCGGTGGCGGCGAAGCTGTCGAGGTACATCTGGTGCAGGTACTCGCCGCGTTCGGCGCCGAAGCGGACCGGGATGACCTGGCCCGCCTCGGTGTAGGGGCCGTAGTTGCTGGCCTGGTTCATCCGCATGATCTCGAAGCGGACCAGCGGTTCCTCGATCTCGAGGGGTTCCGGGACCACGGCGCGCAGGGCGTCCGGGTCGGTGCGGTACACGATGTTCAGGTACTCGCGGTCGCGGAAGCGGGTGCGTGCGGCAGGGTAGGCGGGTGCGGTGAGCGGGGTGACCAGCCTGCGGGCCACATCGGCTGCCTTCATGACGCGGTGACCCCGTTCTCGGCGAGCGCGCGGCGCTGTTCCGGCGGGTAGCCGAGTTCGGCCAGCACCTCGTCGTTGTCCTGGCCCAGCCGCGGCGCGTGCCTGCGCAGACCGGCCGGGGTGGCGGAGAAGCGGACCGGCGAACCGATCACCCGGTAGGCGCCCTCGGTCGGGTGCTCGGCGGTCTCCAGCAGGCCGACCTCGCGGACGTAGCCGTCCTCGGTCACCTGGTCCAGGTCCAGCACCGGGGCGAACGGGATGCTCAGCCGCGCGCAGGCGGCCTCCCAGTCCGCGGTGTCTCGTCGCACGGCGAACTTCTCGATCAGCTCGTAGAGGTCGCCGAAGTGCTCGGCGAGGGACTCGGCCGTGCTGAACCGGGGATCCTCGGCCAGCTCGGGCGCACCGGCCTCGGTGAAGAAGTCGAGGAGGTTTTTACGGCTGTAGGGCAGGATGCAGGCCCAGCCATCGGCGGTGCGCACGGCACGGTGGCCGGGCGCGAGCGAGCGCGGGAAACCCAGGAGCCCTTGCGCGGGCTCGAAAGTGCGGCCCGCGAGGTGCTCGACCAGGTTGAACGCCAGCATGGTGTCGGTCATCGGCACCTCCACCCGCTGGCCCTCGCCGGTGCGCTGACGGTGCAGCAGCGCGGCGAGCACCGCGTAGACGATGGTCAGCCCGCTGACCTTGTCGCCGAGGATGGTCGGCATGTAGGTGGGGGTGCCGGTGGCGCGGCGCATCAGGTCGGCGGTGCCGGAGGTGGCCTGCACGATCTCGTCGTAGGCGGCCCGGCCGGCCAGGGAGGAGTCGCTGCGGAAGCCCTGGGCGTTGCAGTACACCAGGTTCGGGTTGACCGCGGTGAGGTCTTCGTAGCCAAGGCCGAGACGGGCGAGCGCGCCGGGACGCATGTTGGTGACCAGCGCGTCGGCGGTGCGCACCAGGTCGAGGAAGACCTCTTTGCCCTGTGCTTGCTTGAGATCGAGCGCGATGGCCCGCTTGTTCCGGTTGACGTTGAGCGCCAGCGCGCCCATGCCCGCGTTGCGTGCCGGGGTGGACAGCCTGCTCATGTCCCCGGCAGGCGCCTCCACCTTGATCACATCGGCGCCCAGGTCGCCGAGGATCTGGGTCGCGTACGGGCCCATCACCACGGTGGAGAGGTCGATGATCCGGATCCCGTCGAGCGCGCCCCTGTTCTCGGTCATCACGGTCCTTCCTCGTTGTGCTCCGGTCACCTCCGAACTTAGGTAGGCTAAGGATCTTACGCAATGTGATACGGTGCTATCCATATAGGTAAGGAGTCGCGATGTCCGATCTCGCCGCCAAACGCCCACATCACCGCGCGGTCGACCGGATCGCCGCGATCTTGGAAACCGTGGCCACCGAGCCCCAGGGGCTGGGGCTGACCCAGCTCGCGCTGCGCCTGGACGCCCCGGTCTCCTCGATCCAGAAGCTGGTCAACGGCCTGGTCGCGGTCGGCTATCTGGACGAAGCCGACCACCGCTTCACCCTGGGCGCCGCGCCGTACCTGCTGTCGCTGCGGGCCGGACGGGTGCCGGCCAGGGTGGTGCGGCACGCGGACCTGGTGACGCTGTCCCGGGAGCACCGGTGCAGCGCGGTGCTGGCGGTGCGGCTGGGGGACGCCTCGGTGTACGTGGACTGGGCTGGCACGGACGATCCGTTCAATTACCTGACAGTGCGGCAGTTGCGCACGCCGCTGCCGGAGACCGCGGTGGGGCGGGTGCTGCTGGCGCACCTGCCGGAGCGGGAGCGGCATGAGGTGGTGAGCGCGCACGTGGGCGGCGAGGCGCAGGCCGCGCTGGGGTTGCTGGGGGAGCTGGCGGAGATCCGGGAGGACGGGTTCTCGCTGGGGGACAGCGGGCCGATGCTGCGCGGGATCGCGGCGGTGGCGGCGCCGGTGTGGGCCGAGGGGGCCGTGGTGGGGGCGGTGTCGCTGGCGGGGCGGCGGGAGGCGGTGGGGGAGCGGTTGGCGGAGCTGGCCGAGGTGCTGGTGTCGGCGGTGCGGGAGTGGGCGGGGCGGCCGGTGGAGCGGTGAGTGGGGTGGAGCTGGCTGAGGTGCGGGAGTGGGCTGGGCGGCTGGCGAAGCGGTGAATGGGGTGGAGTGATGAGTGGGGGAGCGACAAGCCGGGACGCGGTGGGCCGAGGGATTGGCGGGCCGGGGATTCCTGGGCTGGTGGAGTGACGGGTCGCGGGCGGGGTTGGCGGAGGCGGGCGGATGGCACCGCGGCGGGCGGCCGTTGGCGCCGGGGCGGTGGCTGAGCGGCGGTGGCTGAGCGGCCGCGGAGCCGGATCCGTGGCGGACGCTGGTGGTGAACCCGCCCTGGCGTGCCGATCTTCCGGCGAGTTGGGCCAACTGGTACGCCGGGTTGGCTCAAGTGGGCGTACCAGTTGGCCCAAGTGGTACTGGGATGCGGACCGCGTGGCTCAGGTCAGCGCGTAGCCCAGGCGGCCTTCGTTGCGGCCGCCGGGGACGCCCTCGCAGTTCTCGTGCGGGGACAGGAAATGGTCGTCCTGCTCCGGCCAGTAGCACCGGTACAGCGGGATCGACGGTGCGCTGGGCTGCTCCAGGTAGGCCCAGCCCTCGGTGCGCAGCACGGTCTGGTTCTCGCAGCCGGACTGGGTGGAGACGAAGTGGTTGCGGCCCTTGACACTGGTGTAGGCGCAGCCGTACAGCGCGACGGTGCCCGGCTGTGCCGCGGTTTCCAGGAACCAGCGGTGTTCCAGCGCGTACTTGGCGGTGACCGGGCCGCTGGTGTCCCAGTGTTCGCGGCCGTCGTAGAACCGGCTGAACGCCCGCTGGGTGCTGGTCAGGGCGTGGCCGAGGACCTGGTCCTGGGTGCCGCGGCCCTCGCAGTTCGCCGCGGTCGAGGTGAAGTGGTCGCCGCCGGATTTGCAGCGGTACAACGGGGTTGACGGCGTGGCCGGGGGTGCGGCGGTGTTGATCCGGCCCTCGCTCTGCAGCACCGCGTGTTGGGGCGAGTCGCAGCCCGCGGCCAGGGACAGGTAGTGGTCGGTGCCGTTGCGGCAGCCGTAGAGCGGGACGGTGCCCGGCGTGGCCGCGGTGTCCAGCTGCCACAGCTTGCCGGGCTCGGGGGCGAAGCCCGGGGTGCGGTCCAGGACCGTGCTGGTGCGGTGCTGGGCGCCGTTGACGTAGCCGGTCAGCGTGGTCCTCGGCAGGGTGCGGCCGGCGACGCAGGTGACGTGGCGGCGCATGGCCACCGCGTTCGCCCAGTCACCGGCCTTGGCCCACTGCAGGTAGTACAGGTAAAATTCCTTGTCCACAATGGACGGATCGGCGCCGGTGCCGACGATGGTGGGGTAGGCGTTGCCGCGTTCGGGGTCGCGGAACAGGGTGGTCGGGCCGGACCAGCCGGTGATCCCGTCCGGCGAGGTGGCCAGTACGAACTCGGTGATGCTGTTGCCCGCCACCATGATCGTGCCGCCGCGGGTGGTCCTGACCACGCTGGGATGCCAGGCGCCGACGCCCTGCTCACGGACCGCGCTGGAAGGCCCGTTGCGGCCGGGGGAGTTCCAGGCGCCCTGGTGGTACTTCTTCCACTCGCTGGCCTTGCCCTGCTTGGCCGCCGCGATCACCTTGGCCAGTGGGGCGCGGGCCACCGACAGCGGGGTGTTGACCCACTTGCCGTTGTCGAAGGAGTAATCCGGGAAGTAGGCGTACAGGAAACCGTCGCGCAGCACGAAGCTGGACGTGCCGATGTCGGCGGTCAGCTTGTGCTGGTGCGCGGTGGCGAAGTCCATGTCCGGGGCGATGATCTCGCCGAGCCGCCGGGTGTGGCCGGTGGCCGGGTCGTGCAGGCCCAGGTGCAGGTCGGAGTAGAACTGGTGATTCGGCCCGTCCAGGCTGCGTTCCAGGTGCAGCATCTGCAGCACCAGGCCACTGCCCGGATCGCGGAAGACCGGGCCGCCGCCCGCATACTGGTAGCCCGCCGGGATGTTCTGCACCTGTCCGTGTTTGGCCCCGCCGGCCACCGGATTGTCCAGGGTGCCGCGGGTGGTCGAGATGCTCTGGTTGATGTTGCCGGAGGGCACCAGCGCGGAGACGGACAGGAACCGGTACTGGCCACCGCCTTCGGGCAGCACCCCGAAGGCGGTGTCCGGCCAGCCCTTCAGGCCAAGGCCGAGCCGGGTGGCGTTGTCCACGACGACCTGGGCTGGTCCGACGGAGACCGCGGAACACGGTTCGATCGCCGCGGGGGCGGCCGCGGCTGGTTGCAGGCCGGTGGCGGTCAGCGCGACCGCGGCGGCCAGTGCTCGGATGATCACCGGATGAGTGTGCCCGGACCGCGGGTCACGGCGTGGGGGAATCGCCCAGGTCGAGCCGGAAGCTGAGGCGGTCCAGGCCGGGGCCGTCGTAGTCGGGCTGCACCGGACGGCCCTCGAACTCGGCCGGCCCGGGCTCGGTGAGGAAGCCCATCCGGGTGTGGAAGGCGTGCGAGCCCGCGTTGGTCGGGGAGGTGATCGCCCGCACCACGGTGCGCCCGTTGGCCCTGCTGTGCGCGAAGAACCGCTCGTACAGCCAGCCGCCGACCCCCAGGCCGCGCAGGGCCGGGTCCACCCCGACGAAGTGGATGTAGCTCTCCCGCGGCCGGGACTGGGACAGGAAACCGATCAGGAACGCGGCGATCCGCCCGTCGCGTTCGAGCACCGTGCTGCTGGTGGCGAAGTGCTGGAACATCAGCCGGGGCACCAGCAACGCCCGCTGCTGCTCGCCAGCGGCCCCGCCAAGGCCACCCCACCAGGTGGACAGGGCCACGGTGACCTTGGCGTGATCGGCTTCCACCGGCTCGCGCGCGGTCAGGTACCCCGGAAGTTTTCTGGTCATGTGTCCAGTATCCCCCGGTACAAGATCGCGCCGCCACGACCAGGGTGCCCGGCGCCGGCTCGGCCGGTCCGTCGTCTAGGCTCTGACCATGCGTTATGGGGGGATCGCCGGTGCACTGGCGCTGGCCTTGCTGGCACTGACCGGTTGCGGCACCCGGTCCATCGTGGGCGCGGCGGAGGCGGTGCCGATCGAGGGCACGCCACGGGCCGTGCTGATCACGCCGGGCAAGGCGGCGCCGCTGAAGTCGGAGGAGGCGCGCAAGCTCGTCCCGGACGAGCCGCTCGACGCGCCGCCGCTGAAGAAGATGGTGCAGGAGCTGCGCCTGCAGACCCTGATCATGGTGCAGTTCCGCGGCGAGGTCGCCGGCTCCTGCAAGGACGACAAGATCGTGTTCAAGGCAGGCGGGATCACCGACTGCACGGTCACCTACAACGGCCTGCAGGTGCCGTGGCAGATCACCGTCTCCGACGACTTCAAGGAGTCGGACATGCTGGTCAAATACACGATGAAGCCGCTCAAGGGCGTGCTGCAGGCCGAGGCGGTGCACGCGTTGTTCGCCGAGCAGTACCAGCGGCGGGGCGATGAGCTGCGCTGCGACCAGCTGCCGGCCGCGCAGCTGGTCGAGCCGGGCAAGAAGACCGAGTTCAAGTGCCAGTACCGGACCGTGTCGGCCGGCGGCCGCCAGATCACGTTGAAGGACGTGACCCTGGACGTGTCCCGGCGGGGTTCGATCAACTTCCTCTGAGGTTGTGGCCGGAGCGCCCCCGCCGCGGCGGGCGGCGGGGGCGCTCTCGGGTCAGGCGCCGGGCAGGACCTGGATCTTGCGGCCCTCGCCGCGCCGGAAGGACTCCAGCGCCTCGGCGTAGTCAGCCAGGGGCAGGCGGTGGCTGATGAAGATCTCCGGGTCCAGCACGCCGGCGGCGAACAGGTCGGCGGCGCGTTCGTAGGAGTGCAGCACGGCCATCGAGCCGGTGATGGTGATCTCCTGGTTGTAGATCTTGTACGGCTCGATCACCGCCCGCGCGGAGTAGTCGGAGACGCCGAACTGCAGGAAGGTGCCGCCCTTGGCGACCCGGCCGAGGCCGTCCTGGATGGCCTTCTCGTTGCCGGTGGCGTCGATGACCACGTCCCAGCCCCGCGGCCGGTCCAGCTCGTCGGCGTTGGTGGCGGTGCCGGTGACGCCGAGCTGCTGTGCGGTGGCCAGCCGGTCCGGGTTGAGGTCGACCATCTCGATGCTGGCCGCGCCGGTGCGCTTGCCCAGTTCGAGCATCATCAGGCCCATGGTGCCGGAGCCGTAGATGAGCACCCGGCTGGCCAGCTGGGAGTTGAGGATGTCGTAGCCGCGGACCGCGCAGGAGAGCGGTTCGATCAGCGCCGCGTCCTCGGTGCGCACGTGCTCGGGCAGCTTGACGCAGTTGGCCACCGGGGCCACCGCGAACTGGGCCGCGCCACCGGGATTGGTCACGCCGATGGCGGCCCAGCGCTCGCACAGGTTGTTGCGGCCCAGCCGGCAGTAACGGCATTCGTGGCAGTACAGCGAGGGATCCACCGCGACCCGGTCCCCGGCGCGGACCTCGGTGACGTCCTTGCCGGTCTCCACCACCACACCGGCGAACTCGTGCCCGGGGATCACCGGCAGGGTGGGCGCGAATTCCCCTTGCAGGATATGCAGATCAGTGCCGCACAGGCCGCAGGCGGAGACCTCGACGACGACCTCACGGGGGCCGGGAGTGGGATCGGGCACCGTGGTGACCTCGACCTGACCGACTCCGGTGATGACGGCGGCCTTCATTACTTCACAGCTCCCAACGACAGGCCCTGGACCAGCTTGTCCTGGGCGGCGAAACCGGCGATGAGCACCGGCAGTGACACCACGGTGGCCGCGGCGCACATCTTGGCCAGGAACAGGCCCTGGCTGGTGACGAACCCGGTGAGGAAGACCGGCGCGGTGCCCGCGACGACCCCGGTCAGCACCCGGGCGAAGAGCAGCTCGTTCCAGCTGAAGATGAAGCAGATCAACGCGGTGGCCGCGATGCCGGGCATGGCCACCGGGGCGACCACCCGGCGCAGCGTGGTGATCAGGCCGGCGCCGTCCAGCGCGGCGGCCTCCAGCATCTCCCTGGGGATCTCGGCCAGGAAGGAGCGCATCAGCCACACCGCGATCGGCAGGTTCATCGAGGTGTAGAGCACCACCAGGAAGGAGATGTTGTCCAGCAGCCCGGTGTACTGGGCGATCAGGTAGATCGGCAGCAGTCCGGCGACCACCGGCAGCATCTTGGTGGAGAGGAAGAAGAAGAGCACATCGCTCCACTTCCGCACCGGCCGGATGGAGAGCGCGTAGGCGGCCGGAACAGCCAGCAGCAGCACAAGAATCGTCGAGCCGACGCTCGCGGTGACCGAGTTGAGCAGCGGCGGCCATGGACTCGCGCCGCCGTCCGCGCCGAAGAACTCCGCGTACCCGCTGAAGGTGAGCGGGGCCAGCACCGACGGCGGGTTGGTCGCCGCGTCGGACTCGCTGTGCAGCGAGGTCAGCACCATCCAGGCCACCGGCAGGAAGAACAGGATGCCGGCGAACCAGGCCAGCGCGCCCCACGGGCGCCAGGCGCGGCGGGTCATCGGGTCACCTCGTCTTTCAGCAGGGAGGACACCGCGCGCAGGGCGAAGGTGGCGATGATGATCGAGCCGATCACCACGACCACCCCGGCCGCGGAGGCCGCGCCGTAATCGTGTGCCTGGTAGAAGGTCTGGTAGATGGTGTAGGGCAGGTTCGCGGTGTCCAGGCCGCCGGAGGTGATGGTGAAGACCGCGTCGAAGTTCTGCACGATGTAGATCGAGCCGAGCAGCCCGCCCAGTTCCAGGTACTGGCGCAGGTGCGGCAGGGTCAGGTAGCGGAAGACCTGCCAGCCGCTGGCGCCGTCGATGGAGGCCGCCTCCACCGCGTCCAGCGGACGGGATTGCAGACCGGCCAACAGGATCAGCATCATGAACGGCGTCCACTGCCAGACCAGCGAGGCGATCACCGCGATCAGCGGCATCTCGCTGATCCAGTCCAGCTCGATGCCGAGGATCCCGTTGAACAGCCCGTATTCCGGGTTGTACAGCGCGTGCTTCCACAGCAGCGCGGCGGCCACCGGGACCACCAGGAACGGCGCGATCAGCATCGTGCGGACCAGGCCGCGGCCGCGGAACTTGTTGTCCAGCAACAGGGCCAGCCCCAGCCCGAGGATCAGGCTGACCAGCACCACGCTAGCGGTGAGCAGGATGGTGGTGAGCACCGAGGACCGCAGGTTCGGGTCGGTGACCACGGCCAGGTAGTTGTCCAGCCAGGCGAAGCCGCGGTTCTCCGGGGCCAGGGAGTTCCACTGCAGGAAGGAGATCACCAGGGTGGCCACGAACGGGAGCTGGGTGACCGCGATGGTGAAGATCAGCGCGGGCAGCAGTGGCGCGCGCCGGGCCCAGCGGGCCGCCGTGGACAGTCCGCGTGGCTGGGCGGGCGGGCTGGGGCGGGTGGCGAGGGTGGTCATCGTTCCTCCTCTCAGGACTTCCGGTACTTCGCGGCGACCTTGTCCGCCAGGCCTTGCGCGGACTTCAGGGCCTCCGCCACGCTCTGCCGTCCGGCGATGGCCGAGCTGATCTCCTGGGAGACCTGGGTGCCGAGGTTGGTGAACTCGGGGATGCCGACGAACTGGATGCCGTAGGCGGGCCGGGGTTGCACGCCGGGGTTGCGCGGGTCGGCGGTGGCGATGGCGGTGCGGGTGGCATCGGCGTAGGAACCGCCCAGCTTCAGGTATTCCGGCCGCTGGTAGGTGGAGGCGCGTTTGCCGTCGGGGACCTTGGACCAGCCGAGCTGCTGGCCGGCCACGGTCTCGTAGTCCTTGCCACTGGCCCAGGACAGGAACTTCCAGGCCGCCTGCTGCTTCGTGGATGCCTGCTGCACGGCGAAGGCCCAGGTGTAGAGCCAGCCGGAACTCTTGGTCTTGACCACCGGCGCCTGGGCGAAGCCGAGCTTGCCGCGTACCGGGGAGTCCGCGGCTTCCAGGAGCCCGGCGGCGGAGGTGGCGTCGTACCACATGGCCGTCTTGCCCTGGGTCATGTTGTTCAGGCATTCGGCGAAACCGGCTTGCGGGGCACCGGCTTCACCGTGGTTCCGGACCAGGTCGACGTAGAACTTGGTGGCCTCGGTGAACTCGGGGGAGTCCAGTTTCGCCTGCCAGTCCTGGGTGAACCAGGTGCCGCCGAAGGTGTTGACCACGGTGGTCAGCGGCGCCATCAGCTGTCCCCAGCCGGGCTGGCCGCGCAGGCAGATGCCCTTCATCCCGGCCTCGGCACCGTCCACTTTGGACGCGATGTCGGCGACCTGTTGCCAGGTGGGCCGATCCGGCATGGAGAGGTTCTTGGCGGCCAGGATGTCCTTGCGGTACATCAGGAAGGAGGACTCGCCGTAGAAGGGCTGGGCGTAGACCTTGCCGTCGGCGGCGGTCAGCGACTGCCGGATCGGCTCCAGGATGTCCTGCTGGTCGAAGCCGGGATCGGCGGCGATGAAGGGATCCAGGGGCGCCAGCCACTTGTTCTTGGCGTAGATCGGCACCTCGTAGTTGGACAGGGTGGCGATGTCGTACTGCCCGGCCTGGCTGGTGAAGTCCTGGCTGATCTTGTCCCGGACGTCGTTCTCCGGCAGCACGGTGAAGTTCACCTTCACGCCGCTGCGGCTGGTGAAGTGCTGGGCGGTGAGCCGCTGGATGTCCAGCATCTGCGGGTTGTTCACCATCAGCACGTTGATCGAGTTCGGGTCGTCCGGATCGCCGATGCCGCCCGCGCCCGCGCATCCCGCGGTCAGCAGTAGCGAGCACGCCGCGATCGCCCCGAGCCTGCGTGGCAGAGGAGACCTCATCGTCTTCCTTTCGAGTGTGACGAGTTGGCCCAAGTCGTACGCCGAGTTGGCCCAAGTGGGTGTGCCAGTTGGGCCAAGTCGGTGTAGGAGAGCGGCCAGTACGGGGGTGGGGTTAGACGCGGTGGACCTTGGGGCCCAGTAGGGCGTAGCGGTGGGCCTCGGTCGGGGACAGCGTGGTGTCGGTGATGATCGCCTCGAAGTCGCCGACGGCGGCGAACTTGCTGAAGCTGGCCACGCCGAACTTGGTGTGCACGCCGACGAAGATCTTCCGCCGGGAGGACCGCATCGCTTGCGCCTTGACCGCGCTGACCACCGGGTCCGGGGTGGTCAGCCCGTGTTCGCGGGAGATGCCGTTGGCGCCGATGTAGGCCAGGTCGATGACCAGTTCGCTCAGCATCCGGATCGCCCAGTGGTCCACGGTGGCCTTGGTGCGGCCGCGGACCCGCCCGCCGAGCAGCAGCACGGTGACGCTGGGCTGCTCCGACATCGCCGCCGCGGTCGGCAGTGAGGCGGTGACCACGGTCAGCGGCCGGTTGGCCGGCAGGTGTTCGGCGATGAGGTGCGGGGTGAAGCCCTCGTCGATGAACACCGTCTCGGCCTCGTCCAGGCGGTCGGCCGCGGCCCGTGCGATGCGCTGCTTCTCCGGGACCATGGACGCGGCCCGGAAGGCCAGTCCGGTCTCGAACCCGGCGCTCTCCACCGGCAGCGCGCCGCCGTGCGTGCGGCGCAGCAGCCCGTGTTCGCCGAGGGTCTTGAGGTCGCGGCGCACCGTTTCCGGCGCGACCCCGAACTCGCTGGCCATGGCCATCACGTCGACCTTGCCGTCGGCTCGGGCCCTGGCCAGGATGCGTCGCTTGCGGTCCTCCGCCTGCATCCAGACCTCCTTGTCCGTTCGGGCGTCGATCCTGGGCTCGACTGTGCCCGTTCGGGCTTGGTGCATAGGTGTAACACCACTGAAACGCTGTGGCCAGCGCCACAGCCTGGCGTGGTTATGCCCGTTTGCTGCCCGTCTTGGCGGCGCCGGACCTGGGGTTTCCCCAGGTAATCGATCCACCTGGGCAGGCGTGCTGCCTGTTTCGCGTGATCTAGCTGCCCGGGTGGTGGCCCGGACCTTCTCCATGAGCACCCGGGAGGGTGACTTTTCGCGCCCGGTCCTGGCGCACGGTGAGCACCACGCCGATCACCAGGGGCAGTGCCAGCGCGGCGACCAGGACCATCCCGCCGTCCTGTCCGCCGCCGAGGAAGCCCTGCGCCATCGGTCCGAGTGCCGCGGAGGCCGCCGCGGCCGCGGACAGCACGCCCGCCGCGGTGGTGGGGGAGTCGGTCGCGGCCGCACCCAGGGCGGTGACCAGCGGGTACAGCGGGGCGATGCCGAGGCCGGCGAGTGCGGTGGCCGCGGTGAGGCTGGGGATGTGCGGTCCCCACAGCACGATGCCGCCGGTGCCGACGGTGGCCACCGCGGCCGCGGCGACCAGCAGCGGGCCGGTGCCCAGCAGGTCCACCAGGCGTACCGAGATCAGCCTGCCCACCGCGACGCTGATCCAGAACGCCGAGGTCACCGCGGTGGCCGCGGCCGGTCCGGCGGCGGCGACCAGCACCGCGTTCTGGTAGGACCAGTCGGCCAGTCCGGCGTTCATCATGTTCACCGCGGAGACCGCCACCATCGGCGCGGCGAGCACCGCGAGCCCGATCGGCAGCCGCGGCGTGGCTGCCCGGTTCAGTTCCGAAACGGGCGTGGCCCGGTGCCGGAACAGACGGTGGCCCAGCACCGCCATGGTGCCTGCGGCCAGCGCGTAGGCCGCGCCCCAGTGCCCGGTGAGCCGGCACAGGTAGACCAGCAGCGGTCCGGCGATGGAGCCCAGGGAGTACCAGAAGTGCAGCTGGGCCACGTGCCGCGGCGCCTGGTCGCCCATCCGGGCCACCACTTCGGCGTTGCACACCACGTGCAGCCCGCCCTGGCCAAGGCCCCACAGCACGGCTGCCAGGACCGCCACCGGCAGCCCGGCTGGCAGGAGCAGCAGCAGGAGTCCGGCGGAGTAGCAGAGGAACCCGGCCAGTCCGAGCAGCGCGGTGGACAGCTTGGCGCCCAGCCAGGCGCAGCTCACCGAGGCGAGGAACTGGCCGAGCTGGCGGCCGGAGCGGATCGACCCGGCCAGTGGCAGCGTGATGGCCAGGGCCTGCGCCAGGTCGCCCAGGGTCGGGCCGAGCAGGGCGCTGCCGAAGCCGAGCACGCCGAAGACGCCGCAGCTGAGCCAGAACCACTGACGTGCCTGCCAGGGACCGGCCGCCACCTGCGCGTGCACCGGGACGGGGGAGAGCATCCGGTCTTTGTGGCAGAGAGCGACCCGTTCGGTCGAGTTGTTGCATTGGTGGAATGGAACTAGCGGGAGAAAGAACCTGTTTTCATCCGCAACCAGTTACCGTTGGACGATCATTGTCGCAGGTCAGAGCATTGTCCGATGGTCGGATGGATGATCACCGGCGGGAGTTGCGGATCTGGAATCCTGAATTCCACCCGATGGGGACCGGTTTCAAATTAGACTCTCCCCCAGACGGGTGTGTGCAAGCCAACGGTGTGTCGGTTCGACGTTCGCGGTCCCTCGATGGGAGGCTGTTGCGCGTCCTGGGTTGACGGGCAGTGATGAGGATGGACTCGAGCCGGTGAACGTGAAGAAGCTGATCGTGGTGTTGGCGGTCATTCTGGTGATCTACTTGATCGTCAACGACCCCACAGGTGCCGCCGGTGGCGTGCACGGCATCCTGGGCATGCTCCGCAGTGCCGCCGAGTCGGTGATCACCTTCGTGCAGCGGCTGTTCACCTAACCGAACAGCAGCACCGCGAGGCCGAGGGCGGCGACGATGTTGACCACCGTCGCCGCGCCGAAGACACCCACCGGCCGCCAGCCCGCCGCGCGCAACGCGCCCGCCCGGAACTCCAGGCCGATGCTGACGAAGGCCAGGATCAGGAACCAGGTGCGCAGGTCGTTGGCCACGCCAATCGCGGCCTTGCTCTCCGCCGCCGGCACCAGTCCGATGTAGACGGTCGTGAGGACCGAGGCGGCCAGGAAACCGAGCACGAACTTCGGGAACCGTTGCCACAGCTGGCTTCCCGCCGAGCGCGCACTGGGCCCGCTGCGTTCCACCTTGAGCGCGAAGTAGGCGGTCAGCGCCACCGCGACCACGCCCAGCAGCGCGTTCTGGGTGACCTTGACGATGGTGGCGATTTCCAGGGCCTTCTGCCCGGTCAGCGAACCGGCCGCGGTGACCGCGGCGGTGGTGTCGATGTTGCCGCCGATCCAGGCCCCGGCCACCTCCGGCGGCAGGCCGAGCGCGGCCGCGGCCCAGGGCAGCACGAAGATCGAGGGCAGCGCGAAGACGATCACCAGGCTGGCGCTGTAGGCCAGCTGTTCCTTCTTGGCCTGCACCGCGCCCGCGGCCGCGATGGCCGCGCTGACCCCGCAGATGGCCACCGCCGAGGACAGCAGCGCGCGCAGCTTGTCCTCCAGGCCGAGCCGTCCGCCCAGCCACCAGCCGAAGCCGAAGACGATGGTGATCAGCAGCAGCGACTGGATGATCGCCGGTCCAGCAGCCCCAGCAGGATCGCGTACACCGGGAACTCGATCGAGGCGCCGATCCCGGCCAGCGCGGTGCCCTTGGTCAGCGCGGGCACGGCAGCGGAGAGGTAGCGGGTCAGCGCGGACAGGGCGAGCACCACGAGCACGCCGAGCGCGGCGTGGCCGAGGGTGCGGCCGGGGGCGATCGTGGTCATCACGGCACCAGCCCTGGTGGGATGACGCCGGTGAGGGCGAGGGCGAGTAGCGCGAGTCCGATGAGGACGGAGAGCCAGTCCTCATCGATCGCGCGGGCGGGCCGCGGTCCGGTCATGGCCGGGGACGGTAATCACGGCCACCCGCCGCCGGCAGCGGCGCCGTTGTCGTCTCAGACACCGGGACGATTCGTGGCCGCTGCGGCCGTTCGGGGTAAGCCGTCTTGACGAGCCGAGGTGCGCTGTGACTGGCACTTCCGGACAGATTCGACTTCAGGGAAGTTGCTGCGCACCGCCCGTTTCCGCCCGATGCACACGTGTGTGCGGGCGGTTCCGGCAAGGTCGTGTCCTACCAACGGAGGAAACGCTTTCCACTGGTCCTGCCGGAGCAGCGGCCCGACCACCGGGTTCGAGAATGTCGCAGCGGCACAACGAGGGCGGCTCGACCGGAACCGGCCACGCTCGTACCGTGTGCCCGCATGCGGATCAGCGGGAAGCACATCGTGGTGACCGGGGCGGCGAGCCCGCTCGGCGCCGCGCTGGTGCACCGGTTCGCGCGGGAAGGGGCGCGGGCGGTGGTGGCCGCGGACTTCGACCTGGCCGGGGCGCGCGCGGTGGCCGCGGCGGCCGGTCCGGTGGTGACCGCGCACCGCTTCGACGCCGGGCACGAGTCCGAGGTGCTGGCGCTGATCAACGGCGCGGTCCGCCGCCACGGCGATATCGACGTCTACTGCGCCAACCCTGGCCTGACCGGCCCGCCCGGTGGCGCGGAGGTGGCGGATGACATCTGGGACACCCTGTGGCGGGCGCACGTGCTCTCCCCGGTGTGGGCGGCGCGGGCGCTGGTGCCCCGGATGCGGTTGACGGGCGGTTACCTGGTGCTCGCCGCCTCGGCGGCCGGGTTGCTGACCCAGCCCTCGGCCCTGGTGCACACCGTGGTCCAGCACGCCGCGGTGGCACTGGCCGAGTGGCTCAACCTCAACCACGCCAAGGACAACGTGCGGGTCTCCTGCGTCTGCCCGAGTTCCCCCGCCGACCCGGATCGCGTCGCCGAGACGGTGCTCACCGGGATGGCCGACGAACGGCTGTTGATCCTGCCGCACCCCGAAGTGCAAGATCACTTGATGCGCCGCGCGAGTGATCATGAGACCTGGCTGAACCACATCCGAGACCTGGTGGGCACCGCGTGATCGAACACCTGACCCTGGACAACGGCCCGCACCGGCACACCGCCATCGCCGCGGGCCCAGCCGACGGCGAACTGGTGCTGCTGCTGCACGGCTGGCCGGAGTTCGCCGACTGCTGGACCGAACACGTGCGTGCCCTGGCCGCCGCGGGCTACCGGGCGGTCGCGGTGGACCAGCGCGGTTACGCCGTCGGCGCCCGCCCACCCGAGATCACCGATTACACGGTCCCGCTGCTGGTCGCCGACGCGCTGTCGTTCGCCGCCACGCTCGGCGCGGCCCGCTTCCACCTGATCGCGCACGACTGGGGCGGCCTCATCGCCTGGGCGCTGGCCAGCGCGCACCCCGAACGGCTGCGCTCGCTCTCCGTGCTGGCCACCCCACACCCCGTCGCACTGCGACAGCAACAGGAAACGGACCCGGACCAGCACAGTCGCCTGGACTACGTCCGTTTCTTCCAGCTCCCCGACGGTCAGGCCGAGGCCAGCCTGCTGGCCGAGGACGCGGCCCGGCTGCGCGCGGCCTACGAGGGCAAGGTGGCCGCGGACCTGGTGGCGCGCAACGTGCGCAGGCTGTCCGAACCGGGTGCGCTGACCGCCACCCTGAACTGGTATCGCGCGGTGGACGAGAAACTCACCATCCCGGCGGGCCGGATCCGCACGCCCACGCTGTACCTGTGGGGTTCGGCGGACCGCGCGCTGGGCCGGGGCGCGGCGTTGCGCACCGCCGAGTTCGTGGACGCGCCCTATCGCCTGGAGATCCTGGCCGGGGCGAGCCACTGGCTGCCCGAGGAATGCGCCAATCAGACGATTCCGTTGCTCCTCAACCATCTCGCCGCCCACCCTTCCTAGGCTGAACGAGTGAACCCCGGGTTGTCTGGGCAACCCGGAGTCCGCCGCGGGGGTGCTACTCCACGGACCGCCTGAACGCGGGCGGCTGGGGAGGAGCAAGACATGAGGGCTCGTTTGCTGTCCGTCGCGGTGGTGGCCGCGGCGCTGAGCGCGGGGCTGGCCGTCCCGGCGCAGGCCGCGCAGGCGGATCCGTTGCCCAACGGGGGGAGCTACGCCGCGCTGAAGGCGGCCAAGGTGGTGCACACCGATATCGCCGAGCCGCTGCGCACGTTCCCGGTCACCGAGGACAAGGTGCGGGTGGGTTCCTGGCTGGACAAGGGTTTCCACTCGTCGAAGGTCTACCTCACCTTCGACCTGACCGGCATGCACGGCGCGGAGCTGCTGACCGCGCACCTGTCCGCGATCGAGACCGCGGGCGACTGCGAGCGCACCAGGGTCACCGAGGCATGGGTGACCGACGGGAACGGCGAGCCGACCTGGCTGAATCCGCCAAGGGAGCGGGTGAAACTGGCCGGTCCCAACGCTTTCGGCCCGTGCGCTGGCGATTTTGTGACCTGGCCCGCCGACGAACTGGTGCGCGAGGCGGTGCACTCCCGCAAGTCCAGCATCACCCTGGCGCTGCGGATGTCCGGCGCCGCGCAGCTCAACCCGGCCGACAGCCGTTCCTACGAGCGGCTCGCGCTGGTGGTGCGCTACAACCGGGCACCGAACGCGCCGACCGGGCTGGCGCTGATGACCGGGTCCGCCAAGCGGGATTGCGTGGCGGAGCACCAGTTCATCAACGACCCCAAGCCGCGGATGGTCGGCACGATGTCGGATCCGGACCCGAACGAACAGCTCCTCGCCAAGTTCACCCTGGCCTCGACCAGCGACCCGGCACACCGGGTGGAGGTGGACGGGGACTTCCGGTCCACCGACTACGCGCACGGCTACGTACCGGCGAACTTCCTGCGGGACAACGAGACCTACGAACTGACCCTGCGCGCGGCCGACCCGTTCAACGCGATCTCGCCGCCGAGCGCGCCCTGCCGGTTCAGCACCGACTTCACCCGCCCGGACCAGGCTCCCACAGTGGTTTCCACGGACTACCCGGCCGGTGACGAGGAACCGGGCCACGGCGGGGTCGGCGTGACCGGCAAGTTCACCTTCAGCCCCAACGGTGTCAGCGATATCACCGCCTACCACTGGGGTGACGGCGACCGGATGCGCACCACGCCCGCGAACGCCGACGGCACGCTGACCGTGGAGTACGCGCCGACCCAGGCGCACGGCCAGCGGATGCGGGTCTACGCCAAGGATCGCGCGGGCAACCTGTCCCCGGTGACCGAGTACCGGTTCTACGTCAAGAGCTAAGGATGGCTGTTGGTGCGCATCGGGCGATAGGCGTGTTCGCCCGGTGCGCCCCACACGTAGTCCTGGTGTTTCACCGGTGTGGAGCCGAAATCGTAGGCGCGGTACCGGCCCGCGGCGTAGTCCAGCCAGCGCTCGAACAACCGGACGTGCTTGCCGTCGGCGACCAGGATGTCCCCGGCGCGCAGCTGCGGCAGCTGGATCCGGTGCGCGACATCGGCCAGGTCCGGGCTGTCGCCGGGACGCGGGGTGGCGTAGCTGAACCGCAGGCCCCAGGTCATGGAGACGAACCCGGAGCAGTCGGTGCGGTAATACGGCCACCGGCACCCACCCAGCGGTCCGCCCCAGTCGATGTCGGCGTAGCCGATCCCGTTCTGGTAGCAGCGTTCCTGGGAGTACTGGAGGTTCTGCCGGTACCAGGTCTCGGCCCGCGCCAGCACCTGCTCGCCGAAACCGCTCGCCCTGCTCGCGGCCACCCCGGACCCGTCAGCCGCCACCACCAGCAACAGACCAACACTCATCGCGACGGCCCCCAGCCGCCCGCCCCTGCTCCACCCCATGCCACCATCTTGACATGGCCGGGCGAGTGCCGATCACCGGCTCGGCGGTTGGAAGAACCACTCGCCGTAGCGCAGCTCCTGACCGCGGATCGGCTGGTGTGGGTTGGCGAAGGCCGGGGTGACCGTGGTTCCGTCCGGCGTGAGCCACAGATGCGTGTTCCACGCTCGCTTGTGGACGATCCCGGGATTGCGCAGCAGTTCCAGCGGCGGCACCAGTTCGGCGCCGCTGGACTCGCCCTGGAAGCTCTCCCGTGGCGGCACCGGCACGAAGCCGAAGGTGGCGAAGTCGTGGATGCCGCGCTCGTGCACGTGCCAGTCCCGCCGGGTCAGGCAGAGGGGTCCGCGTCCGGTGGGATGCCGCTCCAGGTTGTAGAGGTCCCAATAACCCCAGCCGACCAGGGTGTAGGGGAAGTCGGGACTGTGCGGGTGCGTGACGGTGCCGGACTCCGGGTTCGGCGCGTAGAACACCAGGTCGGGCATGGTCAACGGCAGCAACGGTTTCGACCCGACCGGCAGCGGGATCACCACGTGCGATCCGCTCAACGGCGAGTCGGTCCGCGCGATGGCCACGCCCGCGCCCTTGAAGCTGACGAACCCGTGCCCGAGGGCGCCCCACCCGGTCGCCGCGAGCAGCCCGAGCTGCGCCCAGTTCCGCACGGTGCGCACCTGTTCGAGCGCGGGCAGTACCCGGTCCCGTTCCCTGACCAGGTCCGCGGCCCGTTCTTCCTCGGTGCAGGAGACCGGCGGCGCCGGGGTGGAGGTGGCGGAGGCGGGCAGCGCGGGCAGCAGGGCGGCGAACAGCACACCCGCCGCGATCCAGGACCAGATGCGGCGGCGGGCGGCTGGGGTCGGTGACTGGTTCACGGTCCCTCCACATCCAGGCGGTCGGCCGCCCCGATGTTTCCGGCCCGCCAGGCCGGCGCAGAAGGGGTTGTCGCCCGTCCGCACCGCCGATAACGCTGCCGTGTACCGGAATCAGCCCGTGCGGTGACCCGCGGTCACCCCGCCACCCGCCTGCTCACCGCCGTTACCTGATCGGCAAAGTTATCTAGCCCAGCCGGCGCAACACGAACTCGTCACTGCGCCCACCCCCGAGCAGCACATCCAGGCGCCCGGCCAGCGCGTACGGCCCGCAGTGCGTGTTGACCATGGTGGTCGGCGCCTTGTCCGCCCACGGCGTGGACCCGGTCACGCTCGCCGTCTGCCAGCCATCGGTCGAACGCAGCTCCACGATCCGGTTCGCCGCGGTGTTGTCCACCGCCAGCAACCGGTTCCCCGGCCGCACCAGCAGTCCGTCCGGCTTGCCGATCGAGGCGTCCAAGGTGACCAGGTGGAACTTCGCCGGGTCCCGGAACGGAATCCGCACCAGCGCACCCTTGGCCGACAACGCGCCGACAAGCCCGTGCGGCGTCCACACGATCCCGTTGAGCCCCCAGCCCGCCCCCACCGCGCCGGCGAGTTGCGGATCGCGGACCAGGACCTCGGCCCGCCCGTCGGGGGTGACCCGGTAGACGGCGCCCGCGAGCGAGTCGGTCACGTAGGCGGTGCCGTCGGGCCCGAGCGCGAGGTCGTTGGCGAAGTTCTGGGTGTCGGGGATGAGCTTGTCGAGATCGAGGTAGTGCAGCGCCTTGCCGGTCCGCAGGTCGTAGATCCCGAGTGCGGCGAGCTGGTTCCTGGTTTCCGGGGTGGTGCGGTCGCCGCGGCCGAGGTCGGCGTTGGTGACCAGGACCCGGCCACGCAGGTTGTCCACGGCCAGTCCCATGGTGGTGATGAGGCGCTGGTCGTCGACCAGGGTGACGGCGCGGTTGTCCGGTCCGACGGTGGAGACGGTGCCGTGCGTGATGGAGCCGATGAGGAACCTGGCGCGCGCGGCGTCGTAGGCGACACCCTCGGGGTGGATGCTGGGGCCGGTGCCCTGGATGAGTGGGGGGCAGTGCGTGGGAGTGGGGGTGGCGGTGGCGGGGGTTGCGGTGGCGGGGGTTGCCAGGGCCGCGCTCAGCGCGATTCCCAGAGCTACGGCTCGTAACACGTTCTGGCCCCTTCGTCGGGTACGGGTCCCGGTCAGGCTGGCAGGCGGCGACGTCGCGCTGTAGCTACGAAGGTGTCCGTTACACGCTGTGGCAATCGTCGTGGCTTCGTGTAGTTGCCCTGTTCGGACTATCGCAACTGTGCGAACAAGCTGCATATAGTTCGGCCCGCGGTTTCTGGCCGCGCGTCTGGGGGGCGCAGCCACGTTCTGGTCGATCGAGGCCACGTGGTCATGTTTGAGGGGGAGTTCGTTTGAGGTCGGGCGCTCAGCGCTGCCTTGTGCAGCGCGCGATTCGCGCTGCCGTCACCACGACGGCAGCCGCGGTAGCACTATCCACGGTGGTCATCCCAGCCGTCGCCGCACCCGCGGCGCCGGTCCGGGATGCTGCCACCGAGACCGCGGCGAGCAACGCCGCCAGAGTGCAGAACCAGCCGGTCAAGGTCACCGCCAAGACGACCGAGACAACCGAGGTCATGGCCAACCCGAACGGCAGTTTCACCCTCACCGAGCACATCAAGCCGGTGCGGGCCAAGCGTGGTGACACCTGGGTGCCGATCGACCTGACCCTGCGCACACGTGCGGACGGTCTGGTCGAACCGGCCGCCTCGCCGGTGGACCTGCGGCTATCCGGCGGTGGCACCCAGGCGCTCGCGACGCTGGGTCGCGACGGCCGCGAGGTCGGGCTCGGCTGGGAAGGCGTCCTGCCCGCCCCGGTGCTGGACGGGCGGACCGCCACCTACCGGGAGGTCCTGCCCGGCGCTGATCTCGTCGTACGGGCCACGCTGACCGGGTTCAGCCAATTGCTGGTGGTCAAGAACGCCGAGGCGGCGAAGAACCCCAAGGTGCGCAGGGTCGTCTTCAACTCCCACACCAGGAACGTCACCCTCGGACTGGCCAATCCGACCGGCCGCGGCAACACGCCGGTGCAGACCGGTACCGACCTGAAGGCGGTCGACAGTGACGGAAAGCTGGTGTTCTCCGGCGAGGCGTCCCGCATGTGGGACTCCACCGGTGCCGGGACCCACGCCGACCGGTTGACCGGCCCGGGGGAGGGCGGGCGTGAGGCGGCGATGGGCGTCGAACTGTCCGGGACCAAGCTGGCCGTGGTTCCCGATGCGGGGTTCCTCACCGCTGCCGAGACGAAGTTCCCGGTCTACGTCGATCCCGAGTACTGGTGGACCGGGCAGCGCAACCACCACGTCGTGGTGCAGGACCAGTGGCCGACCGAGCGCAACTTCGACCGCACCGACGGCAAGCTGAGTGATCTCAAGGCCGGCTACGCCTACGACTATGAGGCCCGCAAGTGGGTCAAGTCGCGCTCCTACGTCGAGCTGAAGCTGAGCGACATGCACGGCAAGATCATTCATGACGCGTGGTTCAACGCCGACGTGATCCACTCCGGTGGCTGTGCGGCGCACAGGCCCACCCAGATCCACGTGACCAGTGGCATTGATCCCGGCACGACCTGGAGCGCGCAGCCGCGGCGGACCGGCCACCTCGGTGACTTCACCAACGTCAACAACCGCCAGTACTGCCCCGGAGCCAGCGGCGCCGAGATCAAGGTGACCGATCTGGTGCGGACCGGTGTGCAGGAACGGTGGTCGAACCTCACCTTCCTGCTGCAGGCCGCCGATGAGGGCAACGAGGACCACTGGCGGCGGTTTGACCTGAACCCGCGACTGATCGTCAACTACAACACCCCGCCCAACCCGCCTGCGGAACTCGGTATGGAGACCGGGCTCATACCGTGTGTGCGGGGTGAGAACCGACCGGTCGTGTTCACCAAGACGCCCAGGCTGCGGGCACGACTGTCCGATCAGGACGGTGGCATGCTCGACGCTGGTTTCCGGGTCCTGAAGGGCACTCCGGAGCAGCACACCTGGGACGGCAACGAGACCAAGATCGGCAATGTGCCGTCCGGATCCTTCGCCGAGGTGCGGGTGCCGCCGGGGGTGATCACTGACGGCGAGGTCTACACCTGGCATCTGTGGTCGGGCGACTACGAGGCCAGTTCCTGGTCGGAGATGTGCGAGTTCACCATCGACAACGTCAAGCCGGGCCCGCCCGCGGTGTCCTCCGGTGACTACCCGGCGGGCCAGCCGTCAGGTGGTGCGGGCCAGACCGGGATCTTCCACCTGAAAGCCAACGGCACCAACGACGTCGAGCACTACCTCTACGACTTCACCGAACAACAGGGCGGCCACCAGCCGAGCACCCGGGTCAACGCCGACCGGATCGGCGGCGACGCCGCGATCCGGTTCACCCCGACCCTGGAACGGCCACAGTGGTTGTCGGTCGTCTCGGTCGACCGGGCAGGCAACGTCTCGCCCATCATCCGCTACGAGTTCACCGTGGCCAGGCATGAGCCGGCCATCGCCGGTCTGGCCGCGCACTGGCGGCTGGACGGCGACCTCGCCGACGCGTCCGGCAAGAACCGCCCACTGTCGGCCGCGGGCGCCCTCTCCATGACAGCCGAGGGCTACCTCGGCAAGTCGGCGAGCCTCAACGGCAGCGGCGAGCACCTCCGCAGGCCCGCCTTCGTGGACACCGCGAAGAGCTTCTCGGTCTCGGCCTGGGTGAAACTCGACAAGGACGACCGGTGGGGCACCGTGGTCAGCCAGGAGAGCCACGCCGCGGATCGGCCCGCCAGCAGCTTCTACCTGCAGTATGCCGACGGCCCGGACCGTTGGGCCTTCGCCATGACCGATGACAGCAGGCCGGGCGGACCACGGGTGGAGTCGGCGAACCCGCCGCAACTGGACGCGTGGACCCACCTCGTCGGCGCCTACGACGCCGCCAACGGCAAGCTGGTCCTCTACGTCAACGGAGTCAAGCAGGGCGAGGCCGTCGTGCAGGGCTGGAACGCCACCGGCGACCTGGTCGTCGGCGCGGCCAAGTTCGGCGGCAACACGGTGGACCACTTCCCAGGACGGATCGACGACGTCAAGGTCTACGACCGGCTGCTGATCCCCGCCGAGGCCGCCACCCTGGCCAACCAGGCGGTGCTGCGCTCCCACTACGCGATGAACGAGGCCAGCGGCACGACAACCCGGGACCGGGTCACCGGTGGCACGGGCACGCTGCACGGCGGCTCCAACTGGGTCAGCGACGACTACACCGAGGTGCGCTTCAACGGGGAATTCGGCCCCAACGGAGGACACATCACCGCGCCGCGGCCGGCGATCCGCACCGACCGCTCGTACACCGTGATGGCCTGGGTGCGCCTGGACGAGTTGACCGAGCACGCACAGGCGGCGGTGAGCCTGGGGGATCCGAACTTCTCGCCATTCGTCCTGGAGTACCGGCATGAGGAGAAGCAATGGGGCTTCCTGGTCTCCTGTGCCGGTGACCGGGCCTGCGGCTGGCACGCCCTGAGCGCCCCCGGACAGGCACGGACCAACACCTGGGTGCATGTGGCCGGTGTCTACGACCTGGCGACCGGCAAGGCGCACGTCTACCTCAACGGCGATCCGGTCGGCTCGGCGGAGAACGTCACCGGCTGGCACGGCGCCGGTGCCGAACTGCTGATCGGCCGGGCCCAGTGGGAGCGGCAGCGGACCAACTACTGGAAGGGCTCCGTGGACGATGTGAAGATCTTCTCCGGTATCCCGACGCGCAACGAACTGCGGCAGCTGGCGGTGCGTTCCTGATGGGGCGACGAACCTTGTTCCGCCGCGCGACCTGTGTCGCGCTCGGCCTCGTGTTGTTCTCCACCACGGTCTCGGCAGTCGCGGCGCCCGCCGCGGCGCCGGGGCAAGGCGTCCGGCCGGAACTCCAGAAGGACGTGTCCATCCCCGGCGGCCCGGTTTCGGTGCGGCCGTTGCCGCACAGCGAGTCGGACAAGAAACTCGTCAAGTCGCTGCCCAAACCGACCTGGCCGGCCAACGGCGCCGCCGAGGTCGTGCTGCCCTCGGCCACCCCACCGCAAGGGCGGGCCGCCGAACCACAGTCCTCGGGCATCGAACACCGCAAGGCAGGCTCACTGCCGGTGGCGATCGGCCTGGTGCAGCGGAACCAGCAGGCCAGGAGCGCGGTCGAGAGCAAGGTCAAGGTCGAGACCTTCGACCAGAAGGCAACGGAGAAGGCCGGTCTCAACGGCGTCCTGCTCAAGGTCACCGACGCCGGGGGTGCCGCGGGCTCGACAGTGTCGGTGCAGGTCGACTACGGCGGCTTCGCCGACGCCTTTGGTGGTGACTACGGCACCCGGCTCCGCCTGGTGCAGTTGCCAGGCTGTGTGCTGAGCACGCCGGAGAAGCGGGAGTGCCGGGTGGCGACTCCGGTGCGCACCGACAACCACGCGGGTGATCGCAAGGTCACCGCCCAGGTTCCGCTCGACCAGTCCACGGTGGAGGGTCGATCGACCGGTGCCGCCGCGGGCGGATCCGTGCTGGCGGCCACCGCCGCGCCGAAGGGCTCGGCCGGCACCTACGAAGCCACCTCGCTCGCACCCTCCGGCAGCTGGTCCGCCGGCAGCTCCAGCGGTGACTTCGGCTACTCGCTGCCGATCCGGGTGCCGCCGGCCATCGGCGGCGCCTCACCGCAGGTGACCCTCGGCTACTCCTCGGGATCGCTGGACGGGCGCACCAGCGCCACGAACAACCAGAGTTCCTGGGCCGGTGACGGCTGGGACCTCAGTCCCGGTGGATTCATCGAACGGCGGTACAAGAGCTGTTTCGAGGACAAGGGCGGCAATCAGGGTAACCGGGAGACCGGGGACTCCTGCTGGGTGGAGGACAACGCGACCCTGGTGCTTGGCGGCACCTCGTCCGAACTGGTCAAGGACGAGGCGAACAACCGCTGGCGCCCCAAGAAGGACGACGGTTCCTACGTCGAACTGCTCAAGGGCACGACCAACGGCGACAACGACGGTGAGCACTGGAAGGTCACCACGACCGACGGCACCCAGTTCTTCCTCGGACTCAACCGGTTGCCTGGCTGGACCCAGGGCAAGGACGAGACCAACTCGACCTGGACCACCCCGGTCTACGGCAACCACGACAAGGAGCCCTGCCACGTCCGGAACTCCTACCCGGAGTCCTTCTGCCAGCAGGCCTGGCGCTGGAACCTCGACTACGTGGTGGACCGGCTCGGCAACGTCACCACCTACTACTACGACACCGAGATCAACCACTACTCGCGCAACATGTCGCTGGACGCACCCACCAAGTACGTGCGGGCCGGCAACATCAACCGGATCGAGTACGGGTTGCGCGCGGGCGGCGTCTACCAGGACGCACCCATGCGGATCCGGTTCGAGTCCGCCGAGCGCTGTGTGCCCGAGGGCGCCGTCACCTGCGATCCCGGCCAGCTCAACAAGGACACCGCCAAGTCCTGGCCGGACGTGCCGTTCGAGCAGATCTGCGATCCTGGCAAGGAATGCACGGGGAACTACGCACCATCGTTCTTCAGCCGCACACGACTGGCGAAGATCGTCACCGAACTGCGCAAGGACAACGCCACCGGCCCGCAGGACTACCGGCAGGTCGACTCCTGGACCTTGCGGCACACCTTCCCCGCCGCGGGTGACGGGCTGGCCCCGGCACTGTGGCTGGCCGGTGTCACCCACACCGGGCACGTCGAGGGCACGGCGACCAAGCCGGAGGTGAAGTTCGGCGGCACGTCCAAGGCCAACCGGGTAGACGCCACCGAAGGCATTCCACCGCTCACCCGGTATCGCCTGACCTCGATCACTGGTGAAGCCGGTGGACACACCGAGGTCAAGTACACCAACGCGGACTGCCGCCGGGCCGACCGGATGCCGGCCAAGCCCGAGTCGAACACCCTGCGGTGCTACCCGATCTGGTGGGCGCCACCGGGTGCGGTCGACCCGATACTGGACTGGTTCCACAAGTACGTGGTGGAGGTCGTCGTCGACGACGACCGCACCGGTGGATCCAGGCCGGTGACGACCACGTACCGGTACAAGGACAACGACGCCGCCTGGCACTACGACGACAACGAGTTCGCCAAGCCGGAGCACCGCACCTGGTCCTCCTGGCGCGGGCACGGCGAGATCCGCACGATCAGCGGCGATCCGGGCACGACCCAGTCGATCACGGACACCTTCTATCTGCGCGGCATGGACGGCGATGTCCAGCCCGGTGGCGGCAAGCGCAAGGTCTCGGTGCTGGACTCGGAGAAACGCCCTACCGTGGACCACGATCTGGTGCAGGGACAGGTGCTGGAGGCAATCCAGTACAACGACGGCAAGGCCGTGGCCGGGTCGATCAACGTGCCCGAACTGAAGGGGCCGACCGCCACCCACGGCGACGATCAGTCCTTCATCGTCAACATCGGCGCGGTGCGCCACCGCACCCTGCTGGGCGACGGCACCTGGCGACGAACGGGCACCACGACGTCCTTCGACAAGTTCGGCATCGCCGAGATGGTCGAGGAGAGCGGTGACCTCGCCGTCACCGGCGATGAACGGTGCACCCGCACCAGCTACGCCCGCAACGAGGGTAACTGGGTGCTCGGCCTGGCCTCTCGGGTGCACACCGTGGCACTGCCTTGCGCCGCGGGCACCGGCAAAGCCGGCGATCTGGTCAGCGACGTGCGGTCCCGCTACGACAACAAGGACTTCGGCGTCGCGGTGACCAGCGGCCTGGTCACCGCGACCGAACGCTGGGACGGAACGAAGTACCAGCAGCTCACCACGACCTCCTACGACACCTATGGCCGGTCTACCGAAGCCGTTGACGTCAAGGGGGTGCGCAGCAGGACCAGCTACAGCCCGGCCGAGGACAAGCCGGTCAAGGAGATCACGGTCACCAACCCGCTGGGCCACCAGAAAAAGCGAATCCTGGAGCCTGCCTGGGGAACGCCGGTCGCGGAGATCGGGGCCAACGGTGAGCGGTCCGATCTTAAGCACGATCCGCTCGGCCGGGTGGTGAAGGTCTGGACCCCGATCCGGTCGAAGATGGCCAACCCGGACAAGCCAAGCACCGAGTTCAGCTACGAGTTGCGAACCGACGCGCCGACGGTGGTGACCACCAAGGCCATTCGCGAGAACGGCTCCTACTCCGAGTCCTACAAGCTCTACGACGGTCTGCTCCGGGAGCGCCAAGCCCAGCACCAGGCTACCGCGACCGGTCGGATCATCACCGACACCTGGCACGACTCGCGTGGGCTCGTGGTCAGGACCAACGGCGCCTACCACAACGAGCATCCGGTCTCGAAGGCCCTGCACGGGGTCAAGGACAACCTGATCCCCAACCAGACCACGACCGAGTACGACGGGCTGGGTCGGGTCACCGCGTCGGTCCAGCGCAAGCACGATGAACCGCTGTGGCAGACCACCACCCGCTACGAAGGCGATCGCACCCACGTCACTCCGCCGGCGGGCGGCGTGGCGACGACGGTGATCTCCGACGCCCGCGGCCAGATCGTCGAACGCCGTCAATACCACGGTGGGCAGCCCACCGGCGGCTACGACGCCATGACCTATGGCTACACCACCTTCGGTGAGCTGACCAAGGTCACCGACGCCGCGGGCAACGTCTGGGAGCACAAGTTCGACCAGCTCGGCCGCAAGACCGAGGACCACGACCCCGACCGCGGCCGGACGATCTACCGCTACGACCAGTACGACCGGCTGGCCTCCACCACCGATGCCCGGCAGAAGACGCTCTCGTACCGCTACGACGACGTCAACCGCAAGCGGGCGCTGCACGAGGAGACCGCGTCCGGTCCGGTCCTGCAGGCCGAATGGACCTACGACACCCTCAAGAAGGGACTGCCCACCAGTTCGGCCCGCTACATCGGCGGCCAGGCGTACACCACCAGGGTCGGCAAGTACGACGACACCGGCAGACCGCTGAGCACGGTGGTCAACATCCCCGCGCAGGAGGGCAAACTCGCCGGTGACTACACCTTCCGGACCGAGTACAAGCCGGTCACCGGACAGGTCGGGGCCACGATCCTGCCCGAGGCCGGCGGCCTGCCGCTGGAGCGCATCACCCACAGCTACAACGACATCGGGATGCCGACCGAGACCAGCGGCATCAACACCTACGCCCAGGAACACCTCTACACGGCCTTCGGGGAAACCCGGGGAGTGACCCTGGGCGAAGGCACCAACGTCGCGTTCCTGACCAACTTCTACGACCCGAGCACCCACCGGCTGGAACGCTCAGTGCTCGACCGCAACGCCAAGCCGGGCTCGCGGATGGCGGACCGGAACTACACCTACGATCCGGTCGGCAACATCACCCGCATCGCCGACGTGCCCGAGGGCGGCAAGTGGGACACACAGTGCTTCCGCTATGACCACCTGCGCAGGATGACCAAGGCATTCACCCCGGGCACCGGCGACTGCCGCACCGATCCGCGACAGGTCGGCGAACTCGGTGGCGCCGCGCCGTACTGGTCGGACTTCAGTTACGACGTGGTCGGCAACCGCACCAGCGAGATCCAGCACACCGCACAGGGCCCGGTGACCCGCCGTTTCCAGCACCCAGACCGGACGAAGCCGCAGCCACACACCGTGCGCGGCGTAACCAGGGAAGGCCCGAACGGCACCGCGAAGGACGAGTTCACCTACGACGCCACCGGCAACACGGTGACCAGGAAGGTCTCCGGCTCCCTCCAGACCATGGACTGGACCGCGGAAGGACGGCTGGCCAAGGTCACCGAGGCCGACGGCAAGTCCTCGACCTATGAGTACGGACCGGACGGCGGCAGGCTGCTGAAGCGCGAACCCGGCCGGACCACCCTGTACCTGCCGGGAACAGAGCTGAGCCTGCCGGACAACGGCGAGGTGACCGCCAAGCGCTACTACTCCCACGGCGGTGCCACCGTCGCGGTCCGCGGTTCGGTCTCGGGCCTGTCGTTGATGTTCAACGACCACCAGGGCACCTCCGGGGTGTCGGTGAACGCCACGACCCTGGCGGTGGACAAGCGTTACCAGGACCCGTTCGGCATCCCACGGGGCGCCGAACCTGGTTCCTGGCCCGACGACAAGGGATTCGTCGGCGGGACCAGGGACGCCACCGGCCTGACCCACATCGGGGCACGGGAGTACGACGCGTCCCTGGGCCGGTTCATCTCGGTGGACCCGCTGATGGACCTAGCGGATCCGCAACAAATGCACGGCTACTCCTACGCCAACGGCAACCCGGTGACCTTCTCCGACCCCAGTGGCCTGGCGATGGATTGCCGGCCGAACTGCTATGAGAACGGGGTCAACCACAACGTGGTCACCCCGCCGGGGGTAAGCCGCGATCAGCGAGTCGCTGGGGAGAACACCCGTATCGCCCGGTCCCAGCGCAACGCGCGTTACCGACCCGGCGACGCCGCTCCGTCGCCGTCGCCATCGCCCAAGAAGATCCGAATGATGGTCTACAAGCCGAAGCCGGAGACCTTCTGGGACCACACCCTCGACTTCGTGGAGGGAGTTGGCGAAGTCGCGGTGAACGCGATCCAGGGGGTTTACGCCGTAGCTACCGCTGCGGCGGACTGTAGCATGGGCGCCGGCTCGGGATCGGTCGCGGCGATCGGCGGTACCACGTGTTCGCAGATGGCCGAGGGCGTCGTGGCGATGATCGAGGATCCGGGCAAGGTCATCGACACAATGATCGAGCCGTTCAAGATGGCCTGGGAGAACGGCGAGTACGGCAGGCTCGCGGGTCTCACGGTGGGCACCGTGGCCGAGGTGATTCTGGGTACGAGGGGACTCGGCCCGGCGGTCAAGACGCTGGACACCGCGGCGGATGCCGCTGCCAGCGCGGGGAAACGCACCAAGCCGCCGTGCCACAGCTTTGTGCCGGGGACGCTGGTGTTGCTGGCGGACGGGACTACTCGGGCGATTGAGGAGTTGGTGCTCGGGGACACGGTGCTGGCGACCGATCCGGAGACCGGGCGTACCGAGGCACGGGAGGTCGTGGCGACGCTCACCAGTGCGGGGTTGAAGAATCTGGTCGAGATCACGGTCGACACTGATGGCCCGAGTGGCGATGCGGTCGGCACGGTGGTCGCGACGGACAAGCACCCGTTCTGGGTGGCGGACGAGCGCCTCTGGCGTGACGCGGACATGCTCCTGCCTGGTGACGATGTTCTTACGGCACAAGGGGATCGATTGCCAGTGGTCAGAGTGGTGCACCGGGTGCAGATCCAGCGAGTGCACAACCTGACGATCGCGGGCATCCATACGTACTTTGTGCTTGCGGGGACCACTGCGATCTTGTCCCACAACGCCAACGAATTCTGCAACAAGGCGGGAGATCTGGGGAATCTCCAGAAGAGCCATGGCCTTGATCCGGAAGCTGCGGCTGACATGAGTAAGCTGTCAAACAAGGAACTGATCGAGTCGTTCAACAACCCGCTCGACGGCGACCGGGTGCTAGTTACTCGTGACGGCAAGCTTCTGGGAGGTCATCATCGTGTGAACGAGCTCCAGAAGCGAGTTGCCGATGGCCGGATTGACCCTAATGAATCCATTCGTATCGAGGTATTTGACTCTTCGAAGCATGATGGCGGCTGGTAGGAGAATATGACAGGACAACCTGGTGATTTTCGTCAGCGGTCTATGATTTCATGGGCCGATCCTGATTTCAGTATTCGACTCGCTTCGCTGGAGGATCTTGTTCGCCTGCAATTCGATGCTCAGGCCAATCGCTGGAGGGCTAGATGGAGTTCGGAGGCTGCGCTCAGGAAGCAAGTGCAGCTCGGTACTACGGCGATAATGTGCCCTCTCATGCGAAATGGGGCGCCATTGTATGAGCCTGAGTCCTATCGATGTTACTTGTGGTTTTTTCTGGGGGCGGAAGGGGACGAGAGTCTGGTTTCGCTTTTCGATGTCGGAAAAGAGAGCTTTCTGGCGCTTCCGGAGGCGTCCAGTGTTGATCAGCTGAAGCGGGTGGTCAGGACAATGATGGAGGGTGCTTCCATAGGGGCCATCGGCTGAGATGATGACACGGCGCGAGTGTGTGGCATGGTGGAATCGCACACTCGCGTTGTGTCGAGCGTCCCGCGCTTTTCTGGGTTATGCACTTGGGTCCAAATGTGACGCTTCGGGTGTAGATTGCCGAGTCAAGTGCTTTCTCTTGAGGCTGGGATGACCGGGGTCAGCTGCTCTCGTACATCGTGACCAGCACCCCGTATCCCGTCTCCCCGTCCCCCGCATCACTCAGCGAATCCACCAGCCCCTGCAACCGCTCCCGGAACTCCGCCGCCTGCTCCGCCGTCAACCGCAGGTGCCGCACCGTCAGCATCGGATCCGGTGACCTCACCACCTCCTCCGCCACCGCGTGCAGCAACGCCGTCGTCGGCCCCGCCAGCCCGTCCGGCACCTCGAACCGCCGCGCCGAGCGCTGGTAGTACTGCTCGGTCCCGCCCCGGACCTGCCGGGTCTCCCCGATCCGCACCATCCCGGCCTCCCGCAGCACCTTCAAGTGATGCGCCACGCTGCCCTTCGCCACCGACAGTGACGCGGCCAGCTGGCTGATCGTCGCCGGGGTCTGTCCGAGCGCGAACAGCAGGCGCTGACGCAGCGGGTGGGCCATGGCTTTGAACTGGGCTGGGGTGGTTACCGCCAGCACCTCGTCCTGGGGGAGGCGGGGCACGGGGGAAAGTGTCTAATGTTCTTGACGCTTTGTCGAGCGGGCTGGTTCACTCCCGGCTCGTGCAGACCAGTGAGATTCATCGGATCGTGGGCGAGACCGCCCGGCTCGTCGACCGGCACTACGTGTTCGCCGAGGTGGGGCGGGCGGCGAGTGGGCGGTTGACCGGCAACCTGGCGGCGGGGCGCTATGACGGCGTGGACGGGGCCGCGGGGCTGGCGGCCGCGGTCACCGCGGACCTGCAGGCGGGCAACCGGGACCTGCATCTGCGGTTGTTGCATCACGCGGAGGTGGTGCCCGCCGAGGAGGGGGACCTGTGGGAGCCGATGATGCGGCGGGAAGCCGAGCGCACCATGGGCGGGGTCCTGGGGGTGCGGTTGTTGCCGGGGGTGGTGGCGCACCTGGAACTGGGGCCGTTGCTGGTGGATCCGGGGGTCTGCGCGGATGGGCTGGTGGCGGCGATGAACCTGGTGGCGGGGACCCGGGGGTTGTTGCTGGATCTGCGTGGGGTCCGGGGTGGGTCGCCGGAGGCGGTCGCGCTGGTGTGCAGCTACCTGCTCGACGAGCGGACGCACCTCAACTCGATGCACGAGCGGGCGGGGGACCGGATCACCCAGTCCTGGACGTTGCCGCATGTGCCGGGGCCGCGGTTCGGCGGGGTGAAACCCGTGGTGGTGCTGACCGGGCCAAGCACCTTCTCCGGCGGGGAGGAACTGGCCTACGACCTCCAGCACCTGGGGCGGGCGCGGGTGGTGGGGGAGCGTACGCGTGGCGGCGCGCACCCTCGGGAGGGGTTCCGGGTGCATCCGCACCTGGAGGTGACCGTGCCGGTGGCGCGGGCGGTCAATCCGGTCACCGGGACCAACTGGGAAGGGGTTGGCGTGGTCCCGGACGTCGAGACCAGCGCCGAGGACGCCTTCGCGACCGGGGTGCGGGAACTTCAGGCCGCGTCGTCGCCCGCCGCCTCCCGTGGGTCGCTGCCCTGATCCAGCATCGCGGCCACCGGCAGGGTGGCGGCGCCGACGGCCACCGCGTCCGGGCCCAGCTTGCCGACCTCGATCGTGGTCTGGCCGTAGGGATGCCGCAGCGCATGCGCGGCGGTGGCCTGCTCGATCAACGGCAGTAGCGCCGCGCCCAGGGACAGGCCCGCCCAGCCGCCGAGCACGATGCGCTCGGGGTTGAACAGGTTGACCAGGTTCGCGATGCCCGCGCCCAGGTAGCCCGCAGTCTCCGCCAGGACCTTGGCCGCGGTGCGGGAGCGTTCGGCCGCGGTGAGCAGGGCGGCCAGGCTGCTCTGCTCGTCCGCGCCGGGCACCGCGCGGCCGCCCCTTGCCTTGCGGTAGCGCTCCAGGATCGCCTCGGCGCCGACGTAGGCCTCCAGGCAACCCCTTGCCCCGCAACGGCATTCCAGGCCGTTGTAGACGATGGTGGTGTGGCCCCACTCGCCCGCGCTGGAGGTGGAACCGCGGTAGGTGGCGCCGTCGGTGATCACCGCCGCGCCGACGCCGGAACCCAGCAGCGCGATCACCGCGTGCCGGGCGCCCTTGCCCGCGCCGAACCACAGCTCGGCCTGGCCCTGGGTCTTGGCGCCGTTGTCGATGAACAGCGGCAGCTCGACCCCCTTGGCGCGCAACAGGTTCACCAGCTCCACACCGTCCCAGCCAATGGTCTGGGCGTGCACCCGCACGGTGCTGCCCTGCTCCACCGTGCCGGGCACCCCGATGCCCACGCCGAGCATGGTCGCCGCGCTCACCCCGGCCCTGGCCATCACCTCGCGCAGGCCGGAGACCACCTGGGTGACCACCGCCGCCGGACGTGGCCGGGAGGACGGCAGTGCGTGGTCCACCGCCGCCAGCCTGGTCATCGCCAGGTCGAACAGTTCGACCTTCACCCCGGTCTCGCCGACGTCGATGCCCACCACATGGGCGTATTCCGGGTCCACCCGGAGCAACACCCGTGGCCTGCCGCCGTCGGACTCGACCAGTCCCGCCTCGACGATGAGCCGCTCCTCGGTCAGCTCCGCGGTGACGTTGCTGACCGTGGCCGCACTCAGACCGGTCTGCTGGCTCAGCTCCTGACGGCTGAGCGGACCGTCGAAGAACAGCTTGGACAGCAGCATCGACCGGTTGCTGCGGCGCAGATCCCGCACCGTGGAACGTCGTGCCGTCATGATGACTTCATCCCCCCTCTCGCACCTGGGCCGTGACCATTTGTCACGGCATGAACCAAGTATGTGAACAACCGCTGCGCCCAGTGTGGGCCAAACGGGGAACTCCCGCGCCCAGGCACGCCGTCCTGCTTACTTCATGGCTTAAATTTAGACGGGATACGTTATGTTCTCGTTATTGACGTGGCCGGGTGCGGCCGGTTGACTCCTCGCACAAGCCGACCTGCGAGAGCGCTCTACCACTGGCGGGCAAGGCTTACCGCCACCGACGTCGAAGGAGGTCCCATGCGAGTCAAGCGCATCGCGGCCTTGACCCTCACGGGAATCCTTGCCCTGGGCCTGGCCGCCTGCGGCACCGGGAACAGCGGCGCCGGGGGCAACCCGGGCGCGGTGCTCAACATCGGCGCGCCCAACGGGCCGCAGCCGGAGAACCACAACCCGTTCCTGGAGACCTCCGCGGCAGGCTCGCTCGGCTACCGGTGGATGATCTACGAGCCGCTCGGCATGCGGAACAAGGTCCGCCCCACCGACCCGAGCAAGCCGTGGCTGGCCAGCAAATGGGAGTGGGCGGACAACTTCACCAAGCTCACCCTGACCGTCCGGGACAACGTCAAGTTCTCCGACGGCAAGCCGATGACCGCCGAGGACGTGGCCTTCAGTCTCGGGCTGCTCAAGAAGTACCCGGCGTTCAACCTGCACGCCATCCCCTTCGGCGACATCACCCCCAGCGGCAACACGGTGACGGTGACCTTCCCCCGGTCCCAGTACACCAACCAGGTGATGATCCTGGAGGCCGCGGTGGTGCCCAAGCACATCTGGGAGCAGGTCAAGGATCCCTCCCAGGAGCTGAACAAGAACCCGGTCGGCACCGGCCCGTACTCGTTGAAGTCCTTCACCCAGCAGACCGTCACGCTCACCGTGCGGGACAGCTACTGGCAGGAACTGCCCAAGGTCAAGGAACTCCGGTACACCTCCTACAACGACAACAACGCGCAGACCACCGCGCTGGCCTCGGGGGCCTCGGAGTGGGCCTTCGTGTTCATCCCGAACTACAAGGCCGTCTACACCAGCAAGAACCCGCAGCACCACAAGCTGTGGTTCCCCGCCTCCCTGGGCATCCACGGCCTGTGGTTCAACACCGAGAAGGCGCCCTTCGACAACGCGGCGCTGCGCAAGGCGATCAACCTGGTGATCAACCGCGAGGACATCTTCACCCAGGCCGAGGCCGGCTACTTCTACCCCAAGGTGGACAACGTCACCGGCATCCCCACGCCCAACGGGGACTCCTTCATCGCGCCGGAGTACAAGAGCAAGACGCTGACCCCCAACGTGACCGAGGCCAAGAAGCTGGTCACCGACGCCGGGTTCCGCTATGACGGCAACACCCTGCTCGACCCGGCTGGCAAGCCGGTCAAGCTGACCATGTCGGTGCCCTCGGGCTGGTCGGACTACGTGACCACGCTGGAGATCATCAAGGACAACCTGTCCGGGCTCGGCGTCACCGCCACCGTGGACAAGACCAACCAGGACGCCTGGACCGAGGCGGTGGAGGCGGGCAACTTCGACGCCGTCATGCACTGGACCGAGGACGGCCCCACCCCGTACCAGGCCTACCGCTACATGATGGACAGCGAGCTGTACAAGCCTCTGGGCACCGGGCAGACCATCGGCAACTACGGCCGCTTCCGCAACGCCGAGGCCACCGCCGCGCTGCGCCAGTACGCCAACGCCGCCGATGACGCCGCCCGCGCCAGCGCGCTGAACACCGTGCAGCGCATCATGATCGAGCAGCAGCCGGTCGCGGTCACCGGCGCGGCCAACCTGGGTGGCATGTACAGCACCAAGAACTGGGTCGGCTGGCCCGAGGACAGCAACCCCTACGCGCCGGCTCAGCCGAGCCTGCGCACCTCACTGGATGTCGTGCTCCACCTCAAACCCGCCTCCTGAGCGGCGCCTGGGAAGGACAGGAGGACTCACGGGGATGAGTGAGAGCACGATTGCCTCGGCTTCCGGCACTACGGCGGTGGTGCTGGAAGCCGAGGCCCTGACCAAGCACTTCCCGGTCCGCAGAGCGGCCAGGGAGGTGCTCACCCGCACGGCGCGAACCGTGCACGCGGTGGATGAGGTCACGGTGCGACTGCGCCGGGGCCGGGTCACCGCGCTGGTGGGCGAGTCCGGATCGGGCAAGTCCACCGTGGCCAGGCTGCTGGCCCAGCTCTACCCGCGCACCAGCGGCGAGATCCGGCTGCACGGCGAGCCGGTCACCGTGCGCGGCGGCCGGAAGTTCCGCGCCTACAGCAAAAAAGTGCAGCTGATCTTCCAGGACCCGTTCGCCTCGCTGAACCCGGTGCACACCGTGCGCTACCACCTCGGCCGGGCCCTGAAGATCCACGGCAACGGCGGTGCGAACCGGGCCGAGCTGGAGACCGCGTTGCGGGAACTGCTCACCCGGGTCTCGCTGACCCCGCCGGAACGCTACCTGGACAAGTTCCCGCACGAACTCTCCGGCGGCCAGCGCCAGCGGGTGGCCATCGCCCGCGCCCTTGGCGCCGACCCGGACGCGCTGCTGGCCGACGAACCGGTGTCCATGCTGGACGTCTCCATCCGGCTCGGCGTGCTGAACCTGTTGCGGGACCTCAAGGAACGCCTGCAGCTGGCCATCCTCTACATCACCCACGACATCGCCTCGGCCCGCTACTTCGCCGACGAGACCCTGGTGATGTACGCGGGCCGGATCGTGGAGGGCGGGGACAGCGAAACGCTCACCCAGCGGCCCGCGCACCCCTACACCCGGCTGCTCATCGACTCCGCCCCCGACCCGGACCGCGGCGCGCACGAGAACGACGTGCCGGAGAAGGTGGATTCGCTGGCCGCACTGGGCAAGGACACCGCGCGCAGTGAGCCACCCAGCCTGATCGACCCGCCTGCGGGCTGCCGGTTCCACCCGCGCTGCCCGCAGGCGATGGCCCGCTGCCGCACCGAGGTCCCGCCCCGCTTCGATATCGGCGACGGCGCAGGCCACTGGGCCGCCTGCTGGCTCTACGCGGTGGACGATCCCGCCCGTGAGCCGGCCGGGGAACCCGCGGGGGAGCCGGTCTCGTGAGATTCGTGCTCCAGCGCCTGGCGTTCTACCTGTTCACCGCCTGGGCCGCGGTGACCATCAACTTCTTCATCCCCCGGCTCATCCCCGGCGACCCGGTCACCTCGCTGATCTCCCGCCAGCAGGGCGCGATGAGCGCGGAGAACATCCAGTCGCTGTATGTCCTCTTTGGACTAGACGGCGACCAGGGCATCTTCGAGCAGTACCTGGACTACGTCGGCCAGCTGCTCAGCGGCGACCTCGGCCTGTCCTTCACCTTCTTCCCCACCCCGGTCTCCGACGTGCTCGCGCAAAGCCTGCCGTGGACGGTGATCCTGGTCGGCGTCACCACCATCGCCAGCTTCCTGATCGGCACCGGCCTCGGCGTGCTCGCCGGGTGGCGGCGCGGATCGTGGGTGGACCTGGTGCTGCCGGTGACCACCTTCCTGTCCTCGGTGCCCTACTTCTGGCTCGGCCTGATCGCGATCACCCTCTTCGCGGGCATCAACGGGTGGTTCCCGGCCTCCGGCGGATTCGAGGCGGGGCTGGTGCCGGGCTGGGACCTGGAGTTCCTCGGCAGCGCGCTCTACCACAGCATCCTGCCCGCGGTGACGATCATCATCTCCTCGATGAGCGGCTGGATCCTCAGCATGCGCAACATGATGGTCACCGTGGCCGCCGAGGACTACGTCACCGTCGCGCACGCCAAGGGCCTCTCCGAAAGCCGGGTCGCACTCAGCTACGCCGCGCGCAACGCGGTGCTGCCCAACGTCTCCGGCCTCGCGCTGTCCCTGGGCTTCATCGTCGGCGGCACCCTGCTGGTCGAGATCGTCTTCTCCTACCCCGGCGTGGGCTTCCAGCTCTTCCAGGCCGTCGGCGCCAAGGACTACCCGCTGCTGCAGGGCATCTTCCTGGTGATCACGCTGTCCGTGCTGGTCGCCAACCTCCTGGCGGACCTGGCCTACCTCGCCCTCGACCCGCGCACCCGCAAGGAGGGCTGAGCCATGGCCATGCCCACCACCGACCTGCTCGCCGCGGCCGCGCAGCCACCGGGCCAACCCCTTGTCGCGGACAAGAAACGCCGATTCCGCTTCGCCAGCAACAGCAAAACCCTCATCGGCCTGATCCTCATCGGCTTCTTCGTGCTGCTGGCGATCATCGGGCCGTGGATCGCACCCTACGATCCGTCCCAGCGCAGCTCCGCGTTGCTGGAACCGCCCTCGGCCGCGCACTGGTTCGGCACCACCCACATCGGCCAGGACATCTTCAGCCAGATCCTGGTCGGCGCGCGCAGCGTCATCCTGGTCGGCTTCCTCGCCGGGGGAGTGGCCGCGGTGCTCGCCGTGCTCGTCGGCGTCACCTCCGGCTACCTCTCCGGCGCGGTCGGCGAAAGCCTGTCCATGGTGTCGAATGTGTTCCTGGTGCTGCCCGCGCTGCCCCTGGTGATCATCGTGACCGCGACCCTGCCCGGCACCGGCGACATCACCGTGGCCATGGTCATCGGCTTCACCTCCTGGGCCTGGGGCGCCAGGGTGCTGCGCGCGCAGACCTTGTCCTTGCGGCGCAGGGATTACGTCGAAGCGGCCCGGGCCACCGGCGAGCCGACCTGGCGGATCATCCTGTTCGAGATCATGCCCAACCTGTCCGCGGTGATCGCCTCCAACTTCGTCGGCACGGTGATCTTCGCGGTGATGTCGGAGATCACCCTGGCCTTCATCGGCGTCTCCGGCATCTCCGAGTGGAACTGGGGCACCATCCTGTTCTGGGCACAGAGCCAGCAGGCCCTGGCCCAGGGCGCCTGGTGGTGGTTCGTGCCGGCCGGACTGGCCATCGCCTTGCTGGGCACCGCGTTGTCACTGCTGAACTTCGGCATCGACGAGTTCGTCAGCCCCCGCCTGCGCAGCTCCGGCGGCCGCCGCGCCCGCGGCCCCGACGGCAAGGTGGTCCGGATGCGGGTTGGCTTCACCCCGGTGCTCGGCGAGTCCACAAAGGACGGTGCGCGATGAGCAAGCCGGTACTGGAGATCAAGGACCTCAACGTCGACTACGGCGTCGGCGACAACGCCGTGCGCGCGGTCCGCGAGGTCAGCCTGACCCTGCACCGCGGCGAGGTGCTCGGCCTGGCCGGGGAGAGCGGCAGCGGCAAGTCCACCCTGGCCTACGGACTCACCCGGCTGCTGCCCCCGCCCGGCGTGGTGCGCTCCGGCCAGGTGATCTACCACGACCCGGACGGCGAACCCGTGGACATCCTGCGGCTGTCCGTCCCGGAACTGCGCAGGTTCCGGTGGGCGGAGACCTCGCTGGTCTTCCAGGGCGCGATGAACTCGCTCAACCCCGTGCACAAGGTCTCCACCCAGCTCACCGACGTGATCAAGGCGCACGACCCGGGCAGCAGCAGGAACGCCCGCCGGGCCCGCGCGAAAGAACTGCTGGATCTCGTGGGTATCGCGGCCGACCGCCTCGACGCCTACCCGCACCAGCTCTCCGGCGGCATGCGCCAGCGTGTCATGATCGGCATGGCGCTGGCGCTGCAACCGCAGATCGTGATCATGGACGAGCCGACCACCGCGCTGGACGTGGTCACCCAGCGGCAGATCCTGCGCCAGCTCGTCGACCTCCGCGAACGGCTCGACTTCTCCGTCCTGTTCATCACGCACGACCTGTCGTTGCTGGTGGAGTTCGCCGACCGGATCGCGGTCATGTACGGCGGACGCATCGTCGAGCAGGCCCCCTCGACGCAGCTCTACCGGGACTCGCTGCACCCGTACAGCGACGGCCTGCTGCACTCCTTCCCCGCCCTGCGCGGACCGCGCCGGGAGCTGACCGGGATCCCGGGTTCGCCACCGGACCCCCGGGCGCTGCCCAGCGGATGCTCGTTCCACCCCCGCTGTCCACAGGCGTTCGAGCCGTGCGCGCAACGGGTTCCCGTGCTCGGCCCGCCAGCCGGCACCGCCGAACGCACCGTGGCGTGCCATTTGCACGTGGGCGACCGAGTTCCGACCTGAGCGAGAAGGAGACAGCGTGGACATCACCACCGCGGCCCCGGCCGGAAGCCTGGCGGAGCAGCAGATCCGGACCCTGCCGCCGTCCTTCCGGTGGGGCGTGGCCACCTCGGCCTACCAGATCGAGGGGGCCGCGTTCGAGGACGGGCGCACCGCCTCGATCTGGGACACCTACTGCCGCACCCCCGGCATGGTGCACGAGGGCGACCACGGCGACGTCGCCTGCGACCACTACCACCGGATGCCCGAGGACGTCGAGCTGATCCGCTCCCTCGGCGTGGACACCTACCGCTTCTCGGTGTCCTGGCCCCGGGTCCAGCCCGGCGGCACCGGGCCGGTCAATACAAAGGGGCTCGGCTTCTACGATCGCCTGGTCGACGAGCTGCTGGCCAAGGACATCGCGCCCTGGGTGACGCTGTACCACTGGGATCTGCCCCAGGAGCTGGAGGACGCGGGCGGCTGGCCGGTGCGCGAGACCGCCTACCGCTTCGCCGACTACGCCATGCTGGTCTTCGACAAACTGCAGGACCGGGTGCGTGAGTGGACCACGCTCAATGAGCCGTGGTGCTCGGCCATGCTCGGCTACTGGGAAGGCCGCCAGGCGCCGGGACGGCAGAACTTCCCCGACGCCATCCACGCCGTGCACCACCTGCTGCTCGGCCACGGCCTTGCCACCCAACGGATGCGGGCCGCGGGCACGCCCGAACACGAGTTCGGCATCACCCTCAACATGGGCACCGCCACCCCGGCCACCGACTCCATCGAGGACCGGGAAGCCGCCCGCCGCGCCGACGGCCTCGGCGCGCGGATCTACCTGGACCCGTTGCTGCGCGGGCAATACCCCGCCGACATCGTGGCCGACCTGGCCGAGCGCAAGATCGAACTGCCGGTGCGGGACGGTGACCTGGAGATCATCGCCCAGCCGATCGACGTGCTCGGCGTGAACTTCTACTCCGGCCACGTCTTCTCCGGCCGGGACGAGCACGGCAACACCCGCGACGCCGACGGCAATCCGGTGGAACGCCAGATCCCACAGGGCAAACCGGTCACCGCGATGGGCTGGGAGATCGTGCCCGAACGGTTCACCGAACTGCTGGTGCGGCTGAGCAAGGACTATCCCGGCGTGCCGATGGTGATCACCGAGAACGGTTCGGCCTTCGTGGACGTGCCGGACGCGGAGGACTTCGTCGAGGACGAGGGCCGCACCGACTACTTCCGCACGCACATCGGCGCGGTCGCGGCCGCGCGCGAGCAGGGCGCGGACATCCGGGGCTACTTCGCCTGGTCGCTGATGGACAACTTCGAGTGGTCCTACGGCTACGACAAGCGTTTCGGCATCGTCCGCGTCGACTACCAGACCCAGCAGCGCACGCCCAAGCGCAGCGCGCTCTGGTACCGGGACACCATCCGTCAGGTCCGGTCCGGAAACTGACGAATGGCGGGTGCGGCGGCCGGTCCGGCTGCCGCACCATGTAGCACGGTTCTCCCGCACACTCCCGCCGCCACGGGAAACCGCTTTCCCTCACTGCACACCTTGAGAGGAACGGTTATGAGAACTGGCTTGAAAGCGCTTACCAGAGTGGCGCTGCCGGTGGTGGTGCTGGCGAGTGGCCTGGTCCTGCCCGCCCTGTCCGCGGGCGCGGCGCCGGTCCGGTACGAGGCCGAGAACGCCACCATCTCCCAGGGACTGGTGGAGTCCAACCACGCCGGGTTCAGCGGCGCGGGTTTCGTCAACAACGACAACGTGGCGGGCAGTTACGTCGAGTGGACGGTGAACGCCCCGTCCGCCACCGGCAACGCGGTGCTCGCCTTCCGCTACGCCAACGGCAGCGGCGCCAACCGGCCGCTGGACATCACGGTCAACGGCAACCTGGTGTCCAACGATCTGGCCTTCCCCAGCAACGGCTGGACGAACTACCAGAGCGTGACCGTCAACGCCGCGCTCAACGCCGGGGCCAACACCATCCGGGCCGCCGGGGCCACCGCCACCGGCGGCCCCAACCTGGACGCCCTGGATGTGGACACCGCGCCCGCGCCCGGTCGCGGCAACCCGCAGCCCCCGGCCAACGTCAGCACCGGCTGGTCCATCCCGTGGGCGGTCTCCTTCCTGCCCGACGGCCAGTCCGCGCTGGTGACCGAGCGGGACACCTTCCGGGTGTTCCGGGCTGGGCTCAACGGCAGCAAGACCCAGGTCGGCACGGTGCCCAACAGCACCACCACCGGCGGTGAGGGCGGCCTGATGGGCGTGGCGGTCTCGCCCGGCTGGAACGGCACCAGCGATCAGGACGTGTTCTTCTTCCACACCTCCAACGACGGTGGCGCCCAGGCCAACCGGATCGTGCGGATGAGCTTCAACGGCACCACGTTGAGCAACCGCCAGATCATCGTCAACAACCTGCCGTCCAGCCGCTTCCACAACGGCGGCCAGCTCAAGTTCGGCCCGGACGGGTTCCTGTACGCCACCAGTGGCGACGCGCAGAACACCAGCCTGGCGCAGAACCTGAACAGCCCGGCGGGCAAGATCCTGCGCTTCACCCGCACCGGTGCGCCCGCGCCGGGCAACCCGTTCAACTCGCTGATCTACAGCTACGGGCATCGCAACGCCCAGGGGCTGGCCTGGGACTCGGCAGGCAGGCTGTGGTCGGCGGAGCTGGGCAACGTCTCCACGGATGAGCTGAACCTGATCCTGCCCGGTCGCAACTACGGCTGGCCGCAGTGCGAGGGCAACTGCGGGGTCGCCGGGATGGAGAACCCGAAGCGGACCTGGACCACCGCCGAGGCCTCACCCAGCTCGCTGGCGATCGTGAACGACACCGCCTATGTCGCGGCGCTGCGTGGGCAGCGGCTGTGGCGGGTCGAGCTGAACGGCACCAGCGCCGGGGCCACCACGGCGCACTTCACCACCTTCGGCCGGTTGCGTTCGGTGGTGAAGGTGCCGGGCGCCAACGCCCTCTGGATCGGCACCACCAACGCCGACGGCAACGGCGGCCAGGGCCCCGGCTCGGACCGGATCCTGCGCAGCGAGATCCGCTGATCGTGCGCTGTCGGGCGGGCGGTCCCACCCCGCCCGACAGCCAACCCACCCGAGTGTTGGCCGTTCTCGTACGCCGAGTTGGCCGATATGGACGCCACGTTGGCCGAAGTCGCACCACTTGGGCCAACTGGTACGCCCACTTCGGCCAACCGGGCGTACCAGTTGGGCCAACTCGCCGTACGACAACGGCCAACACGCCGGGTGGGGTGGGGGTTAGCGGACGTGGCGGGCTAGGTCGGCGTGGGAGCCGCTGGGCATGTAGGCGGGGAGGATGGCGTCTACCGAGAAGCCGCCGTCGGGGCGGGGGCCCGCGTTGATGGTGCCGCTGACCAGGGCTACTCGCTGGCGCAGGCCGAGTAGGCCGCCGCCGGTGGCGGGGCCGGGGGATTTGGCCAGGTGGATGGGGGTTGGCGGGCGGGGCGGGGGGCTGTTGCGGATGCTGAGCCAGACCCGGTCGGCGCCGTAGCGGACCTGGACCCGGACCTGGGTGCCCGGGGCGTGTTTGCGGACGTTGGCCAGGGCCTCTTGCACGATGCGGAAGGCGGTGCGGCCCACCACGGGGGAGGTGTGCACGGGGGAGCCGTCCTGGACCAGGTCGACGCCGATGCCCACCGACACGGTTTCGGCGACCAGGGCGGACAGATCGGGCAGGGCGGTGGCGGGGGCCTCGACCGCGGCTTCGCCGTTGGCGCTCTTGGCTGGGAGGGTGCGCAGGATGCCGACCAGGTCGCGGAGTTCGTCCAGGGCGTGGCAGCCCGCGGCGCGGAGGTCTTCGGCGGCCTGGCGGGTGGCCTCGTCGGGGGCGGTCATCCGCAGGGCGCCCGCTTGCAGGACCATCAGGCTCACCCGGTGGGTCAGCACGTCGTGCATCTCGCCTGCCAGGCGGACCCGCTGGTCGGCGCGGGCCTGTTCGGCCAGCAGGCGGGACTCGGTGGCGGCGCGCTCGGCGCGTTCGGACTCGGCGCGGGCCAGGGCGCGACGGGCCAGCAGGTGCCTGCCCAACAGGACCGGGACCAGGGTGAGCAGGATGCCGGTGGTGATCTCGGCGAGTTCCGGGCGCCACGGGCGGGTGGCCAGCACGGCGGCGGCGCCGACCAGGGGCCACCAGTACGCCTGGAGTGGGCGGGGGATGGTGACGGCGGCGACGGTGAGCGCGGCGGCCAGCCAGGGGACCGCCAGGAGGTCGGGTGGGAGCAGCAGGCCGGGGAGGGCCAGTTCGGCGACCGCGGCGCCGGTGAGGCCGAAGGCGACCGCGGCGGGAGCGGTGGCGCGGGCGAAGACCAGCACGCTGGCCACGGCCTGCAGCAGCACCCCGGCGGGCGGATAGGCGTCCGCGGGCCACCACAGTGAACCGAGTAGCGGGGGGAGCAATCCGATGGCGAGCAGGGCAAGCGCGGCCGCCGCGTCCACGGGTCTAGCCCGGCGCGGTGGCCACCATGGCCGGCGGGAAGGTGCCTGCACACCGAGAACGGTACTGACTGGATGGTCGGTTCAGGTGAGAGAAACGCCTTTCGGCCCCCTCAAGTCCCTACGAACGTTGTCGTTCGGGGCAGTGGGTGCTCCTTTGGTCGCATTCCGCTGCCCAAGGGGGCAGCCGGGAGCGGCGCCTGGTCCGGACCGGTCCGGACCCTGGAGCGGTGAAGTGGTCACCGGACTTATCGGTTCCGGGTCCTGGCGACCCCACGGATGACGTCAGGACACGAAACCGCATGTGCAATCGATGACCCGACGATCGACTCTACGCACCGCGGTCGCGGCCGGGGTGCGTCCCTTCGGGCTAATCGGCGCACAGAAAACAGAAACTGGTCAGTCTACTTTTTGTTCGGTGAATAACCTGGAGCCATGTCCGTCACGCCCTCGATGCTCACCGCGCGACTGCCCGCTCCGGTGCCCCTGGACGAGCAGGCGAGTTGTCCGGTCTCCGAGGTGTTCCAGCGCATTGGCGACCGCTGGACCGTGCTGGTGCTGGTCCTGCTGAACCAGCGCCCGCACCGGTACAACGAGTTGCACCGCGCCATGGAAGGCCTCAGTCGCCGCATGCTCACCCGCACCCTGCGGGCCCTGGAACGGGACGGACTCGTCGCCCGCACCGTGTTCCCGACCGTGCCGCCGGGGGTGGAGTACGAGCTGACCGAACTGGGCCGCGGCCTCCTGGTGCCGCTGTCCGCGCTCTCGGACTGGGCCGTGGGCACCGCGACCCGGATCGAGCGCAACCGCGCGGAGTTCGACGCCCGGCCGTAGGCACTTCGGCCAAACGCGGCAACCTTGGCGGAACCGGTTGACGACTCGATTCAGTACGGCCCAGAATCGCGGAGAGAGCGCTCTCAGCAGTGTGCCGACATCGTCGTCGAACGCCTGGAGTCGCCATGCCCCCCGCACCCCATCCCGGGTTACTCCGTCATCCCGCGCTGGTGCTCACCCTGTTGCTCGCCCTGATCAGCGGCGGGCTGCTCGCCGGCGGCCAGGCCGCCCGAGCCGAGGGAGTCCTTGTCTCCCAAGGGAAACCGACCACTGCCTCCTCGGTGGAGAACGCGGTCATGGTGGCCGCCGCGGCCACCGACGGCGATCTGGGCACCCGCTGGTCCAGCCAGGCCACCGACGCGCAGTGGCTCCAGGTCGACCTGGGCGCCCCGGTGACCGTGGACCGGATCACGCTGCACTGGGAAGCCGCCTACGCCACCCGGTTCCGGATCGAGTTCTCCACCGACGGCTCGACTTGGACCAGCCCGCACACCGGCGCGGGCACCCCCGGCGTGCAGCACCTGGCCGTGGCAGGGGTGGCCCGGTACGTGCGCTGGGTCGGCCTCGGCCGCGCCACCGGGTACGGCTACTCGCTGTGGGAGTTCCAGGTCTACGGCAACGCGCCCAGCGCCAACATCGCCGCCTACGCCCAGGTGAGCGCCTCCTCGCACGAGGGCGGCAACGCCCCGGCCGCCGCACTGGACGGGCGCCTGGGCACCCGGTGGTCCAGTCAGTTCGGCAATGACCACGAGTGGCTGCGGATCGACTTCGGCGGCCGCGCCCAGCTCACCGGCGTGGTGCTGCACTGGGAGGGCGCCTACGCCAAGGCACACCGCCTGGAACTCTCCGACGACGGTAGCGCCTGGCGGCCCCTGCACAGCACAACCGAGGGCGCCGGTGGCGTGGAACGGATCAGCGCCGCTGGCAGTGGCCGGTACCTGCGCTGGACCGGCGTCACCAGGGCCACCGGGTACGGCTATTCGCTGTGGGAACTCCAGGTGCTCGGCACCGTGGACAACACCGCCAGCACCCCGCCGCTGCTGTCCCCACCGACCCGCCCGCCCGGCGGACCGGCCCGGTTCGCCCTGCACACCCCCGGCGACCAGGCCATGATCACCGACACCCGCCGCCCGGAGTTCCGCTGGGCCGCGGTGCCCGGCGCGACCCGCTATGAGCTGTGGCTCAACGTCAGCCGCGCCGACTACGACTACACCGCCCCCGGCAACCTCCTGGACCTGCACACCAAGGTCGCCGAGACCACCACGCCGAACTACACCCCGGCCTGGGACATCCCCGACCGCTGGACCTACCGCTGGCACGTCCTCGCGGTGACCGGCGGCGGCACCCAGGTCTCGGCCGGCCACACCTTCAGCCTCTACCGGCCCATCCTGGAAACCGTCGCCGACGGCATCGGCCTGATCGGCGGCAGCCGGGACCTCAACCGGGACGGCGCGATCCAACCGTATGAGAACTGGCGGCTGCCGGTGCAGGCCAGGGTGGACGACCTGCTCGGCCGGATGACCACCGAGGAGAAGGCGTACCAGCTGTTCTACAACGCCCAGCGCTTCCCCCACTCCGGCTGGCACTTCGGGCCCGCCGACGCCCAGGACCTGCACAACACCCTCCTGGCGGCCAGCGGCACCCGCCTCGGCATCCCGTTCGTCACCGCCGGGGACACCGTCAGCGGCTACAAAACCACCTACCCCACCCAGAGCGGACTCGCCGCCGCCGGAAACCACCTCCTGACCCACCGGCTCGGCGATATGCAACGCCGCGAACAACTCGAGGTCGGCGCCAGGGGCACCCTCGGACCGATCGCCGAGGTCGGCACCAAGGTGCTCTACCCGCGGATCCAGGAGGGCAACGGCGAGGACGCCCAGGTGGCCGCCGCCCAGGTCCGCGCACTCGTCTCCGGCCTGCAGGGCGGGCCGGAACTGAACCCGAACTCGGTGCTGGCCACCGTGAAGCACTGGCCGGGTGAGGGCGCGGGCGGGGAAGCGCTGATCGTCTACGACGGGGTGACCATCAAGTACCACCTGATCCCGTTCCGGGCCGCGATGGAAGCGGGCGCGGTGAACATCATGCCCGGCTACGCGGGCAGCTCCTTCCTCGATCCCGGCGGCCCCGGCGCGGGCGACAGCGCCAAGATCCTGGCCTACCTGCGGCGCGAACTCGGCTACCCCGGGCTGATCACCACCGACTGGCTGCCCTCCGGGTCCTGGGTCGGCGCGGCCAACGCCGGATCCGACGTGATGGGCGGCGCCGACCCGGGCGCACCCGGCTACTCCATCGGGCAGTTCATCGCAGGCGTGCCCCTGTCCCGCATCGAGGACGCGGTACGGCGGGTGCTGTCGCTGAAGTTCCGGCTCGGCATCTTCGAGGCCCCCTACGGTGATCCGGTCAACGGCCCGTACCGGTTCCACCAGCCCGGACACGTCCAACTCGCCAACCAGGCCGCCCGGGAAGCCCTGACCCTGCTCAAGAACGACGGTGTGCTGCCGCTGCGGCTCACCCGCGGCGACAACATCGTGGTGGCCGGACCCCGGGCCGACGACAAGGCGGCCTGCTGCATCTGGACCAGCTTCTTCCACGAGGAGTACGGCTCCCAGACCATGCTCGCCGCGATCCGCGCCCGCGCCGAAGCGGCCGGGGTCACCGTGCACCAGGACACCGCGCCCAACCCGAAACTCGCCGTCGTCGCGGTGGGGGAGACCTCCTACACGCACGGCACGAACTGGGTGAAGGAACAGCCGTTCCTGCCCCCGGACCAGCTCGCGCTGATCCAGGACTTCCGCCGCCGGGGCATCCCGGTGGTGGTCGCGCTGGTCCTGCCCCGGCCCTACGTGATCACCGAATGGCACGACCAGGCCGGTGCGATCGTGCTCACCTACCGTGGCGGCGAGGAAATGGGCCCGGCCCTGGCCAGCCTGCTCTTCGGTGACTTCCAGCCCAGCGGCAAGCTGCCGTGGCAGCTGCCCCGGCTGCTCTCCGACGTGCTCCGCCCCGGCGGCCAGGACATCCTCGAAGACGCCAACGAAGCCTGGGACATCCCGTACGACCTGGGCGCCACCCCGGCCCAGCGCGCCGAGATCCGGGCACACATCGACGCCGGGCGGCCCGTACCGCCGGTGTACGGCAACCCGCTCTACCAGTTCGGATCCGGCCGCACCGGCTGGTGACCCAGGGCGCGGCCCGTTCCCTCAGTCCAGCGGGGGGACGGGCCGTCCGCGCTCTGCCTCGACGAACCGGCCGGTCTCCGCGCGCAGCTGGGCCAGCAGGAACGCGCCAAGCCCCACATCGTCGGTCAGGCCGATGATCGGCAGGAACACCTCGGGCAGCAGGTCGATCGGGGAGATGATGTAAATGATCCCGGCGATCCAGAACAACCGCTTGGACCACGGCGGCGCCGGATAACGGCGCTGGCGCATCGCGCGCAGCATCCGCGGCAGCGCCCGCACCCGCTGCACCGTGCTCGGCGAACCCAGGCCCTTGCGACGGCGGATCGTGCGGATGATCCCACCGATCAGGGCCAGTCCGCCCAGGACGGTCAGCACGATGCCCACCGTGTTCGGCGCCATCCACAGCACGGTGGAATCCAGCCGCCAGAACGCCAGTCCGCCCAGCGCGAGCAGCGCCACCCCGAGAACGAGCACCCGACCTCCCCCACTCCTTGACCGGACAACGGTTCCCAGCTCACTGATCGCTGAACCAGGTGAACTCTCCGGCGTGTCACCAGGATAGCCCGGAGCGGGCTGGCGCAATCCTGGCGCGTTTCGCTACAACCCGGTCCCCATGGACCAGACAGCGGCAGACCCGCCACCGCACCAGCCCCGTCCACAGTGGATCGGCTGGACCCTGACCGCGGTCACGGTGCCCGCGCTGCTGGCCGGACTCGGCGTGGCGGTGGCCGGACCCCGGATCGAAGCCGAACTCACCCACACCGCCGAGGGCGCCCTCGGCACCGCAGGGCACCCGGACGCCCAGGTGTCCGCGGTCGGCCGGGAGCTGAGCCTGGCCGGGTTACCGGGGGACCGGCTGGCCGCGGTGAGTACCATGGTGGCCAACCTGCCAGGAGTGGACTCGGTGGTGGTGCGCGAACTCGCCCCCACCCCGGTGCTGCTGCGGGTCCGCGACGGCGAACTGCTCGTCTCGGCCACCGGGCACAGCGTGCTGGCCACCGGCAGGCTGCTGGAGGAGATCATCGCCCGCTGCCCCGGCCACCGGGTCACCGACCTGACCCTGCCCGTCCCCGGCACCGGACCCGCCTACGCCAGCACCGCGCTGGCCGCCCTCGCCCAGGCCGCCGCCGAGGCCAGGGGAGCGGACCTCACCGTGGCCATCCGGCCCGACGGCGTCACCGTGCGCGGCGTGGTCGCCGACGCCGACCAGCGCAACGTGCTCCTCGAACGGTTGCGCGGCAGCGAGTTCGGCCCGGTGCACGCGGGCGGGCTGACCGTCGGACCGCCACCACATCCGTCCACTGTGGACATTCGAGCGCTGGATTCCGCGGTGGGCCGGATGATCGACGGCAGTGGCGGGGTCAACTTCGAGGCCGCCACCGTGCGCTGGGGCGAAGGCCACGGCGCCGCACTGGTCGAGCGGATCGGCCGCCTGCTGCGGGTGGCGCCCAAATCACTGATCACGGTGACCGCCTGGGCCTCTGAGGAACAGCCGCCCGGCGTCGACCCGCGGCGCCTGGCCGGCCGCCGGGCCGACCTGGTCCGCGATCTCCTGGTGGCCCAAGGGGTTCCGCGCGAACTGGTCAGCACGGTAGCCAGGGTCGAACCCGGCCCCGAGACCTTCGTCCCGCACCTGCGCCGCGCGCGGGTCACCGTCAGCTAGGAGCTGCAACGATGATGTGGTTGTTCTGGCAGGTCTTCCTGCTGTGCCTGGCCGCCTTCCTGATCGGCGGGCTGGTGAGCTGGCTGCTCCTGGTCCGCCCGCTCGCCGAACGCCGCGCCGCCGCAGCCGTCACGGAACCAGTACCGGCGGCACCGCCCGAGCCAGTGGCCGCGCCGGAACCGCCGTTGTCCTTGGCGGAGCAGGAGATCCCGGCCCAGGTGATCCCCGAACCGGCCCAGGCGACGGTGAAGGGCAACACCCGCACCAAGCGGTACCACACCCCGGAATCGCCCTATTTCAACCGCACCAAGGGCGACATCTGGTTCGCCTCGGTCGCCGAGGCCGAGCAGGCCGGTTACACCGCCGGGGTGGCCCGCCGCCGCGCCGAAGCCGTGCGCTGACCGCCGCCCACCCCGGTCACGGCTCTTCCCGTGGCCGGGGCGGCGCGGCCACGCCCTCCGGCCGCACGACCTGACCCAGCACCACCCGGAACAGATCCCGGTCCACCGTGCTCGGCTCGGCGGCCAGCCACTGCCCGATCTCGGTGATGAACTGCTCAGGGCTCATCGGCGGCGCAGGCACCTCGGGCGCCTCGCCGGTGGTGATCTCCCCGGCCCGGTTCGGGTACAGCACCAGCACCCCGCGCACCTCCACCTCGGGCAGCAGATCGCGGAACGCCTCCACCCCCTCGGGCAGCCGGGTGCCGCCACCGCGATAGGCGTGTCCGTTGCGCCGCAGGCCACCCGTGTCGTCGGCGGTGTAGTGCCCCGGCAGCCACAGCTTCGACTCGATCAGCACCAGGCGCCGCCCACACAGCACGGCGTGGTCGATGTCGGCGAACACCGAATCCGGCCAGGCCAGCCCGTGGAAGATGCGCACCCCGGGCAGCCGGGTCAGATACCGGCCGAGCAGTCGCGCGGTGAGCTGTTCGGCGACCTCGCCCTCCTCCGCGCCCGGACGGCCGAACACGGTGCGGATGCCGAACTCCGCGGTGAACTCCCGGTCGGTGCGACTGGCCGCCAGCTGGTTGCGCCACAGGTGCAGGGTGACCCCGGTGACCACGGCGAAGACCGCCAGCCACAACCCGATCAGCCACACCGACCCGGTCAGCACCGGCAACAGCACCCACATCAGCAGCCACACCGTCAGCGAGCCGAACGCGGGGCCGTGGCCGGGTCCGGTGGGCGGGACCAGGCGGATCCGCTCCACCGGGTCCACCTCGGGCCACCACGGGATCGTGTCCGGATCCAGCCGCGGCATGGCGGGGGTGAACTCCGGATCCGGGCCGAAAGTCCTGGTGCGCCGGGTGGATCCGGTGCGCGGCCACGGCCGGGCCCGCTGCCGGGTGCCGCGGCGCGGCGGCTCCGGGGCGTCGACGGTGACCTCGATGTCGGACTCGTCGATCCAGTCCTCTTCTTCGTCCCAGTCGTCTTCGGTCTCACCGCGGTCGTAGTCCGCGCGCCGGTCCGGGTCGTTGAGGGTCTCGTAGGCCTCGCGCAGCAACCGGAACGAGCCGGAGGTGCCCCCGGCGTCCGGATGCATGACCTTGGCCAACGCCCGATAGGCGGTTTTGATCTCCGCCGCGGTCGCGGTCCGGCCGACGCCAAGCAGCTCGTAGTAGTCGACCGCGCCCACGATCCCGCCCACCTTCCGTGTCTGCGCGAACACCCTATGGGGTGCCCGCGGAAGATGATCAACCGACTCCACCCTGCGCGGCGGAAGGAGTGATAAGCGATCCGTATTTCGACCAGTGTTCTGCATATACCCGCGCGCGAAAGGCCACTCTTCCTCTAACGTGATAGCCGACACACACGAAAGGCGGTAGCCGAGATGATGGAACAGGTCCGAGAACGCACCGAGCCGGCACCCAAGGTCGGGCTCCCGGTCCAGGCCGAGCGTGCGACCAGGTCAGGCGGCCGGGGCCGCAGCCCGATCCCGCAGTGGCTGCTCGACGACGACACCTTCGAGCCGCACATTGTCCGCGGACTGGACTGACTCGTTTCGTAATAACGCCCCGGTCTCGACGATCTCAGGGACCACGGGCCGACAGTATTAAGCTCCCCGACCGGGTGATTTCCGGTGTGGCACGGCATCGAGGCGCTGACGCGGTGATCCCGCGCACCAGCGCCGCGCCCCCACCCCGTTGAGGCCCGGCCCGGTCCTGGGAGAGATTCCCCCTCAGCTCACCGTCGAGCGCGTGCCATTGGTCTCGCGCAGTGTGCGCATGGCTTCGGCGAGGGCGGCGGCCTGCTCGGACCCGAGCGGGGTGAGCACGGTGCGGCGCAGGTTGTCCGCGCCCGTGCGGCGGGCCGCCGCCGCCACCTCCAGACCGTGTTCGGTGAGCGCCGCGTAGGTGACCCTGCGGTCGTGCTCGCACGGTTCCCGGCGGATCAGGCCTGCCTTGACCATGCGGTCGGCCACCTTGGTGAACCCGCCGCTGGTGAGCGCGGCCTCGGTGGCCAGCCTGGTCATCTGCATCCGGTGGCCGGGGGAGCGGACCAGGCGCAGCAGGATGTCGAAGGGCGCCGGTTGCAGGCCGAACTTCGCCGCGATCTCGCTCATCAGCCGCTCCTGGGTGGCCAGGTAGCCCTCGATCACCAGGCCCCACCAGGTGATGATCTCGTCGTCGGCGATGTCCTCCGGCTTGCTCATGCCCGCCAGTCTAGCCAGGGAACCGTTTCCGCAGAAGTATCTTGCGGGGAAGATAAATGGGGCGTAGCGTTGCCGCCATGAGCATCCAGACCAGCGGGTTGCACCATGTGACGGCGATCGGTGGCGACCCCCAGCGCAACGTCGACTTCTACCTGCGCGCACTGGGTCTGCGCCTGGTCAAGACCACGGTCAACTTCGACGACCCCGGCACCTACCACCTCTACTACGGCGACGGTTCCGGCCGGCCGGGCTCGCTCATCACCTTCTTCCCGTGGAAACAAGCACCGCAGGGCCGGATCGGCACCGGCCAGGCGACCACCACCTCCTTCTCCGTGCCCGAGGCCTCGCTGGGCTGGTGGCGGCAGCACCTGGCCGCGGCGGGCGCCCAGGTCAGCGACATCAAGGGCCGGGACGGCGAGGAGGCGTTGCTCTTCCGCGATCCCGACGGCCTGGAGCTGTCCCTGGTCGCACACCCCCAGGAAGACCCGCGCGACCCGTGGGACCACGGCCTGGTACCGCCCGAGCACGCCATTCGCGGCCTGCACTCGGTGACCCTGTCGGTCACCGCCGAACAGGCCACCGCGGGCACCCTCACCGAGGATCTCGGCCTGCGTTTCCTTGGCCAGGAAGGCAATCGGCTGCGGTTCGAGGCAGGCGACGGCGGTCCGGGCGCACTCGTGGACGTGCTCGTGCAGCCCAAGGGGGAGCGCGGGGTGGTCGCGGTGGGCACCGTGCACCACGTGGCCTGGCGGGTCCCGGATGACGCCACCCAGGTGTCCTGGCGGGACGAACTCCTCGACCGTGGCGTGCGGGTCACCGAGATCCTGGACCGGCAGTACTTCCGCTCCATCTACTTCCGCGAGCCCGGCGGCACCCTCCTGGAAGTCGCCACCGACGGACCCGGTTTCGCCGCCGACGAACCGCTGCTGGAACTGGGTCGCGCGCTGAAACTGCCGCCGTGGCTGGAGCCCAGCCGCGAGCAGATCCAGCACGCGCTGCCGACCCTGCGGCTACCGGCATGAACCTCGAACACCAGTTCCGCGCGGGCGATCCGGCCGCACCGGTGCTGCTGCTGTTGCACGGCACCGGTGGCGGCCCGGACGACCTCCTCGGCCTGGCCGAGCACCTCGACCCGGCGGCCGCCGTGCTCGCTCCACGCGGGCCGGTGTCCGAACACGGCATGGCCCGCTGGTTCCGCCGGCTGGCCGAGGGCGTCTTCGACCACGAGGACGTCCGCCGCCGCGCCCACGACCTCGCCGAGTTCATCCTGGCCGCCCAGCAGGAGTACGGGCTGACCGGGCGGCGGCTGGTCGCGGTCGGCTTCTCCAACGGCGCCAACATCGCCGCCGCCACCGCGCTGCTGCGCCCGGAGGTGCTGTCCGAGGCCGCCCTGTTCGCCGGGATGTGCCCACTGCCGGCGGACCCCGGCACGGATCTCGGTGGCAGCCGGGTGTTCCTGGCCAACGGCACCGCTGACCAGATGGCCCCACTCGACTCGGTCGACCGCCTGGACGCGCTGCTCCGGGCGCGCGGCGCCGCGGTCACCCCGTTCCGGCACCCCGGCGGGCACCAGCTGACCCTGGAAGCCGCCCGCGCTGCCGCCGAATGGCTGAGCACCTGAAATGATGGGCAGATGGGCAGCATCCGCACGGTGGAGATCCGCGACGACATGATCCGGCTCGGTCAGTTCCTCAAACTGGCCGGGCTGGCCGAGGACGGCGGCGAGGCGAAGACGCTGATCGAGGAGGAAGAGGTCACCGTGAACGGGCGCCTGGAGACCCGGCGCGGCGCGCAGTTGCGTGACGGCGACGTGGTCGCGGTGGGGGAGAACAAGGCCAGGGTGATCACCGCCTGACCCGCTGGGCCACCCAGGCCGCCACCTGGGCCCGCGACCGCAGTCCCAGCCGGGCCAGGATGTGCTCCAGATGCGCCTCCGCGGTGCGCTGCGCGATGGTCAGCTCGCGGGCGATCTCCTTGTTGCTCAACCCCTGCGCGACCAGTTCGGCCACCTCCAGCTGCCGCCTGGTCAGCGCCTGCGGCACGGCGGGCGAGGTGAGCTGCTGCTCGGCGTAAGTCACCGCCTGCGCCAGGTCGAACCGCTGACCCCGCCGCCGGGCCGCCTCGAACGCCTTGGCGGACAAGGACTTCCGGATCCGGGCGGTGGCCTCGGCGCGGTAGTGGGACATGGTGTCGATGGCGAAGAAGCTGGTGCCCACCGGGGTCAGCACGGCCTCCACCGCGCCGGCCAGACAGGCCGCCTCGGTCACCTGCCCGGCCGCGGCGGCGATCCACATCAGCACCTCCAGGCTCATGCTCAGCCCGAACCGGTCGGTGAAGGCGCGTTTGCTCCGGATGCTGCGCAGCAGCAGCGGACCGGCTTCCGCCGTGCGCCCGGCCACCCACAACGCCAGGCCCATCAGGGTCTGCCCCCAGGAGCACAACCAGATCTCGCCGACGGCGCCGGCCGCGGCGATGGTATCCCGGCAGAGCGTGACCGCCTCGGTCAGATCGTCCTGTTCGGGGTCGGCGCGCAGGCACAGGCACAGTGCCGCCTGCACCTGGGTCAGGCAGGTGGCCAGCTCGTGGCCCTGCCGCCGGTGCCGGTCGATGGCCTCCCGGTAGAGGGCCAGCGCACGGGTGGTCTCGCCGTGATACATCGCCAGGGTGGCCCGGTACTGGATCGCGTAGGCCAGCGTGCCCGCCGAGCCCAGACTCCTGGCCAGCGCCTCGCATTCCTCGACCCAGCGCCGGGTGGCGCCCAGATCGCCGCACACCACCGCGGTCTGCGCGGCCACCCATAACGCGGTGGCGCGTAGTTCGGTCGGCTCCGGCGCGGCGGCCAGGCACCGGTTCAGCCAGTGCTGTCCCTCCTGGGCGGCCCCGCAGGCCGCCCAGTACCAGCCGATCGCGGCCACCAGGCGCAGTGCCTGTGGCGCGTCTCCCGGTTCGGACAGGCTGAACTCCAGCGCGGCCCGCAGGTTGCCCAGGTCGGCGTCGCAGCGGCGGCTCCAGCGGGCCTGGTCGGGGCCGTGCCAGCCGGCCTGGAACGCCAGTGCCACGCCCAGGTAGTGATCGCGGTGCGCCCGCCGCCTGCCGGTCAGCTCCGCCCGCGCCAGCAACTGGTCCCGGCCGTACTGGCGGATGGTCTCCAGCATCCGGTAGCGGGCCCGGTCGCCGTCGCTGTCCCTGGTCACCACCGACTTGTCCACCAGCCCGGTCAGCGCGTCCAGCACCGCGGCCCTGGCCAGGTCGGGGCCGGTGGCGATGTCCTCGGCGGCGGCCAGGTCGAATCCGCCGGCGCACACCGAGAGCCGCTCCCACAGGATGCGTTCGGCCGCCGAGCACAGGCCGAAGCTCCATTCCACGGTGGCCAGCATGGTCTGCTGCCGGGGCACGGTGCTGCCGCCGGCGATGAGCACCTCGAACCGCTGGTCCAGGCGGCCAAGGAGTTCTTCGGGCCCGCTGCCGGGCAGTCGCGCCGCGGCCAGTTCGATGGCTAGCGGAATGCCCTCCAGGCGGCGGCAGAGCCGGGTGACGGCCTCCCGGTTGGCCGCGGTCATGGCGAGCCCGCCGCGGGTGAGCAGCAGCCGGACCGAGCCGAACTCGCGCAGCTCGGTCAGCGTCAGCCGCCGGTCGGTCGGCGGCACGGTCAGCGGTGGCACCGGCAGCAGGTGCTCGCCGTCGATGCCCAGCCCCTGGCGGCCGGTGGCCAGCACGGTCAGGCCGGGCGCGCAGGCCAGCAGCGCGCTGACCAGTTCGGCGCAGGCCTCGATGAGGTGCTCGCAGTTGTCCAGCACCAGCAGCAGCCGCCGGGTGCGCAGGAACTCGCGCATCGCCGTCAGCGGCGGTTCGCTGGAGCGTTCGGCGCCGAGGCGGTCGGAGACGGTCTGGGCGAGCAGCCGGGGATCGTCCAGCGGGGCCAGCTCGACGTGCCACACGCCGTCGGGGTAGGCCCGCCGGTTCTGTGCGGCCACCCGCACCGCGAGCCTGCTCTTGCCCACCCCGCCCGGTCCGGTCAGCGTGACCAGGCGGTGGTCGAGCAGCAGCTGCCGGGCCCTGGCCGCTTCCTTGGTGCGATCGACGAAGCTGGTCATCTCGACCGGCAGCTTGCCGAGCCGCGCCGTCGAAGACATTGCGTGCACATTACGGCACTCTCCGTAGAAGATCATCTTCTTGTGGTTGGTCCCAGACACATGCAAACTGCAAATAACACAAAATGCAGTAGTACTCCCGATGTGCCGGTCGGCGACTCCGTGTGACCGTTCCGGTACCGCAAGGCAGGGCAACTCACAGGAGGCGCCCGGTGGACGGCACCGGTTTTCTGGATGTCGAGGTTCGGGACGAGGCGCGGGTACGGATCGTCGGGCTACGCGGCGAGCTGGACCGGATCGCGTGTTACGAGGTACGCGAGCTGCTACTGGGGCTGGCGGTGGAGCGCCCGCGGGCGCTGGTGGTGGAACTGGGCGAGATCAGGGTGGTCTCGCCCGCGTTGCTGGTGGTCTTCGACGTGGTCGCGGCCGAGACCGCGGAATGGCCGGGCGTGCCGGTGCTGCTGGTCATCGCCAGCCCCGCGGTGCGGCTGGTCTTCGCCGCGGCCGGACTGCCCGAGCGGGTGCTGGTCTGTGACAGCCTGCCCCAGGCGATGGCCGCGCTGGAGACCGGTCCGCGCGCCCGGCGGCTGCGACTACCGGTGCCCGCCTCGCCCTCGGGTGAGCTGCTGGCCAGGGCCGCGGCCGAGCAGGTCTGCCACAGCTGGCGGCTGCCAGGGCTGACCGAGGTGCTGCCGCCGGTGGCCGCGGACCTGATCGCGCACATCGCCGCCGAACGCGGCGAGTGCGTGACGCTGCAGTTCTGGACGGATGTGCAGCGGATGGTGGTCTCGGTGCGCGGGCTGCTGCGCGGCGGCGCCGGGCTGGCGGTGCCTGCCTGGCGGGACACGGTGTCCGGGCACACCCCGACCGGGGATGGCGGCGTGGTCGTGTGGACCTCCCTCGGACTGGCTTGCGTGAAGGACTGAATCGCGGTTCACTCCTTGCATGGCCTACCGACGCACGCCCTCCGTCGACGCGCGCCGCGCCGCGACCAGGGACCGGGTGCTCGGCGTGACCAGGGAACTCCTCGCTGAGGCCGGGTACGCCGGGTGCTCGATCGCGGCCGTGGCCAAGCGGGCCGGGGTCGCGGCCGGTTCGGTGTACCTGCACTTCCCGACCAAGGCCGACCTGCTCGCCGAGGCGTTCCGCCTGGTGGTGCGGCACGAGGTCGAGGCGGTGGCGCAGGCGGTGCTGGCCGCCCCCGACCACCGCGCCGGGGTGGTCGCGGTGGTGGAGACCTTCGCCGGCCGGGCGCTGAAAGCACCCCGGCTGGCCTACGCGCTGCTGGCCGAACCCATCGACGCCGCGGTGGAACGGGAGCGGCTGCGCTTCCGGATCGCCTTCCGGGACATCGTGGCCGAGGTCCTGGGCCGGGCGGTCCGCGACGGCGATCTGCCACCGCAGAACCCGGCGGTCACCGCGGCCGCGCTGGTCGGCGCGGTCGGCGAAGTCCTGGTCGGACCCCTGGCCGCGGGCCACGCCGACCCCGACACCATCCCGAACCTGATCTCCTTCTGCTTACGCGCGATCGGAGTCGACGATGCCGTCCACCCATGAGGTCACCAACCAGGTCCCGCCGCTGACCGGCCACGACACCGCCGCCGACCCGGCGCTGCTGGACGGGCTGCACCGGGAGGGCGCGGGCTGGGCCGAACCCGAACTGCACGAGCTGGGACAGCTGGCAGGCAGCGCGCAGGCCCAGGAATGGGGCCGCCAGGCCGAGGAACACCCGCCGGTGCTGCGCACGCACGACCGGTACGGGCACCGCATCGACGAGGTCGAGTTCCACCCGGCCTGGCACCAGCTGATGACCGTCGCGGTCGGCCACGGCCTGCACGCCGCGCCCTGGGCTGATCCGCGGCCCGGCGCGCATGTGGCCCGTGCGGCCAAGTTCCTGGCCTGGAGCCAGGTCGAGGCCGGGCACGGCTGCCCGATCTCGATGACCTACGCCGCGGTGCCCGCGCTGCGCGCCACCCCGGAGCTGGCCGCCCGCTATGAACCGCTGCTGTCCGCCCCGGTCTACGACTTCGGGCTGCGTGAGCCAGCCGGCAAGCGCGGGCTGATCGCGGGCATGTCGATGACGGAGAAGCAGGGCGGCTCCGACGTCCGGGCCAACACCACCAGGGCCACCCCCTCCGGTGGCGGCGAGTACAACCTGGTGGGGCACAAGTGGTTCACCAGCGCGCCGATGTCGGACCTGTTCCTCACCCTGGCCCAAGCCCCCGGCGGCCTGTCCTGTTTCGTGCTGCCCAGGGTGCTGCCGGACGGCTCGCGCAACCGGATCCAGTTGCAGCGGCTCAAGGACAAGCTGGGCAACAAATCCAACGCCTCCGCCGAGATCGAGTACGACCAGGCGGCCGGCTGGCTGGTCGGCGAGGAGGGCCGAGGGGTCCGCACCATCATCGAGATGGTCAACATGACCCGCCTCGATTGCTGCCTGGGCGCGGCGGCCGGGATGCGCGCCGCGGTGGTCCAGGCCGTGCACCACGCCACCCACCGCTGGGCCTTCGGCAAGGCACTGGCCGACCAGCCGCTGATGGCGACCGTGCTGGCCGACCTGGTGGTCGAGTCCGAGGCCGCCACCAGCCTGGCGCTACGACTGGCCGGGGCCACCGACCGGGCCCAGCGCGGCGACGAGCAGGAGGCGAGCTTCCGCCGGATCGGGCTGGCGGTGGCCAAGTACTGGCTGTGCAAACGCGGGCCCTCCCATGCCGCCGAGGCCCTGGAATGCCTGGGCGGCAACGGGTACGTGGAGGAGTCCGGCATGCCCCGGCTCTACCGGGAGGCCCCGCTGCTCTCCATCTGGGAGGGCTCGGGCAACGTGGCCGCGCTGGACGCGTTGCGCGCCATGGGCCGCCAGCCCGAGACCGTGCACGCGTTCTTCGCCGAGGTGGACACCGCGCACGGCCTGGACCCGCGCCTGGACGCCTTCGCCGCGAAGGTGCGCGCCGAGCTGACGGACCTCACCGGCATCGAGGCCCGCGCCCGGCGCGTGGTGGAGCGGATGGCGTTGCTGCTACAGGGAGTTCAGCTGCTCCGGCACGGCAGCCCGGCGGTGGCCGAGGCGTTCTGCGCGAGCAGGCTGGGCGGGGACTGGGGCCACGCCTTCGGCACCCTGCCCGCCGGACTGGACGTCAAGGCGATCATCGACCGGGCGCGAGTTGTTCGTTCATGATCAGGAACGCGCCGAGGCCGTGCGGATCGTTGGTGATCCGCTTGCGCTGGTAGTAGTACCCGGCATCGCCCACACCGGTGCCCTCCACGATGTCCTGCACATCGGCCACCCCGCGCGAGTCGAGCACCACCTTGGCCAGCACCCCTCGGTAACCGCGCTGCGCGTTGACCAGGTAACGGCGATCCAGGTAGCCCTGCTGGACTCCCTTGGACAGCAGGTAGGTGTACATGGCTGAGGCCGAGGTCTCGGTCCAGTTCCGGGGATCCGCGGCCTTGTCCACCACCTGGAACCAGCGGCCGGTGTCCCGGTCCTGGTAGCGGGCGAAGCCCTGGGCGAGGTGGCGCACGTAGCCGATCAGCTCACCGCGGCGGGGATGGGTGCCGGGCAGGATGTCCAGGAGGTCCACCGCGGCCATGCCGAACCAGCCGATGGCTCGCGCCCAGTGCTCGCCGGAACGCTTGGCCGGGTTCTGCGACCACGAGGTGTCGCCCTGCTCGTCGTAGGCGTGGAAGAGCAGGCCGTTGGGCGCGTTGAGGTGCCGGAAGTAGACGGCCAGGTTGTCCAGGGCCTCGGTGTAGGCCCAGTTCTCATGAGTGGGCCTCTCGTCGCCGTAAGCCTTGCCGTACATGGCGAGGAAGGGTTGCGCCATGTACACCCCATCGGCCCAGAGCTGGCCTGCGAAGCCGTTGTTGTGCCACATGCCACCGTCGCTGGTCCTGGGATAGCCGGTGATGGCTCCCCGGATCCGGTCCGCGGCACGTTTGTAGCGCGGGTCCCCGGTCTCGGCGTGCAACACGATCAGCAGGGTGCCCGCGCGGATGGCGTCCAGGTTGTCGAACCGGATGCTCATCCCACCCTCGGCGTCGACGAACCGGTCGGTCCAGGCGCGCAGGTAGTCCAGGTAACGGCGGTCGCCGGTGCGTTTGTAGACCAGGTACTGCCCGTGCAGGTAGAGGCCCTGGGTGTAGGCCCAGCCACCCAGGGTGGCGGGGGAGTGGCGGCGCAGCGTGGAATCCACCACGGCGCGGGAGAGATCGGTCGCCGGGGCGGCGAGCACGGGCGTGACCGGACTGGCCGCGAGTGCGGCGCTGAGCAGCAGGGCGAGGACGCTTCCGCGGGACATGTCCTGAACAGCTACCGGAGCCGGATCGGGGTAATCAAAGCTAATGGCCGGGACCGGACAGGTGAACCACCTGCCCGATGGGGCGGCGATGAGGGCAGGAAACCCCGTGTCACATACCGATGCGGTGTCCGGCCGTCGCGGATCCCGGCCACCCTCGCCGATGCTGGCGGCGCAACGCTGGCCAGATCGAGTATCTGTCCACAGTGGACAGTCGAGGTGGAGGAGGACCGGTGTGTCGTGGTTCCGGCCGGGGCGGGCCAAGATCGCCGAACCGGCCCGGCGCACGCTGCTGTACCTGATGGCCGGGCCCAGCGCCGGGGTCGCGGTGCGCCAGGCGGTGGGCGGCGACACCGGCGCCATCGCGGGCACCGTCGACCTGCCCGGCCTGAGCACCGCCGCGGTCACCGAGGCCGTGCACGCCCTCACCGCCGCCACCGCCCCCGGCCCCGGCCTGGACCCCGCGGTCCGGATGGCCCTGCTCACCCACGCCCTGGCCGAGACCGGCCGCCGGATCTGGGCGCCGGTGCTGGCGGAATGGCCGGACCTGCGCACCGACCGGGTCGAACTGGCCCCGGTCGGCGACCTGCTGTACCTGCCCCTGCACACGGCGCTGATCGAGGACGCCCCCGCGTGCACGGTGCTGGACCTGGCGGTCCGGGTGCCGCTGCACGCCCCGGCCACGGTGCCGGTCCCGGTCGGCCACCCGGCGCCGGAACGGGACGCGGTCCCTGGGAACCCGCGCGACCTGCGTGATCCAGTGGCGGAACGCCGGACCTGCCACGGGATCCTGGACTCGGACGAGCCCTGGCGCAGCTCGGTCCTGCTCGGCCACCGGCCGCCCGCACCTGACCGGTCCCTGTCACCTGACCGATCCGCCGCGCCGGACCGGTCCGCATCCCTGGTTGTCGTGTCCGGGGGACGCCTGAGCAGCTTCGATTCCCTCCAGTTCGACTCGTTGCCGGTGGTGGGAGCGCTCTGGCCACTGCCCGGCCCGGACGGCGCCGCCGAACTGCTCGGCCACCTGCATCGCGCGCTGATCGGCGTCCCCGGCGCGTGCTCACTCGCCGAGGTGGTCGGCGCCGGGCACCGGCGCGGCCTGTCCATCGCGGTCTGGGGACCATTCGTCCACTTCGGTGCTTAACTCTCCGGGCATGGACGCGAGGTCCGGTTCGTGCCAGTCTCGGAGGTGAGGTCCTGGGGGACTGCAAACCATTGCCTGATGCGGCAGCGGCGTGATTCCTCCTGCCTCGCCCACAGTTCAGCACCGAGGAAACAGTTCAGCACCGAGGAAATCCACTCCTCGTCCCAGGGAACGGCCGCCGAGGTTCCCAGGGACGGGGCCGTGTCTGGAGGTCGTTGTGCGCAAGTCCGTATCCCGCACCACCCGGCTCGCCGTCACCGTGTTCGCGGTGACCGCCCTGGCTGGATCAACACTGGCTGGTACCGCCGCCGCGGCACCCAGTTCCCCCTGTCCGCATTCGGGCGCGTTGTGCCTGTGGGACCAGGAGAACTACCAGGGCAACCCGTTCAACGTCCGGGCGCTCGACCCCGCGGTCGGCACCTGTGTCGACCTGTTCGACCACAAGTGGGGTGAGGGCCGGGCCAAGTCCGGCTTCAACAACGGCGCGCGCACCGCGTCGCTGTTCACCAGCCGGAACTGTACCGGCAGGCCGTACCCGATCGACGCGGGCAGTGGCCACCCGAGCATCCCGATCAAGGCCAATAGCGTCTACGTGTACTGATCACGACACTGCCTGATCCGCTCGTGCCGGCGGCCGCGCCGCTCGCCGGCCCGGACGGTGATCGACGACCCGGAAGTTGTCGGGCAGCAAGGGTTTGCGGTACGGGCATCCGGTCAACCCCTCCGACACGAACGTCGGAACACAGCTCGAAAGAGGGGGCCATGACTGGTGCGGTGATGGATACGGACCATGCCTTCGGCCGCGGCTTGCAGGGCTACATCGCCGAGGTCGCGCGGCTGCTCGGCGTCGGCCTGGAATCTTGCACGATCGACCCCGAGCCCCCGGCCTCGGCCTACCTGGCGCTGGACTGGCGGCTCGATCGTTTCCCCGGCCTGGATCTGGCGCTGTTGTGGGAGGAACGCCTCGGCTGGCACGCCGCCCTGGAGTCCCGCACCGGCGAGGAACTGATCATCCTGGCCTACCTCGGCAGGTCCGTGCTGCCAGGGCCGGACGAGGTCCGCCACTTCGTCGAGGACGTCCGCGCGGGTGAGCACCGGCTCGGTCAGCCCGTGCCGCCGCGGCCGCGTCACCTCTCGCGCGCGGATCTGGCGCGGGGGCTGGCCCGCTACCGGGAACACGCGCGCACCGTCTGAGTTCCTGCTTTCAGTGGGTTCCGCGAATTCACCCGCGAGCTTTCCGATCCGCCACGCGTATACCGACGGGAGCGAGAACCGCTCCCGTCGGTTTTCTGTGTGGAGGCACCACTATGCGCCAACGCTTGTTCGCGACCGCCGCATTCGCCGCGCTGTTCTGCGTGACCGGCCTGACCGCCGGCGCCTCGAATGCGGAACCAGTCCAGGCCAGCCGCCTGGCACTGACCATCGCCCAGGGCGAGGACCCGTCCCCGGTCGCGTACCGCCGCACCCTGACCTGCCAGCCGCCCGGCGGCGACCATCCCCGCGCCATCCTCGCCTGCGCCGATCTGACCAGGGCGAACGGTGACTTCAACCGTCTTCCTGGTGATCCGCGGAACCCGGGCTGTCCGCGGGACTACCGGCCGGTGACGGTCACCGCCCGCGGCCACTGGCAGGGCCACCCGGTCCGATTCGTGCACACTTACGCCAATCAGTGCGTACTCGAAGCGGCCACCGGGCCGGTTTTCGACCTCCAGCCCAGTTAATTGTTTGCACACAGACGCGCGGTATCCCCGATTGATCGCAACCGGAAATCCTGGACCACGGCCCGGATGTCCTGCCTAATAGGGAACGTTCGTAAGTTCGCCGCCATTTTCGGAGGTAGAAAGTCATGCGGTTGCGCGCACTGGTAGTCGCCGCGTTCGTCGGCCTGACCACCCTGGTCACCGGCGTGTCCGCCAACGCCGCCCCGATCCCGGACACGGTGATCACCGACCAGTTCCAGGTCCGCGCCCAGAGCGGCACGGTCGCCACCATCTGTTCCATCCAACTGCGGGCGCAGTGGCCCTCGGACACCGCGAACGTGCGGATCGCCTTCCAGGGCCGCACGAACTGCGGCGCCCCGATGATCATGACCGGCCAGTCGACCCTCTACAACGAGACCCGCCAGATCGAGCAGGTCGGCCCGCGGTTCGGGTTCGCCTACCTGTACCAGGGTCTCAGCGCGGGCAGCCACACCCCGGTTTCCCGTGGCGCCGAGCAGATCCTGGGCTACACCACCACGCTGATCGCCCCGCAGGGCCAGGTGTGGCGGCAGGCCCCTCGTCAGTGCACCGGTCTGTACACCCGGGTGCTGACCTGCTCGTTCGAGCGGTCCTTCGTGGTCTGACGGCACAGCCCGAACTGACCACACGGCAGTGACCAGCGGGGCCCGGGACGATCTCCCGGGCCCCGCGTCCCAGACGACCGGCACGCCGGCCGGGGCCACCCGGTCACCCCTCGGCGTGCCGGCCGTCGACGCCTTGCCTGATCAGCCCCCCAGTCGGATCAGCCCAGCTCGCGCAACGCGGGCAACAGCGTCGAGGCGGCGAAGCCCAGGAACTCCTCCTGATGCCCGCCACCGATCTGCACCAGCGCGACATCGGTGAACCCGGCGTCGACGAACTCGCGCACGCTCTTCAGGATCGGCTCGACCTCCGGCCCGCACGGGATCGAGGCGGCCACATCCTCCGGAGTCACGAACTGGGTAGCTCCGGCGAACCCAGCGGGGCCAGGCAGTTCGGCGTTGACCTTCCAGCCACCGCCGAACCAGCGGAACTGCTCATGCGCCCTGGCCACCGCGGCGTCCCGGTCCTGGTCCCAGCACACCGGCAGCTGACCGATCTTGCGGGTCGGCGAGTGGTTGCCGCGGCTGGCGTCCCAGGACTCGCACAGTCCCGGTTCCGGTTCCACCGCGATCATCGCGTCGGCGGCCAGGGCGAAGCGGGCCACGGACTGCGCGCCGGAGACCGCGACCGCGATGGGCACGCGCACCTCGGGCAGGTCCCACAGCTTCGCCGAGTCCACCCGGTAGTGGCTGCCGGAATGGTTGAGGTAGCCGCCGTCGAAGAGCCCGCTGATGATCTGGACCGCCTCGTCGAGCATCTCGTGCCGGATGTTCGCCGGCGGCCAGCCCGCGGCGGTGATGTGCTCGTTGAGGTTCTCGCCAGAGCCCAGTCCCAGGGTGAACCGGTTGTCCGACAGCAGCTGCACGGTGGCCGCCTTCTGGGCGACCACGGCCGGGTGGTAGCGGATCAGCGGGCAGGTCACGTAGGTCATCAGCCCGACCCGCTCGGTGCGCTGGGTGACCGCGCCCAGCACACTCCAGGCATACGGCGAGTGGCCCTGACTGTCCAGCCAGGGCGAGTAGTGGTCGCTGATCACCTCGAAGTCGAATCCGGCCTGCTCGGCGGCCGCGGCGTCGCGGACCAGCTGGGCCGGTCCGGCCTGTTCGGTCATCAGTGTGTAGCCCCACCGCATCGCGCGTCCTCCTCGGCCTCGTGCTGCCCGCCCACCGGCATACCCGGACCGCCGTGGCCCAACCCCGGTCTTGGCGATCATCCCAACGGGGTACCTGCCGGACATGACGCTGACAGTGGGGGTCGAGGAGGAGTTCCTGCTGGTGGATCCGGCCACCGGGCGGCCGATCCGCGCGGCCGCGGCGGTGCTGCGCCGCGCAGGCCCCCTGGATACCGGAAATCTGCACGCCGAGCTGATGACCACCCAGGTCGAGGCCGCCACCGGCGTCTGCGCCGAACTGGCCGGACTCGGCGCGCAGCTGCTCGCGGCCCGGCGGCGGCTGGTCGCGGCCGCGCGCGCCGAGGGGTTGCTGCTGCTCTCCACCGGCACCCCGGTGCTCGACGGCGCGGCGCCGGAGCTGGCCGAGGGGGAGCGGTTCGCCGAGATCGGGCGGCGCTACGCCGGGATCGTCCAGGACTACCAGGTCTCCGGCTGCCACGTGCACGTCGGCGTGCCGGACCGGGAGACCGCGGTCGCGGTGATGAACCACATCCGGCCCTGGCTGCCGACCCTGCTCGCGCTGGCGGGCAACTCGGTGTTCTGGGCCGGGCGGGACACCGGCTACGCGAGCTGGCGGATGGTCTGCCAGTCCCGCTTCCCCGGCTCCGGACTGCCGCCCGGCTTCGGTTCGGCGCAGGAGTACGACGCCGAGGTGGCCCGCCTGGTCGACTGCGGGGCGCTGGTCGATGAGACGCAGAGCTTCTGGTTGCTGCGCCCCTCACCGCGGTTCCCGACCCTGGAGTTCCGGGTCGCCGACGCGGTGCCCACCGCGGCCGAGGCGCTGCTGCAGGCCGGGCTGGCCCGCGCACTGGTGCGCACCGGACTGTCCGAAGTGGAGTCGGGACGGCCTGCACCGGTGCTGCGGGAACAGGTCGGCGCGGCCGCGGTGTGGTCGGCCGCCCGCTACGGCCTGGCCGGGCCCGGCGTGCACCCGGTGCACGAGAAGCGGTTGCCCGCGAGCGGACTGGTGGCCGAACTCCTGGATTGGCTACGCCCGGCGCTGAGTGCCGCCGGTGACCTGGCGACGGTGACGGACCTGCTGAACACGCTGGTCGACCGGGGAATCGGCGCCCAGCGGCAGCGGGCGGCCGCCGCCGGGGGACCGGCCGCGGTGGTGGACTTGCTCGCCGCCGAGGTGACCCGTGCTTGAGCAGGCCCGAACCGGGTATTCGCGGGACGTGTCGATGACTGCCGTTCACCCCGGCCCGGTGCTCCCACGCCCGCGCGGTCCGCTGTCCGCGGCGGTCGTGCGCATTCTGCGGGAGGAGCCGGGCCGGGCGAGCTTCCCCCTGCCCGGCGAGCCGGAGCCCTTCGGTGAGGATCTGCACCTCGCCCTCTACACCCTCTACGAGCTGCACTACCAGGGTTTCACCGAGGCCGATCCGGAATGGGAGTGGGATCCGGCGCTGATCGCCTTCCGCACGGTGCTGGAGCGGACCTTCCTGGCCGCGCTGCGCGCCGGGATCCCCGGCGGCGACGATGTCGGGTCCACAGTGGACGAACTACTGGTGGAACCGGCCGACGCTCGCGGGGTCACCCACTTCCTGCGCGATGAGGCGGAGTGGTGGCAGCTGCGCGAGTACCTGATGCTCCGCTCGCTTTACCACCTCAAGGAGGCCGATCCGCACGCCTGGGTGCTGCCCCGGCTGCGCGGGCGGGCCAAGGCTGCGCTGGTCGCGGTGGAGTTCGACGAGTTCGGCGGCGGCAGCGCCGAGCGGATGCACTCCCAGCTCTACGCCGACCTGCTCGCCGGGGCGGGGCTCGATCCCGGCTACCTCGCCTACCTGGACCAGACACCGGCCGTGGCACTCGCGACGGTCAACATGATGTCCCTGTTCGGCCTGCACCGCGCCCTGCGTGGCGCGCTGGTCGGGCACTTCGCCGCCGCCGAGATCACCACCGCGCCCAGTGCCGCCCGGATGGCGCTGGCGCTGGAACGACTCGGCGCCGACCCGGCCTGCGTGTTCTTCTACACCGAGCACATCGAGGCCGACGCGGTGCACGAACAGGTGCTGCGGCACGAGGTGCTCGGCGACCTGCTGGCGCGCGAACCGGGACTGGCCGCCGACGTCGTGCTCGGTGTGCAGGCCACCGAGTTCCTCGAACAGCGGCTCGGCGAGCACCTGCTCGGCCGCTGGCGGGCCGGGCACAGCGCACTCGTCTAAGCCTTGACTTATATAAGCCGGTACGGTGATGATGACGGCGTGCACGCGTTCGACGTACTCGGTGACCCGGTCCGCAGGCGGATCCTGGAGTTGCTCGCCGCCGGTGAGCAGAGTTCCGGGGAACTGACCGCGATCATCCGCGCCGAGTTCGGGATCTCCCAGCCCGGGGTCTCCCAGCACCTGCGGGTGTTGCGGGACAACGGCTTCACCACCGTGCGCGCCGAAGGCGCCCGCAGGCTGTACGCGGTCGACCCGGCCCCGCTGCGCGAGGTCGACGGCTGGCTGGAGCAGTTCCGCGGGTTCTGGAACCAGCACCTGGACGCCCTGGCCACCGAACTGGCCAGGGGTAAACGTGCCCGCCGCCTCGCCGGACCAAAGGACGAATCATGATCGACATCGCCCAGCAGCTCGCCGCGATCCACCGTGCGGTGGGCCATCGCACGCTCGCCGAGCACGAGGTCGTCGCGGTCACCCTCCGCCGCGACTACGACGCCGAGATCGCCGATGTGTGGGAGGCCATCACCGATCCGGACCGGGTGCGGCGCTGGTTCCTGCCCCTGTCCGGCGAACTGCGCGAGGGCGGCACGTTCCAGTTGGAGGGCAACGCGGGCGGGGACATCCTGACCTGTCAGGCGCCGCGGCTGTTGAAGGTCACCTTCGGCGGCCCGGTCAGCCTGGTCACCCTCACCCTGACCGAGGGCGAAGCGCCAGGGACCACCGTGCTGGAGCTGGACCACACGGTGCCGGTGGAGATGGCCGGCAGTGGCGCGGGCGCGCTCTATGTCGGCCCTGGCTGGGATGGCGCGTTCCTCGGCCTGGCGCTGTACCTGGCCGGGGAGGTCGCCGACGATCCGGCGGCCGCGGCGAATTCCATTGAGGGACAGACCTTCTCCCAGGGGTCGGTGCACGCCTGGGCGGAGACGGTGCGGGCCTCCGGCACCGCGACCGAGGAGGAACTGGCGGCGGCGGTGCGGGTGTCGCTGGCCCAGTTCGCGCCCGCGCTGGGTGGTCAGTCGTCCTGAGTGGACTTCGCCCGGCGGCGATGGCTGGTGTCGCACAACGGATACCGCTTGCTCCGGCGGCACAGGCAGAGCGCCACCTGGAACCGGGTGCAGTGCAGTGTCTCGCCATCAGGCAGCTCCAGCTCGACGGGGCCGTCGACCAGCAGCGGCCCGCCGGTCACCAGCCGCAGTCGGCGGGGCCGGTCAGCGGGTCCGGTCGGCACGGATCACCACCAGCTCCTCCTCGGTCTCGCCGGGCTCGGCGAATCCTTGACGCACCAGCCATTCCGCGCGGGAGCGCAGCACCGGGCCGTAGGGAATCCGGTCCCTGGCCACGACGGCGGCCTTGAGTCCGCCCGCGCGCAACCGGCCCAGGGTGTCGCCGGTGCCCGCGAAGGCCGACTGGACGATCAGCATGGTTCCCTTGCGGGTCAACAGTTCCGGCGCCCGCGCGCACAGCGGGTCGAGCAGCGCGCGGCCGTCCCGCCCCGCGTCCCAGGCGCGGGCCGGGCCACGCGCGGGCGGGCCGTCTCCGGCGGCGGGCACGTACGGCGGGTTGGCCAGCACGAGGTCGAACCGCCTGCCGCGCAACCAGGTGCGCAGGTCACCTCGGCGCACCCGCACCCGCGGCCAGTGCCGCAGGGTCCGCAGCCGGGCGGCGAGCACCGCGCGCCGGGACACGTCGAGCGCGGTCACCTCGGCCGCGCCCGCGATGGCCGCGGCCGCCGCGATCGCGCCGGAACCGGTGCCGATGTCCAGTACCCGCGCGCCGGTGGGAAACGGCGCGGCGAGCATGGCGTCGAGCAGCAGTGTCGTATCGCGCTGGGGCGCGTACACACCGAGCATTCCGAGCAGGTTCACGCCGAGCGGATACCTCGGCGCCGACTGTCCAAACGCGCCGATCCAGTCCGTCGCCGCACCCGCGGTGGTCCCGGGTGCCGGTAACCGCCGTGGCCGGAAGTAAACCAGCACTGTGGGTGGTAACCCGTCCACCGCCGGTAGCCGATCCCGTTGTGGCGCCGGGAAAGCACCCCGCTCAGCGTCGCCGCGAACTGATCCCGGCCTGCCGCACCAGCAGGTCCCGCACCTGGCCGGCATGCCGCCTGCTGACCGCGAGCACCACCTCGCCCAGGCACACCGTCATCGCCCCGCCCTCCATCCGCAACGCGGTGATCGCCTGCACCGCGACCAGCCTGCTCCGGTGGATCCGCACGAACCCCGCATCCGCCCACCGCTTCTCCAGGGTGGCCAGCGCCGCCCGCACCAGGTGGCTGCCCTGGGCGGTGTGCAGCCGGACGTAGTCGCCCTGCGCCTCGGCCCAGCGCACCGCCGACAGCGGCACGGTCCGGGTGATCCCGCCCAGCTCCACCGGGATCAGCTCGTCCGCGGCGGGCCGGGGCGGCGGCGGCAACGGCGAGTCCGGCACGGCGCGCTGCTCCAGCGCGAGCAGCACCCGGTGCACCGCCTCGGCCAGCCGTTCCGTCCGCACCGGTTTGAGCAGGTAGTCCACTGCCTTCAGCTCGAAGGCGTCCACCGCGAAGTCCCCGTGCCCGGTGACGAAGACGATCACCGGGGGAGTGGCGAACCGGGACATCAGCCGGGCCAGGTCCGGCCCGCTGAGTCCGGGCATCCGCACATCCAGGAACACCGCGTCCGGCGGCGTGCCCGCCTCGGTGGCCTGGGCCAGATAGCGCAACGCGGTCAGGCTCTGGGTGGCCCCGTCCACCGGCCCGAGCCGGGAGTCCTGGCGCAACTGGTGCAGCAGCTCCCGCAGCACCGGGTCCTCGTCGTCGATGACCAGCACCCGCGGCCCGTGGCCGGTCCGGTCGTCACGATGGATTCCGTGCCAGCCCGGATCAGGCACCGAGACACCCCCAAGGCGGTGAAGTGCGGAACCAGATCTTCCCGCGCCGCGAGGCCTGCCGCCAAGGGGATGTTCGGCTGAGTGTCGCTACATATTGATCATGTGTCCGGCGAGGCCGTGGATGGCCTCCTTGACCGCCTCGCCCAGCGTCGGGTGCGCGTGCACGTTGCGCGCCACCTCGTGCACGGTCAGGTCCCACTGCTGGGCCAGGGTCAGCTCCGGCAGCAGTTCGGTGACCTCCGGGCCGATCAGGTGACCGCCGAGGAACTCGCCGTACTTGGCGTCGGAGATCAGCTTGACGAAGCCGCGGGTGTCGTTGAGTCCCGGCGCCTTGCCGTTGGCGGTGAACGGGAACTTGGCCACCTTGACCTCGTACCCGGCCTCCCGCGCCTGCGCCTCGGTCAGGCCGAAGCTGGCGATCTGCGGCTGGCAGTAGGTCGCGCGCGGGATCATGGTGAAGTCCAGCTCCATGGTCTCCACGTTCGCGATGGTCTCGGCCGCGATCACGCCCATGGCCTCGGCGGCGTGCGCGAGCATCAGCTTCGCGGTGACATCGCCGATGGCGTAGATGCCGGGCACGTTCGTGCGGCCGCGGCCGTCGATCTGGATCGCGCCGCGTTCGGTGAGCGCCACCCCGGTGTTCTCCAGGCCGTAGCCGGTGGTGTTGGGGGCGAAACCGATGGCCTGCAACACCTTGTCCGCGTGCAGTGTCTCCGCGCCCTTCGGCCCGGTGACCTCGATCCGCACCTGCTCGCCGGAGTCGTCGATCCGGTCCACCCTGGTGCTGGTGCGCACCGTGATGCCCAGTTTGCGGTAGTGCTTGGCCAGCTCCTTGGACACCTCCTCGTCCTCAAGGGGGACCAGGCGGTCCAGGTACTCGACGATGGTGACCTCGACCCCGTAGTTGACCAGCACGTAGGCGAACTCGACGCCGATCGCGCCTGCCCCGGCGATCACCACGCTGCCGGGCAGCTCCTCGGCCAGGATCTGCTCCTCGTAGGTGACCACGCGGTCGGACAGCGTGGTCCCGGGCAGCAGCCGCGGCGAGGCCCCCGCCGCGATGATGCAGTGCTCGAAGCTGATCGTCTCGGTGCCGCCGTCGGCCAGGGCGACCTGGATCCGCTTGGCGTCCAGGAACGCGCCGCGGCCGGTGAACTCGGTGATGCCGTTCTTGCGCATCAGGAAGTGCACGCCCTTGACCCGGCCGTCGGCGACCTGGCGGCTGCGGCGGTAGGCGGCGCCGTAGTCGACGCTGACCTTCCCGCCCTCGACGGAGAAGCCGTACTCCTGCGCCTCGTGCTGGAAGATGTGCGCCAGCTCGGCGTTGCGCAGCAGCGCCTTCGACGGGATGCAGCCCACGTTGAGACAGACCCCGCCCCAGTAGCGCTCCTCGATCACCGCGGTCCGCAGGCCGAGTTGCGCGGCTCGGATCGCCGCGACGTACCCGCCGGGTCCGGCGCCGAGCACCACGACATCGAAATGTGTACTCACCCGCAACACCCTACGCACGGTCGGCCTAGCAGACCCGCCAGAGGAGGGGCCGGGGCCGGGTGAGCTGTTGCACTTCGTGTTCGTGGCGCCCGGGGCCGGGGTGGCTCAGGCCGGGATGCCCAGCTCGGCCAGCCAGGCCGCGGTGCCACGCGGCTCGGCGCCCAGCAGCGCCTGCCCGCCCTGTTCGGCCGGGAAGCTCAGGTGCGGCAGGGCGGCGATGTCGCGGTAGGAGGCGGCGATGCCCGCGGCGGCGGCCGCACCGAGCAGCGGGGCGAGCAGCACCTGGAACTCGGCGGGAGTGAGCTGCTGGTAGCGCACCGGGCGGCCGTGGTGCGCGGCGAACCCGGCGGCCAGCTCCGGGCCGGTGAGGGTCTCGCCCAGGTGCACCTCTTCCGGCGCGTTCGCCCGGGTCAGCGCGGTCACGGCGGCCTCGGCCACGTCCAGGTGGCTGACCCAGGCGATCGGCTGGTCCGCGCGCACCGGGTAGCTCAGGGTGTCCTCGGCGCGCAGCCGGTCCTGAATGGGCGGCAGCAGCAGGTTCTCCCGGAACAGCCGGGGCGCGAGCAGGGTGGCGGGGACTCCGCCCGCGCGTAGGCCGGCGGCCAGCCCGGAGATCGCGGCGAGGCGGTCGTCGCCGACGCCGCCGCTGGTGGAGATGACCACCTGGCGCGGCTTGGCGGCCAGCACGGCGGTGGCCAGTGCCTTGGCCCAGCGGCCGGGCGCGGCCGGATCCGGGGTGATCGGGAAGTGGATGAACGCGGCTTCCACCCCGGCATAGGCGCTGGTGAGCGCGGAAACGTCGTCGAGTTCCGCGACCGCGCGGGTGAGCGGGCGGACGTCGTGGCCGTTGGCCGTCAGCAGCGCCGCGACGGGGCCGCCCTGGGCGCCGGTGGCGCCGTGCACGAGGTAGGTCATGCGGCTATAGTTCCGATGGGGAATCAGTTTCCTCAAATGAACTAATGGAGTTTGGATGAGTGAGCCGGAGCACACTTTGCCGGAGTGTCCGATCGCCCGGTTCCTGACCGTGCTGGAAGGCCCGTGGGCCACCCTGGTCGTCCGGGAGCTGCTCATGGGGCCGCGCAGGTTCACCGAACTGCGGGCCGCGCTGCCCGGGATCAGCCCGAAGACCCTGTCCGCGCGGTTGAAGGGACTGGAGCGGGCCGGGCTGCTCACCCGCACCCCGTACGCCGAGGTCCCGCCCCGGGTCGAGTACGAACTGACCGAGGCGGGCTACCGGTTGCAGACCGTCTTCACCGCGATGGCCGAATGGGCCGAACGCGATCTTCCGGTGCGCTGAGCGCGTGCTCGCCCAGCCATTCCAGTAGCAACGCCCTGGTCAGCGGGGTGCGTTCGATCAGCACCGAATGTTCCTGGTCCGGGATGACCACGGTCCGGCAGCGCGGCAGCAGCTTCTCCAGCCAGGGGGCCTGCGCGGCCAGGTCGGACCGGTCGCCGTAGATGCCGAACACCGGCGCCTCGATCGCGGCCACCTCGTCCTCGGTCAGCACCTGGCTGGCCGGGATGTCCTCGGCGATCGTGGTGCTGTGCAACAACTTCGCCGCGCCCTTGGCCAGCCGCGCGGTGTGCGGGTTGTACTCGGCGGCGATCCAGGCCAGGGATTCCTCGCGTACCAGTTCCCGCTTGGCCCGCGCCAGGTTGCTCGCCATCTTCGGCTGCCAGGGCGCCAGTGCGGGTTCGGATTCGATGAAGGCCAGGCTGGCCACCAGTTCCGGGTTGGCCGCGGCCAGGCCGAAGGCGACTGTGCCGCCGAAGGAGTTGCCGATCAGGTGCACCGGGCGGCGCACGTTCAACCGGTCCAGCAGGTGCCGCAGATCGCCGACGAAACGTTCCAGCTGGTAGCCGCTGGCGGGTCGGTGACTGCGGCCGTGTCCGCGCAGGTCGTACATGAGCACCTCGTACCCGGCCGCGGCCAGCGCCGGGCCGAGGGTGAAGTAGTAGCTGGCCAGGCTGTCGGTGAGGATGCCGTGCACGCACACCACCATGGGCGCCTCCCGGCCGTCGCCGCGGGGGAGCAGGCGCTGCACGTGCACGTCGAGTCCGCAGACCGTCAACAGGGTCACCGGCGCCGCTCCGTCCCGGCCGCCCGCAGCGCGGCGACGATGTAGTCGACCAGGTGCCCGACGGTCAGCCCGATCAGCGCGTCCAGGTCCAGCCCGGCCAGGAAGGCGGCCAGGTTGACCGGTTCGCCGTAGCGGGCCCGCAGCGCGGTGGCCAGCTTGACCAGGTCGATGCTCTCCAGGTCCAGGTCGTCGTGGAACCGGCACCAGCGGCCGATGGCCACATCGTCGAGTCCGTAGTGCTCCAGCAGGGTCCGGATCATCACGGTGACCTCGGCCAGCACCTCGTCGGCGTCGACCGCCGCCGGTATCGCTAGTTCGGGCATGGGAAATGGCCTTTCGAATCGGCTCAGGGCCCGCCGGACGTTATTGCCGCATAATGAACCTGGTCAACACCCGAACGTCGGGCCTTTCTGTGATGCGCATCCGATGACAAACGTGATGATCAAGGTTTAGCGGGCGCTGACAAGAAAACGAATTCCAGAAATTGCCGCGTAACCTTGCTTCCGGGAATGGCGTTGGGTGGGGTGAGCCAATCCCGTGCGATGAGGAGTCAATGAAGATGAACAATCGCAGCAGGCTTGCCGGGGCACTGGCCACGGTGACCGTCGGGGCGATGCTGACCACGGCCGGCGTGCTGGCGGGCGCGGGCACCGGCATCGCCGCACCCCCGGCCGAGCTGACCCTGGTGTACAGCTGCCCGTTCCCGTTGATCGGCGTGAAGGACATGTCGGTCAAGATCACCGTGACCGGTCTGCCGGAGAAGCCGGTGGCCGGTCAGCCCACCCCCGAGGTGGACGTGACCGCGGTGGCCACCGTGCCGGCCGATGCCACCGCCGGACTGAAACTGGTCTCGGCGGCCACCATCGAGGGCAAGGCGACCGCGGACACCAAGCTGGACAACGCCGGACTCGCCCTGGACCTCAAGGTGCCGATGACCTTCCCGAAGACCCCGATCCCGGATTCGGGTCCCTTCGACGTCATCGCCAAGGGCAAGGCCCCGTCCTTCGCGCTGCCCAACCCGGGCCGCACCACGATCGACGTCGGTGACTTCCTGACCACGCTCACCCCGCTCAAGGCCGACGGCACGCCGACCGGCCTTGGCACCTTCGATTCGGCCTGCACCATCAAGAAGACCGATCCGGCACAGAAGACCAGGCTGTACGAGGTCGACGTGCTGCCGCCTGGCACCACCACCACGACGACCAGCAGCACGACCTCCAGCAGCACCACCAAGCCGACCAGCACCACGACCAGCCCGTCGAGCACCACGACCAGCCCGACCTCGACCTCCACCACCCCGCCGCCTGCGGACCTGGAGATCAGCTACGGCCTCAACGGCAAGTCCCACATCAAGAAGCTCAACACCCCGGTCGTGCTCGGCCCTGGTGAGTTCGCCGCCAAGGTCAACCTGACCTCCGGCGCGCTCACCGGCGATCTGTCCCTGCCCAAGACCAAGGCCAGCTTCAAGCTCTTCGGGTTCATTCCCACCGAGTCCGTGGTGGAACTGCTGCCCGTCGGCAAGACCACCGGCACCTTCACCGGCGGCGTGGTCAAGTCCAGCTCCAAGGTCACCATCCGGCTGCCCGACATCCGGATCTGGGGCATCCCGGTGGTCCTCGGCAACACCTGCCAGACCACCAAGCCCGCTGACATCGCGCTCAACTCGGGTCCGAACTTCAACCCGATGGTCGGCGGCACGCTCACCGGCGACTACGAGATCCCGGCCTTCGCCGGGTGTGGCGCCTTCATCACCAACGTGGTCAGCGCCGTGACCTCCGGTCCCGGCAACACGATCACGCTCGACCTGAAGAAGGCGTAACCAGCCCCCGGGTGCGGACGGCGTTCGCCGCCAGCCCGTCCGCACCCGGGTCCCACCCCTGCCTGCCGGAGGCCTTGATGCGCGCCACCATCCCCGCTCTGCTCTTACTGCTCGCGGTCACCGCGTGCAGCAGCACGCCCGCCGCCGCGCCCGGCCATCCGGACGCGCAAGCCCTGGCCAGGGCCATCAGCACCGCCGCCGACACGCAGAAGTCGGTGGCGGTCGACCTCGATCTGGGGGTGACCGGCAAGGCCGTGTGCCGCCGGGACACCACCAGCGCCCGGTGCGAACTGACCAAACCCGGTGGTCAGCCCGTGACGTACGCGTTCCTGCCCGGCGCGTCCTACGTCCGGATCCCCGATGACCACCGCGCACCGGGCGCCAGATCCTGGCTGCGGCTCACCGGCGACGGCGCCGAGCTGGCCAAGCCGATGGCGGAGGTGGCCGAGCGCATCCGCGACCTGTCCGACCCGCGCAAGCTGGTCCCTGCGGGCGCCAGCCTGGCCTCGGCCAAGACCGCACCCGAAGGTGTGCGCTACGAGGTTGCCGTGCCGGCCGGGCACAGTGTCCTGTTGTCGGTGGACGGCAACGACCGGCCGGTGCGGGCCTCGATCGGCGCCGTCTCGGCGGACTTCCACGACTGGGGTGCCCCGGTTGTGGTGGATCCGCCGACCCCCGACCAGCTGGCCGAGTTCCCCACCCTCCCGGCCCCCAAATGAGCCCCGGCCCCGCGCTGACCAGGGCGTCACCCGCCGCTAGGCAGTGGCGCTGGCGGTGGGCCGGTCTCGCCACCGTGCTGGCCACCACAGCCGTGGTGATCACCGCCGGGGCCGCACCCGCCGACCAGAGCCCGCGACCACATCCCGATCCGGCCGCGAGCGGCGCCGGTCAGGCAGGTCCCTGCCCGACCGGCGCCGCCACCCCGGCCCCGCGACGCCGGGCACCACTGCCCGGTGACCGGCCGGCGGCCCGGTCCGCCATCGAGCCGCCGGCCGACCGCAAGGCCGCGCCGATCCCGGGGTCTCCGACGACTCCGGGATCGGCGCAGGCAGCACCCGCCGGGCCGCCGGAGGCTGGGTCGCGCGCCGCGATCCAGCCCCAGGGCGCGTTCCCGCGCGCCGCGATCCTGGGCGCGGCCTCGCCGCCCCGGGTCGCGATCCCGGGTGCCGCCGGGCAACCGGGCGCCACCGACCCTGACCCCGCCGCCACCAGCACGTCCTCCCAGGTCAGCCTGAGCCCCACCCCGTCCAGCCCGCCACCCACGAGCCACCTCACCCCGTCCCCGACCACCCGGCCCAGCCCGTCACCCAGCCCCAGTCCACCGCCGAGCACCGGCCCGTCCACCAGCCAGGCTCCCTGCCCGCCCCCGCTGATCCCCGGCGCCGCCCCGGACGCCGAGATCGAACTCCGCCACGACGTCCGCACCACCGCCACGATCCGCAAGCTCCGCTCCGAGGTCACCACCACCCCCGGCCTGATGAACACCACCGTCAACCTCGGCACCGGCAAGCTCGCCGGCACCCTGGCCATCCCGCCGACCAGGTCATACTTCATCGTGCTCGGCTTCGTCCCGCACACCGCCACCCTCGAGTTCGAGCCCGACGGCCCCGCCACCGGCACCCTCCCCGGCGGCAAACTCGACATCACCGTGCCGCTGCGGATCCGGCTGCGGGACGTCCGCCAGGACACCGTGCCGGTGGAGGTCGGCGCGCACTGCCGGACCAGCGCGCCCGCGGTGTTCCGGCTCCAGGGCGAGCTGCCGATCCTGCCGAACACCGACTACCGCTACACCTCGGTCTTCGAGATCCCGCCGTTCACCGGCTGCGGCGTCCGGGAAGACCTGAGTCCGCTGTTCACCGGCCTGGTCGCCGGGCCGGACAACCGGGTGATCACCACATTGCGGTTGCGTCCGTGAGGCCGGTTTGTGCGCCACGTCACGGCGGCGTCACTGAGCGTCGTCGCATGCTGGGGTCTGATCTTCTTCCAGGTGAGAGGGCTCCCCATGCGCACGTCGGCCGAACTGACCACCAGGCGTCCACCGATGCCGTCCTATCGGTTCCGGGTGGCGGTGGAGGGCGACGTCATGGCGTTCGTCCGGGTCACCGGTCTGCAGACCGGGCGGGAACCGATCGGCGCGCGCAGGCACAACGTCGATTTCACCCTGACCCGCGGGGTCTGCGCGGCACGCGGTGAGCTGTGGGACTGGCTGGGCTCGGCCTGGGGCGACCGGGTCGCCGAGCGGGACCTGGCGATCAGCCTGACCAACGATCCCGGCCCCGAACTGCTGGTCACCTGGCGGGTACGCAGCGCCTACCCGACCCGGATCGCCGCGCCCAGCTTCGACACCAGGCACGACCAGGTGGCCATCGCCGAGCTGACCATGTGCGCGGAATCCATGAGCGTGGAGTACCACTGACCCGCCCGCCCAGTTGGCCCAACTCGTACGCCGGGTTGGCCCAACTGGGCGTACGAGTTGGCCCAAGTGGGCGGGCGGCGGTCACGGACTCGGGTGCAGCAGGCGCTCGGCGCGCAGGGCCAGTTCCAGGGCGAGTCGCTGGTCCGGGTCGGTGAGGCGGTCGCCGAAGAGGCGTTCCAGCTGGTGCAACCGGTAGCGCACGGTCTGCGGGTGCACGTCCAGGTCGGCGGCGATCTCCAGGGCGTTGCGGCGGCTGCTCAGCCAGGCCAGCAGGGTGTCGGCCAGGCGGCGGCGCTGCTTGGGCGTGAGGTCGTCCAGGGGGGTCAGGCAACGGCGGGCCAGCTCACCGATGAGGAACTCGTCGGCGAACAGGCACAGCGTGGGCAGTTCGTCCGCGCACCAGGTGACCGGGTGGTCCGGCAGCAGGTCCCGCTGCAGCAGCCGCAGGGCCCGCCGCGCACCCCGCAGGGACATCGCCGCCTCGGCCAGTGGCACCGGCAGGCCGACCGCGGCCCGCCAGCCGTTGAGGTTGCGGGCCAGGTTGCGCAGGTGCCGCTCCGGGTTGGCGGTGACCAGGCAGGGCACCTCGCCCTCCAGATCGACCAGCACCTCCGGGTCCAGCGCGGGCGGACTGAGCGTGTGCTGGTCGCCGCGGGGTTCCAGGGCGACCGCGACCACCGAGTCCGGCATGGTCCACCGGGCCGCCTCGGCGTGCTCGACCAGGACCCGCCGGGACGGTGCCGGTTCGGTCAGGATCAGCTCCAGCAGCCGCCGCCTGCGGCGCTCCCGGCTGCCCGCGGCCTGCCGCTGGGCCTCGGTGTAGCCCTCCACGGCCAGCGCGGACAGCTCCTCGACGTAGGCGAAGATCGCCTCGGCGGCCACGAACAGCAGCTCGGACGGGAAGCCCAGGTTCTGCCCGACCGCGCAGACGTGCCGCCAGGCGACCTTGCCGCCGACCCGGTAGGCGGTCTGCAAGGCGTTGGCGCTGCGGCCCTCCTGGAACTCCACCCGGCCCCGGTGGCGCAGGTAGCTCGCCCACTCGTCGCTGCGGAACTGCGGGTCGCCGAGGTTGTCGATGCAGTGCAGGATGGCCTTCTCGGTGGACTCGATGATGACCGGTTCGTGCTGGCTGCCCAGCAGCGCCTCGTACTCCGGCACCGCCCGCCGGATCTCCTGGATCATGTCCGCGGTCATGCGCGCCACGTGCGGGCGGAACGGGCGGGCGAACTCCTTCGGGATGGTCGACCACAGTCGACTCGCCAGTCGCATACCGTGTATTAGCCGAGTATCCGGCATTTCTGTCAAATGTGAACATTTCTCTGTCAGCCGACGTCGCCTGTTCGTGTGAGGTCGTCGTGTGGAGGTGCGCGTTTCCGGAACCGGTTTTTGTGATCAGGTGACAAAGAATAGTACTTCGGGCGCCCCGGGGTGAGTGGTAGTTTTGCGGGGTCGGCCAGCTGGCCAATTCCCTGTTTTCAGACTAGTCGTGCGGCTCGGAGGTCGAGCGATGTCACGTTCCATTCGCCGTGTCCTGCTGGCATTGTCCGGCGCCCTGCTGGTGGCGGCGCTGCTGCCGTCGCCGGTGGCGCTCGCGGACAGCTTCTACCAGCCGCCGGACCCGTTGCCCGCCGGCGCGCCCGGCGACCTGGTGCGTTCCCGGGTCTCGGACAACCCGCCCACCCGGGACAAGGCCAGGGCCTGGCAGGTGATGTACCTGTCCACCAACGCCCTCGGGCAGCGGCACGCGGTCACCGGCACGGTGCTGGTGCCCAAGAACGCCGACCCGAAGACCGCGCCGGTGGTCGGCCTGGCCGTGGGCACCCACGGACCGGCCTTCCGCTGCACCCCCTCGGCGATGGTCAACGTCGGCGCGCTCTACGAACAGCCCGCGGTGAACGACCTCCTGGATCGCGGCTACGCGGTCGCGATCACCGACTATGAGGGCTACACCCCCGAACCGCGCACCACCTACATCGTCGGCCGCTCCATGGGCGCCGCGGTGATCGACGTGGTCCGGGCCGCGCTGCGCCTGCCCGCGGCCGGGTTGTCCGCCAACGCGAAGGTCGCCTTCCGCGGCTACTCCCAGGGCGGCGGCGCGGCCATGTGGGCGGGGGAGACCCAGCCGGCCTACGCGCCGGAGCTGAACCTGGTCGGCGTGGTCGGCGGCGGCGTGCCGGCGGACCTGATCCAGGTGGCGCTGCCCCTGGAGGGCAAGCCCGGCTACGGCGTGCTCGCCTACGCGCTGATGGGCCTGGACCAGGCCTACCCGGAGCTGAAGCTCAACGACTACCTCAACGACAAGGGGCGCACCGAGTTCGCCCGGATGCGGCGCGAGGCCTGCACCCTCGAACTGCTCACCTGGTATCCGAAGGGCAAGCTCAGCGAGCACACCACCAGCAGCCCGGTGCTGACCCCGCAGTGGCTGGCCAGGGTCCGGGAGAACAAGCTCGGCGGCAAGAAAATCCCGGTGCCGGTGTTCCAGTACCACGCCGACAACGACGAACTCGTGCACCAGCCCCAAGCCCGGGAGCTGTTCGCGGACTACTGCCGGCTCGGCGTCAACGCGCGCTGGCAGGGCTACCCCAGTGATCACATCACCCTGGTCTACACCGGCAACGAGGCCGCGCACCGCTTCCTCGCCGACCGCTTCGCCGGGGTGCCAGCCACCTCCGGGTGCTGATCACCGGGAAGCCTTGACAAAAAAATTTGTCCAAGCCAGTATTGCCGCATGCTTGAGGTAGCGGTGATCGAGAACGCGGCCGCGGCGGAGATCTCATTGGATCCGCTGCGGTCGCGTCTGCTTGCCGAACTCGTCGAGCCAGGCTCGGCCAGCACCCTGGCCGCCCGGGTCGGCATCCCGCGGCAGAAAGTCAACTACCACCTGCGTGAACTGGAGAAACACGGCCTGGTGGAGCTGGTGGAGGAGCGGCGCAAGGGCAACTTCACCGAACGGGTGCTGCGGGCCACCGCCGCCTCCTACGTGATCTCGCCCGACGCCCTGTCCGCGGTGCAGCCCGATCCGGCCCGCGCGCCGGACCAGCTGTCCGCGCGCTGGCTGCTCGCCCTGGCCGCCCGCCTCGTCCGCGACGTCGGCAGGCTCATCACCGGCAGCCGCAAGGCCGGGAAACCCCTGGCGACCTTCGCCCTCGACGGCGAGATCCGCTTCGCCTCCGCCACCGATCGGGCCGCGTTCGCGCGGGAACTGGCCGCTGCGGTGGCCGGGCTGGTGGGCAAGTACCACGATGAGACCGCGGCGGGCGGCCGCACCCACCGGGTGCTGGTCGCGGTGCACCCGAGCGTCCAGCCGGTGCTGGAATCCCCTGACCACAACACTGACAAGGAGTCGTAATGGGCCGGAAGTTCGAGCTGCGCAAGGAAGTCGAGCTGGCGGCCACGCCGCAGCAGGTGTGGGACGCGATCTCCACCGGACCCGGCCTGGAGGGCTGGTTCATGTCCCAGCCCGCGCCGGAGGAGGGCGCCTGCGAGATCTGGCAGCCGGGCGAACACCTGTCGATCACCACGCCGGCGGGACCGGACGGTTCCTTTCACGCCTTCGAGTACCTGATCGAGGCCAGGGACGGCGGCAGCACCGTGCTCCGCTTCGTGCACAGCGGCTTCCTCAGCGATGACTGGGGCGCGGAGTTCGAGGGCCTGACCGCCCGCGGCTGGGACATGTACCTGCACACCCTCGCGCTGTACCTCCGGCACTTCGCCGGCAGGCCCGCGGTCTACATCACCGCGGAGGGTCCGGAGGCCACCGCCAAACCCGAGGCGTGGCCGGTGCTGCTGCGCGGCCTCGGCCTGGACCACAACCCCGCCCTGGGCGAGCGGGTGCACCTCACACCCGAGGGCCTGCCCGCCATCGACGGCGAGGTGGACTGGTTCGAGGGCGAGGACAGCCCCTTCCTCGCGGTGCGCACCGAGGACGCGCTCTACCGCTTCCACGGCCGCGCCCCGCTCGGCATGACCATCGCGGTCGGCCACCACTTCTACTACCCGGCCGAACAGCCCGCCACCAACGAAGCCTGGCGGGTCTGGCTGCACGGGCTGTACCCCGAACAGGGCTGAGCATGGCCAATTCGCCAGCCGGGGAATCGGTGCTGGCACGGGTGGTGCGCATCTTCGAGACCTTCGGCACGGACACCCCGGCGCTGCGGGTCTCGGAGATCGCCCGCCGCGCCGGGCTGCCCGTGCCCACCGCCTCCCGCCTGATCGAGGAGCTGGTGGGACACGGCTGGCTGCACCGCGAACCCGACCGCAGCGTGCGGCTGGGCCTGCGGATCTGGGAACTGGCCTCCCGCGCCTCGCCCGCGCTGAACCTGCGCGAGGCGGCCATGCCGTTCATGGAGGACCTGCAGGCCGTGGTCGGCCACCACACCCAGCTCGGCGTCCTCGAAGGCCGCGAGGTGCTGTTCCTGGAACGGCTCTCCGCGCCGGGCGCGGTGGACAACGTCATCCGGATCGCCGGGCGGCTGCCACTGCACGTCAACTCGGCCGGGCTGGTGCTGCTCGCACACGCCCCGGCCGAGCTACAGGAATCCGTGCTCACCGGGCCGCTGCGCGCCTACACCCGGCGCACCATCACCGATCCCGGCCGGCTGCGCGCCTTCCTGGCCGATGTCCGGCGCGGCGGATTCGCGCTCAGCCGCGGGTTCATCGACGACGGCGTCACCGGCATCGCCGCCCCGGTACGCGGCCCGGACAACGAGGTGGCCGCCGCGCTCGCGGTGATCGTGCCCGACGACGCCCAGGTCCAGGGCCACCTGCCCGCGCTGCGCACCGCCGCCCGGGGGATATCCCGCGCACTCGGTGCGCCACTAGTGTCTCATTCAATGAAAGTGAGGTAGCTCCGCGCTGGTCGCGGCGGCCAAGGTGCGTCCACGGAGAAAGGGGAGTGGATGCGCACCCAGGTGGTCATCATCGGCGCCGGGCCCGCCGGGCTGCTGCTCTCGCACCTGCTCGGGCTCGACGGCGTCGACTCGGTGCTGATCGAACGCCAGAGCGCCGAACACGTGCAGTCCCGCATCCGCGCCGGGATCCTGGAGGCGGGCACCGTCGAGGTGCTGCGCGAGGCCGGGGTGGGCGAGCGGCTGGGCGCGGAAGCCTTGCGGCACCGGGGAATCTACCTCCAGTGGCCCGGCCATCGCGAGCACGTGGACTTCGTCGACCTGATCGGCCGCTCGGTGTCGGTGTACGGGCAGACCGAGGTCACCAAGGACCTGATGGCCGCCCGCGAACGCGCCGACCGGCCGGTCTTCTACGGCGCTAGCCAGGTCGAGCTGCACGAGGTGGACACCGACCGCCCGCACGTCACCTTCGTCGACGCCGACGGGCAGGCGCACCGGGTCGAGGCGCAGGTGATCGCGGGCTGCGATGGCCACCACGGCCCCAGTCGTCAGGCCCTGCCCGCGTCGTTGCGCGAGACCTGGACCCGGGACTACCCGTTCGCCTGGCTCGGCGTGCTCGCCGAGGTGCCGCCCTCCACCGACGAACTGATCTACGCCTGGCACCGGGACGGCTTCGCCATGCACAGCATGCGATCCAGCACCATCAGCCGGTTCTACCTCCAGGTCCGGCCAGGCGAGGACCCGGCGGAATGGCCGGACGAGCGGATCTGGACCGCGCTGGCCACCCGGCTCGGCGCGCAGGACGGCGGATGGCAACTGAGGACCGGGCCGATCACCGAGAAAAGCGTGCTGCCCATGCGCAGTTTCGTCGCCACCCCGCTCCGGCACGGCAGGCTGTTCCTGGCAGGCGACGCCGGGCACATCGTGCCGCCCACCGGCGCCAAGGGCCTCAACCTGGCCGTGGCCGATGTGGTGCTGCTGCACCGCGCGCTGGTGTCCTGGCTCCTAGATGGCAAACCGGAGCTGGCCGAGTCCTATTCGGACACCGCGCTGCGCCGGGTCTGGCGGTGCACGCACTTCTCCTGGTGGATGACCACCATGCTGCACCGGCACGGCGACGATTTCGACGCCCGCCTGCAACTCGCCCAGCTCGACGCGGTGCGCAGCTCCACCGCCGCGGCCACCGAGCTGGCCCAGAACTACGCCGGTCTGCCGATCGGCTGCTGAGGCTGAGGTCAGAAGTCGCTGAAGTCAGAAGGGGAGACGATGTCGACGACCGAAGGGCACCGGCTCGCGCTGCCGCGCTACCACCGGGACCCACCAGGCACCCATCCACCGCTGGACAGCCCGGCCTACGGGTCCACCGCGCTCCGCCACCCGAAGCAACCCCTCATCGTTCTACCACACCGGCTGACCGAGGTGACCGGACCGCTGCTCGGCCCCGGCCGGGTCGGCCCCCTGGACAACGACCTCACCCGCCAGCACCCCGGCGAACCGCACGGGCAGCGGATCCTCGTGCACGGCCGCCTGCTCGACGGCAACGGCAAACCGGTGCGCAACTCCCTGGTCGAGCTGTGGCAGGCCAACGCGGCCGGGCGCTACAAACACGTCCGCGACCGCTGGCCTGCCCCGGTCGACCCCAACTTCGACGGCACCGGCCGCACCCTCACCGACGACGAGGGCCGCTACGAGTTCACCACGATCAAGCCCGGCGCGTACCCGTGGCAGAACCACGACAACGCCTGGCGTCCGGCGCACATCCACTTCTCCGTCTTCGGTGCCGCGTTCACCCAGCGCCTGGTCACCCAGATGTACTTCCCGGACGATCCGCTCTTCGCCCAGGACCCCATCTTCAACTCCGTGCCCGACCCGCGCGCCCGGCAACGCATGGTCTCCCGCTTCGACCTTGACCGCACCCAGCCGAACTGGGCCCTGGCCTTCGAGTTCGACATCGTGTTGCGCGGCAACGACTCCTCGGTCTTCGAGGACGAGGAGGACGAATGAGCACCCCCGCCCAAACCGTCGGCCCCTACCTCGCGCTGGGTCTGGCATGGACGGACGGCCCGGACGTGGTGGCACCGAGTATGCCTGATGCGGTATGGTTGCGTGGCACAGTGCGGGACGGCGCGGGCGAGCCGGTCCCGGACGCGGTGGTGGAAACCTGGCAGGCCGACGCCGACGGACGTTTCAACCACCCGGCGGATCCGCGCGGAGCCGTTGCGGCGCCAGGGTTTCGCGGGTTCGGCCGGTGCACGACCAACGCCGAGGGCGACTACGGTGTGCGCACCGTGGTGCCGGGTGCGGTGCCCGTCGAAGTGGGATCGGCTGAGCAAGGGCAGGCTCAGGCGCCACACATCGACATCTCGGTGCTGGCCCGCGGTTTGCTGCACCGGGTGGTGACCCGCGTCTACTTCCCGGAACACAGCGAGCAACACCAGTCCGACCCCGTCCTGCGCACGGTTCCGGCAGACCGGCGAGCCACGCTGATCGCCGCGCGCACCGAGGACGGCTACCGGTTCGACATCCGCCTGCAGGGCGACCAGGAGACCGTGTTCTTCGATGTCTGACCTGTTCGACCCGCTCTGCGCCGCCGGCCCGGTCCGAGCCGCGGTCGAGGACCAAGCCTGGCTGCACGCCATGCTCGACTTCGAACGTGCCCTCGCCCAGGCCCAGTCCGAGGCTGGTCTGCTCGCCCCGGAACACGCCAAAGCCATTGCCGCGGCCTGTGATCCGGCCCGCTACGACCCAGCCGGGATCGGCGCGGCGGCAACCGGCGTCGGCAACCCGGCCGCGCCACTCGTGCGCGCCCTCACCGCCGAGGTGGACGGCGAGGCAGCGCGGTACGTGCACCTGGGCGCGACCAGCCAGGACGTGCTGGACACCGCGTCCATGCTGGTGCTGCGCCGCGCGACCGGCGAGCTGCTGTCCATTGTGGACAGAGCTGGAGTGCGGGCGGCGGAGTTGGCGCTGCGGTACCGGGACACGCCGCAGGCCGGGCGGACGCTGGGGCAGCAGGCGTTGCCGGTGACCTTCGGGCTGACGGCGGCGGGGTGGCTGTCCGCGCTGACGGCTGCCCGGGAACGGTTGCGCGGGCTGCGGTTCGCGGTGCAGCTGGGCGGGGCGGCGGGGACCCTGGCTTCGCTGGCGGAGGTCGCACAGGCGGGACTCGCGCGGCCCGCGGCGGCCGCTGCCGCGATCACCGGCCCGGTCGTGCTCGCCGCCCTGGCCCGAGTGCTCGACCTCGACGAACCCACCCTCCCGTGGCACACCGAGCGATCCCGCGTCACCAGCATCGCCGCCGCCCTCGGCGACCTCGCGGGCGCGGTGGCCGGAATCGCGCGCACCATCACCCTGCTCGCCCAGACCGAGATCGGCGAGGTCCACGAGGACGGCCCGCCGGGCAGCGGCGGCTCATCCACCTTGCCGCACAAGCACAACCCGGTGGCCGCGGTACTCGCCGCCGGTGCCGCCGCCCAGGCCCCCGGGTTGGTGGGCACCTTGTTCTCCTTGCGGGCGCAGGAGTACCAGCGGGCGGCTGGGCACTGGCATGCCGAGTGGCGACCCTTGTCCGAGCTGGTCCGGGTGACCGGGGCCGCGGCGTACTGGCTGGCGGAGAGCCTGGACCGGTTGCGGGTGGATCCCGAGCGGCTGCGGGCGAACCTGGACTGCACCGGGGGAGTGCTGCTGGCCGAACGGGTCACGGCCGCGCTGACCGGGCGGGTGGGACGACTGGTCGCGCATGACGTGGTCGGCCGGTGTGCGCGGCGGGCGGTGGCGGGGGAGGATTTTGCCGCGGTGCTCGGCGCGGATCCGGTGGTGGCGGCACAGTTGTCGCGGCAGCGGATCGTGGAATTGCTGGACCCGGCGGGCTATCTGGGCAGCGCCGGGGTATTCGTCGATCGCGCGCTGGCCGCGTGGCACGAGGAGGTCAGGTGACGATCCTTCCGGCGTACGTGGTGGACGGGCCCGGGGACGGGACACCCGTGGTGCTGTCCGGTTCGCTCGGCAGCGATCGCCGCATGTGGCGGCCGCAGGCGAGTGCGCTGGCCGCGGCCGGGTACCGGGTCATGTCCTACGACCACCGCGGACACGGGGCCTCGCTGACGCCGCCGGGGCCCTATGAGCTGGCCGACCTGGCCGCCGACGCGGCGGCGTTGCTGGACGAGCTGGACCTCCCGGACGCGCACTTCGCCGGGCTGTCCCTGGGCGGGATGGTCGGCATGTGGCTGGCCGCGCACCGGCCGGACCGGGTGCGCGGTCTGGTGCTGTGCTGCACCTCGGCCGATCTGACCCCGCGATCCGGGTGGGCGGACCGGGCGCGTCTGGTCCGCGCCGAGGGCACCGGCGCGGTGGCCGAGGCGGTGGTCAGCCGCTGGCTCACACCCGCCTACGCCCAGCGGGAGCCGGAGTTCGCCGCCGAGTTGCGTGGGATGGTCGCCGCGACCCCCGCCGAGGGGTACGCGGCCTGCTGCGGGGCGATCGAGCGGATGGACCTGCTCCCGCTGCTGCCCGCGATCAGCGCGCCGACCCTGGTGATCTCCAGCGCCGAGGACCCGGCCACCCCACCCGAACACGGCCGCCTCATCGCGGACCGGATCCCCGGCGCCCGGTTCGCCCTGGTCGACCAGGCCGCGCACCTGGGCAACGTGGAGCGGCCCGCGGAGTTCAGCCGGCTGATCCTGGACCACCTGGGAGCACTCGATGTCTGACGACCAGTACGCCGAGGGAATGCGGGTGCGGCGGGAGGTGCTCGGCGACGCGCACGTGGACCGCGCGGTGGCCAGCACGACCGAGTTCACCGCCCCCTTCCAGGACTACATCACCCGTGCTGCCTGGGGATCGGTGTGGACCAGGGACGGCCTGGACCGGCGGACCCGCAGCTGCCTCACCCTGGCCCTGCTGACCGCGCTGGGCCACCAGGAGGAGCTGGCCATGCACGTGCGCGCGGCCGTGCGCAACGGCCTGTCCGCGGCCGAGATCGGCGAGGTGCTGCTGCACACCGGGGTCTACGCCGGGGTGCCCGCGGCCAACGCCGCCTACGCCGTGGCGCAGCGGGTGCTGACCGAGCTGGGCGAGCTGTGACGCCTGGCTGATCCGCGCTGGTCCAGGTGGCCTACTTGGCCAAAAACAGTTCAACACTGTCGACGGGCGGCACTGCTGAGCCGGGGCCGGGGCGTTCTAGGCTGCCGACCATGGTGAGACGAACCGCCGCGCTGCTGGGCGCGCTGGCCCTGGCCTCGAGTGTGCTGCTGGCCGCCGGTCCGGCCAAGGCCGATCCCGCCGCGCCGCCGGGGACCGTGGTGCCCGTGCAGGTCACCGGCGATCCGGCCAAGCGGTTCAACCTGGTGATCGTGCCGGACGGCTACACCAGCGCCGACCTGCCCAAGTTCCGCGAGCACGTGGACAAGCACCTCAACGTGCTGTGGACGATCGAGCCGTTCAAGTCCTATCGCAGCTATCTCAACGTCTACACGGTGGAGATCGCCTCCCCGGAATCCGGCGTCAGCTGCGATCCGGACATCGGCTCGCCGCGCCGCAACACCCCGCTGCGCATGGGTTTCTGGGGCGGCTGCAATCCCAGCGGGGTGCGCCGCCTGCTCACCGTGGACAGCACCGCGGTGGTCAACTACGCCAACCTGGTGTCCGGCACCACCGCCGCCAACCGGCAGATCCTGGCCATCGCCAACAGCGACACCTACGGCGGTGCGGGCGGCACCTACGCCACCGCCTCCGGTGGCAACGCGCTGTCCGCGCTGATCACCCCGCACGAGCTGGGCCACTCCCTTGGCGGGCTGCAGGACGAGTACGACTACCTCAACCGCGGCGTGCGCGGCGGCGCCTACACCGGCGGCGAACCGGACTCCGTGCACCACTCCCTGCTCACCGAGCAGCAAATGCGAGACCAGAAGAAGAAGTGGTGGCGCTGGCTCGGCGAGCCCAGCGACTCCGGCGGCGTGATCGGCCGGTTCGAGGCCGGGATGTACGCCAGCACCGGCGTGTGGCGGCCCAGCAAACACTCGATGATGAAGACCCTGGGCTACTACTTCGACCAGCCCACCAGGGAACGCATGGTCGAACGCCTCTCCGGCAAGACCAGCATCCTGCAGGACGGCACCCCGAACACCGCACCCATCGGGGCGGACCGCGTGGTGTGGGCCGAACCCCTGCACCCGGTCAGCCACAGCCTCACCGTCACCTGGACCCTGGACGGCAAACCGTTGGCCACCAACGGCTCCCGTTCAGTGGATCTGGCCAAGCAGAACCTGACCCCCGGCCGTCACACCCTGCTCGCCACGGTCACCGACCCCACCGACTTCGTCCGCGACCCGGCCATCCGCGCCTCCACCGCGCTGACCCGCACCCGCACCTGGACGATCGACACCAGCCTCACCACCCCGCGCCCGAACGTGCCCGCCGACTTCCTCGCACACACCCCTACCAACCGTCCGGTAGGCGGCGGTGATGTCGTCTACGTGCAAACCACCCGCCCCGCCGCCCAGGAACCCCCGGTCACCTGGACCCTGGACGGCCGCCAGGTGAGCACCACCGCCGACAACCGCGACCTCAACCTCAAGTCCCTCAAGCTCACCCCGGGACGGCACACCCTCACCGCCACCACCGGCACGGCCACCCGCACCTGGTCAGTCGACGCCCAGGCCCCCGCCACCAGCTTCGAGCTGTCCAAACCGCTGCTGACCAGGACCTCCCCGACGGGCGATCCGGAGTACGTGTTCAATGCGCCCTTCACCATGCGGCTCAAGGCCACCGACGACACCCAGGGCTTCGTGGTCCCGGAATTCCGCACCAACGGCGACGGCTGGTACAACTACTTCGGCTGGCCCACCGACGCCGCCGCGCCGTTCCGGTTCACCCCCAACGGCACCAACATCGACGACCTGATCTACGGCAAACTCGGCACCCCCAGGCTGTCTCCCTGGGACAACGTGCCCCCCGGCTACGGTCGCCACACCATCGACTACCGGGCCATCGACCCCGCGGGCAACACCGCCACCCCCGGCCGCTTCGCCGTCACGCTGCTCCGCGAACCCCCGGCCTGCACCACCACGATCACTGGCCGCCACACCGGCCCCTTGGTCGTGAGCACCGGCGTGACCTGCCTGAACGCCGCCACCGTCACCGGCCCACTCACCGTCAGCCCCGGCGCCACCCTGGTCGCCACCGAGTCGGCCATCACCGGCCCCGTCCGTACCGACCGAGCGGTCGGCGTGCACCTGCTGAACTCCACCATCGTCGGCCCTGCCGCGCTGACCGGCACCACCGGCGACGTGACCGTGGTCGGCGGCCGGATCGTGGGCGCGCTGCGGGTGTCGGATTCCACGGCGACCGATCGCGGACCGGTGCTCGCGGGCGTGGCGGTCACCGGACCGGTGCAGTGCCGGGGCAACGCGACCGCTCCGGACAACCTGGGCGCCCCGATCACCGGGGTCGGCCCGGCAACAGGTCAGTGCGCGGTGCTGCGGTAACCGGCGGCGGAACGGGAGCGGGTGGCCAGGCCGCCGCCACGCCCCCGCATTGCCACCCAGCCCACCCTTCGGCAAGGTGAGGTGCGAGGAGCATCTCCGGCGATGAAGGGCAGCTCATGACCACGCAGCTCGCACTGATCACCAACGACGACGGCATCCTCGCCCCAGGACTCGCCGCGCTGGCCGGCCTGGCCGACCGGGCCGGGCTGACCACCGTGGTCGCCGCCCCCGCCACCGAGGCCAGCGGCACGAGTGCCGGACTGACCGCGGCGGAGGACAAGCGGCGGGTGGCGGTGCGGCGGCGGAGCCTGGAGGGGTTGCCGGAGGTGCCCGGGTACGCGGTGGCCGGGCATCCGGGACTGATCGCGTTGCTGGCGGCCAAGGGAGCGTTCGGGGGGCGGCCGGATGTGGTGTTGTCCGGTGTCAATCGCGGGGCCAACGTGGGACGGGCGGTACTGCATTCGGGGACCGTGGGGGCGGCGTTGACAGCCGGGATCAACGGGATCCGGGCCCTGGCCGTCTCGCTGGATGTGGGGCGGGGGGTCGCCGAGCAGCACTGGGAGACCGCGGTGGAGGTGGCGGAGACGGTGCTGAAGTCGTTGTGGGAGTTGCCGCCGGGCAGTGTGCTGAACCTGAACGTGCCCAATGTGCCGGTCGGCAAGCTGGGGCCGTTGCGGCGGGCCTCGCTGGCCGCGCACGGGACCGTGCAGTCCCGGGTCCGGCACCTGGACGGCGGTGGCCTGGAGCTGGTCACCGTGGAGTCCGAGGGCGCGATCGAGGACGGCAGCGATGTCGCGTTGCTGGCGCAGGGATGTCCTACCGTCACGCCGTTGCGCTCGGTGACCGAGGACGCGGGATTAGCGCTGCCCTGGGACTGAGGCGGCGATCCGGGCGGTGACGCGGTCCACGTCGCCGCGTTCGGCCGGGGGCAGGGGAGCGCCGGCGGCGGCGCGGTGCGCGGCGGCTTCGGCGAGCAGGGCCCTGGCCTCATCGTGCCTGCCCGCCAGGGCATGGGCACCGGCCAGGCCTTCCTTGGCCAGGGCCACCGCGCGGGGGTCGCCGCTGAGGTGGGCGGCGGTGAGGGATCTTGTGTGTGCGGCCAGGGCCTGGTCGGGATTGTCGCGGAGTTCGGCGATGAAGCCCAGTTCGGCGTGCGCCAGGGCGATGCCGGGCGCGTAGCTGACGTCCTGGTGCCAGGACAGCACGCGGTGGAACAGTTCGGCCGCGGTGTCCAGGTCGCCGGTGCGGCGGGCGCCCAGGGCCAGGCCGAGTTCGGCGTGGATGACGCCGGTGTGGTAGCCGTGTTCGACGGCGAGGCGGCGGGCCTGCTCATGCCGGGCCTGGGCGCGGGAGTGGTTGCCGGTCAACAGGTCCAGGCGGGCCAGGCCGGTCAGCTGGTCGGCCACATCGGGCCACAGACCGTGCTCCTGGGCCAGTTCCAGGGCGGTGCCGCGCAGTTCGGCGGACCTGGCGTAGTCGCCGGTGATCTCGGCGATGGTGGACAGGGCGAAGGTGGCCTGCGAACGGCCCCAGACCTCGCCGAGGCCGACGAAGACCGCCAGTGACTCGGCGGCCTGCTCGGCCGCGGTGCGCAGGTCGCCGCGCATGATGGTCAGGAATGAAGTGGTGGCCAGGGAGATCGCGCGCAGCCAGGGGTCCACAGTGGACACTTCGGCGAGCTTGCGGGCGCTGGCTGTCAGGTCGGCGCCGGTGTAGCCGAGGCAGAAACTCAGGAACCAGGTGGTGTCGGCGTCCACTGTGGACTCTTCGATGGCCTGGCGGCGGAGGTCAGGGTCGGTGGCGCCCCGGCGGAGCAGGGTGATGCCGGTGAGCAGGGCGGTGACGGTGTCCCGCAACGGGTGCGCGCCGGGGACGGACAGGGCCAGGCGGAGCTGGCGTTCGGCCTCGCTGAGCCTGCCGCGCAGATACCAGTACCAGGTCTGCGCCCGGACCAGTCGCAGCGCGCGGTCGGTGTCGGCGGTGTCCACTGCGGTGTCCAGGGCCCGGCGCAGGTTGGCCGATTCGCGGTCCAGCCGGGGCAGCCATTCGCGTTGTCCGGCATCGCGCAGGCGGGCGTTCTCGGCCAGGTCGAGGTAGCAGGTCAGGTGCCGGTCGCGGACTTCGGCCAGTTCGCCGGACTCGGTCAGCCGGGTGTGCGCGTAGTCGGCGATGGATTCGAGGAGCCGGTAGCGCGGCCCGTCGGCGACGACCACCAGGGAGCGATCAACCAGGCGGGCCACCAGGTCGAGGACGTCTTCGAGGGGGATTGGCGGGGCGGCGCTGACCGCTTCGACGGCGGCCAGGGTGGCGCCTTCGGCGTGCACGGCCAGGCGGCGCAACACGGTCCGCTCCGGTTCGGTGAGCAGGTCCCAGCTCCAGTCGATCACCGCGCGCAGCGTGCGCTGGCGGGGCGGGACCAGTCGGCCGCCGGTGGTGAGCAGCCGGAATCGATCGTCCACTCTGGACAGCAGTTCGGTCAGTCCGAGCACGCGCAGCCGGGGCGCGGCCAGTTCCAGAGCCAGGGGCAGGCTGTCCAGGCGCAGGCACAGCGCGGACAGTTGTTCCAGGGTGGCGGTGCTGAGGTCGGCGCCTGCGGCTTCGGCGCGCTGGGTGAGCAGGCGGACCGCGTCGGCGGGGGCCAGTGGCGGCACGGCTTCCAGGCGTTCGCCGGGCACGCCGAGTCCTTCGCGGCTGGTGGCCAGCACTCGCAGGCCGGGCGCGGCGCGCAGCAGGTGCGCGATGAGGTCGGCGGCCGGGGCGAGGGCGTGTTCGCAGTTGTCCAGGACCAGGAGCAGCCGCTGGTCCCGGAGCGCCTCGGCCAGGTGCGCGGCCAGTCCGGCGCCGGAATCGTCGCGCACGTGCAGCACACCGGCCACCGACTCGGCGACCTCGGCCGCGGTGCAGGCGGTCGGGCCGGGGTGGCCGGCCAGTTCGACCAGCCACACCCCGTCCGGGTACTCCGGTCCCGGTTCGGCGGCGGCCAGGGCGAGGCTGGTCTTGCCGACCCCGCCCGGCCCGGTCAGTGTCACGAGGCGGTGCCGGGCGAGCAGGGCGCGGACCGCGCGGACGGTGTGTTCGCGGCCGATCAGTTCGGTGAGTGCGGCGGGCAGGTTGGTGCGGGCGCGTACCGCGACCCGCAGCCCGGGGTCCTGCCGCAGCATGGACTCGTGCAGTGCGGCCAGTTCCGGGCCGGGGTCCACACCGAGTTCCGCGGCGAGCCGAGTGCGCAGTTCGGCATACTCGGTGAGCGCCTCGGCCTGCCGTCCGGCCAGGTAGAGCGCGCGCAACCGCACCGCGCGCAGCCGTTCCCGCAGTGGGTGCCGCCGTACTGGGTCGTCGATCCCGGCCAGTGCCTCGGCCACCTCACCCAGTTCCAGCCGTGCCGCGCCGAGTAGTTCGACCGCGACCAGGCGCTGCTCCTCCAGGCGTTCGGCGACCGGGCGGGCGAAGTCCTCGTCGGCGAACTCCGCGTACGCCGGTCCCCGCCACAGTTCGAGGGCGCGCACCAGCAACCCGGCCCGTTCCCGGGGCGGCGCGTCCTGGGCGGCGGTCAGGAGCCCGGCGAACTCCGCCGCGTCCACCTCGGCCCGCAGCCGGTACCCGGCGGGCCCGGACTCGATCAGATCCCGCCCGATCGCCCGCCGCAGCCGGGACACCTTGGTCTGCAACGCGCCCAGGGGATTCGCGGGCACCTCATCGCCCCACAGGTCCAGCACCAGGCGGTCCGCCGAGACCGCCCGGCCGTCCTGGGCGAGCAGCGCGGCCAGCAGGGCACGCACCTTCGACTCCTGGACCGGCGCCGGTGTCCCGTCCGCCGTCCAGGCGGTCAGCGGACCGAGCACCCCGAATCGCACCCGGCAACCGTACCCGCTGGCGGTGCGCCGACAGCGCATCGCCAGCGAATCGAAAGCGCAGGCAGACACGGTGGTGGCACAGGCAGCAGCGATCAAGGAGTGATCATCGTGACCAGCAGCAAAACCCCGGTCAGCGTCATCGGACTCGGCCGCCTCGGCGCCGCGCTCGCCGAGGCGTTCCTGGCCGCAGGGCACCCGACCACGGTGTGGAACCGCTCGCCGGGCAAGACCGGGCACCTCGCCGCCCGGGGCGCCGTCGTGGCCGGTTCGCTGACCAAGGCGATCGAGGCCAGCCCGCTGGTGCTGACCGTCCTCGCGCACCACGGCGCGGTGCGCGAACTGCTCGACCCGGTGGTCGGCAGCCTCAGCGGCCGGACCCTGCTCAACATCAGCTCCAGCACCCCGGAGGACATCCGCAAGCTCGCCACCTGGGCGCAGGGCCACGGCGCGGACTACCTGGACGGCGCGGTGATGGCGGTGCCCCAGGCGATCGGCACCGCGGACGCCCAGGTCCTCTACAGCGGCTCCCTGGCCGCCTTCGACAGCTACGGCGAGCAGCTCGGCGTGCTCGGCGCGGCCCGCTATGTCGGCGCGGACCCGGGGGTGGCCGAGCTGTACAGCTACGCCCTGCTCAGCGCCGGGTACGGCACCCTGTTCGGCTTCCTGCACGGCACCGCGATGCTGGACTCCGCAGGCGTTCGCCCGACCGAGTTCCTCGCGTTGGCCGTGCCGTGGCTCAACGGCATGGTCGCCTTCCTCAGCGAGATCGCCAGGGAGACCGAGACCGGGGACTACAGCACCGGCGAGTCCAGTCTGGACATCAACCTGTTCGCGCTGGAGAACATCGTCGCGGCCAGCCGCACCGCGGGTGTGGACCCCGGCTTCCACCTGCCCACCGTCGAGCTGGTGCGCAAGCGGATCGCGGCCGGGAACGGGCAGGAGAGCGCCTCCGGTGTGTTCGAAGTCATGCGCACCGGGGGTTGACCTCCAGTTAGGTCGAGCTTGTTGGCTGGGCAGGCCAGACCTACTGAGGGGAAACACAGATGCGTGCGGTGTGGTTACGCGAGTTCGGCGGGCCCGAGGTGCTCCAGCCCGGCGACGCCCCTGATCCGGCACCCGGCGAGGGTCAGGTGCTGATCCAGGTGGCCTACGCCAACATCACCTTCGTGGAGACCCAGTTCCGGGCCGGTGGCGAGAGCCCGTTCCGGGTGGAACTGCCGGTCATCCCGGGCAACGGGGTCGGCGGCACGGTCCTAGCCGCCGGTCCCGGCGTCGACCCGGACCTGGTGGGGGAGCGGGTGATCAGCAGCCTGACCGGCTCCGGGGGCTACGCCGAACTCGCGGTGGCCGCGGCCGCCACCCTGCACCGGGTCCCGGCGGAACTGCCCCTGGACAGCGCGGTCGCGCTGCTGGCCGACGGCCGGACCGCGGCGATGCTGCTGCGGGCCACCGAGGTCACACCGGGGGAGCGGGTCCTGGTCGAGGCGGCCGCGGGCGGGGTCGGCTCGCTGCTGGTGCAACTGGCTGTCGCGGCCGGGGCCACCGTGGTCGCGGCCGCGGGCGGCACGCACAAGACCGAACTGGCCGCCTCCCTCGGCGCGGCCGAGGTGGCCGACTACACCGAACCTGGCTGGACACAACGGATCGCGCCGGTGGACGTGGTCTTCGACGGGGTCGGCGGCGAGATCGGCCGGGCCGCTTTCAACCTGCTCGGCCAGGGCGGCCGGATGATGAGCTACGGCCTGGCCAGCGGCGAATGGGCGGGCATCGCCGAGCAGACCGCCGCCGAACGCGGCGTCACCCTGGTCTCGTTGCGCCCCTCCCCAGAACTGGTGCGGGACAGCACCCGGCATGTGCTCGCCGAGGCCGCCGCCGGACGGCTGCACCCGGTGATCGGCCAGCGATTCCCCCTGGAGCAGGCCGCCGCCGCGCACGCCGCCATCGCCAACCGCGGCACCATCGGCAAGACCCTGCTGGAGGTCAAGTGAAGATCGGCGTGCAACTGCCCTCCTTCGGCGTGGACCCCTCGGCCACCGCGGCCGAGCACGCCCGGCACGCCGAGGGCCTCGGCCTGGAATCGGTGTGGACCGGCGACCACCTCATCCCCGCCCTGCCCTACCTGGACAGCACCCTGGTCCAGGCCACCGTCGCGGCCAGTACCAGCAGGATCAAGCTCGGCTTCGGCGTCCTGATTCCCGCCCTGCGCGGCGCGGCCTGGGCGGCCAAACAGATCGCCACCCTGCAACACCTCTCCGGCGACCGCCTGATCGTCGGCATCGGCACCGGCGGTGAACCGCACGGCGACGCGGCCTGGCGCGCGATCGGCGTGCCCTTCGCCGAACGCGGCAAACGCACCGACGCGATCCTGGCGGTGCTGCCCGATCTGGTGGCCGGGCGGGAGGCGGCCATCGACGGCGAGACCGTGCGGATGTCGCCTGGCGCCACCGTGCCGCCGCTGCTGATCGGCGGCAGCGGCCCGGCGGCGTGGCGGCGGATCGAGCGGCTCGGCGCGGGCTGGTACCCGGCGTTCGTGCCGCCCTCGGTAGTGGCCGGGGGGATCCAGCAGCTCCGGGATCGCGGGATCGAGGCCCCGGTGACGGTCGGGCTCAGCGTCGGGCTCGGCGCGGTCGAGCCGTCGGTGGTGGCCGACCGGGTGCGTGGGCTGAGCGACTACGGGGTCAGCGAGGCCGAGGCCCGCCAGGCGATCGTGGTCGGATCGCCGACGCAGGCCGCGGCGCAGCTGGCCGCCTACGCCGAGGCCGGGGCGGAACGGGTGGTCGCGATGCCGTTCCCGGCGGACCGCTTCCAGCAGCGGGAGTTGCTGGCCGAGGCCATGCGGCAGCTGACCGGCTGACCGCGGGGCGCGGGCGAACTCGCTCGCCCGCGCCCGATCCCGGCCTCAGCCCAGGCAGGCGCGGACCGCGGTGGCCAGCTTCACCGCCCGCGGGTCATCCGGCCGGAAGTTCCACAGGTTGGTGACGTAGCCGAAGCCGACCTCGGCGTCGGGGTCGCCAAAACCGATCGAGCCACCGGAACCCGGGTGCCCGAAGGCCCCCGGCCCGGACAGCGGCATGATCCGGGCGGCCCGCATGAACCCGAGCGACATGTAGAAGGAGCGGTCGGCCGGGATGTTCAGCTCCGGCGGCAGCCCGTGCATCCGCGTCTTGTCGGTGTGCACGACCGACATCTGCTCGACCGTGGCCGGGTTCAGCAGCCGCGTCCCGTCGACCTCGCTGACCGTGGCGGCGTACATCCGGGCCAGCGAGTGCGCGTCCGCGACCATGTTCGCGGCCGGGAACTCCGCCGCCCGCCAGGCCCGCGTGGTGAAGTAGTCGGTGGTGTTGTCCAGGGCGCCGCCGAGTGAGCCCGCCTTCATCTGGACCGAATCCGGGCTGTACAAGGCGTTCACCCAGGCGGTGACCGTGTCCTCGTCGAGACCGGTCAGCTGGACCATCCCGGCGATCAGCTCCGGCACGCTGAACGGCGCGGCGTAGTGCAGCTTGGACACCCGCTGCTCATGTTCCTCGGGCAGGCCGATCCAGGCGCTGAGCCCGAGCGGACGGGCGACCTCCTCGGCGAAGAACGTGCCGAGTGACTTGCCGGTGATCCGGCGGACGAGTTCGCCGACCAGGAACCCGTAGGTGACGGCGTGGTAGACGTGCTCGGTCCCCGGAGTCCACAGTGGACGCTGGGCTTCCAGGGCCCGGATGACCGGGTCCCAGGCGCAGGCCTCCGCGAAGGTCAGCGGTCCGTCCACGATCGGCAGACCGGCCTGGTGCGAGAGCAGCCAGCGCACCTTGATGTGTTCCTTGCCGTTGGCGCCGAACTCCGGCCAGTACCGGGTGACCGGCGCGTCCAGGTCCAGCAAGCCGCGCTGTACCAGCAGATGCGCGCAGATCGCGGTGGCGCCCTTGGTGGTGGAGGCGACCTGGATGACGGTGTCCGCGCGCCACGGCAGGTTGGCCTCGCGATCGGCCAGGCCACGCCACAGGTTGATCACGGGGCGGCCACCGACGTAGACGCTGCACGCGGCGCCGATCTCGCCGTCGCCCTCGAAGTTGGCGTGGAAGACGTCAGCGACCTTGCCCCAGCCTGGCTCGACGCACTCGGGACTGGTGGTGTGTTCCATGATGGAATCCTCTCTGATGCCCTGGAAATGGGCATGGCGAACAAGCCTGTTCCAGGGCGAAAGTTGTTGTGCGGTAAGAGATGTGGCCGATCCGGTGCGGAGGCTAGGAGATCCGGCGCCGGTAGGTCGCCGTGGCCAGGAGATAGGCCACGAGCAGGACGCCCGCACACCAGGCCAGCGCGATCCAGAGGTCGTCACCGGCGGGCTGCTGGGTGAGCAGGCCGCGGATGGCGTTGACGATGGCGGTCACCGGCTGGTGCTCGGCGAAGGCGCGCACCGGGCCGGGCATGGTCGCGGTGGGCACGAACGCGGAGCTGAGGAACGGCAGGAAGATGAGCGGGTAGGAGAACGCGCTCGCGCCGTCCACCGACTTCGCGGACAGCCCGGCGATCACCGCCAGCCAGGTCAGCGCCAGGGTGAACAGGATCAGGGTGCCTGCCACCGCGAGCCAGGCCGGCACACCGGCCCCCGAGCGGAAACCCAGCAGCAGGGCCACGCCCAGGACGATCACCAGCGAGAGCAGGTTGGCGATCAGGGAGGTGAGCACGTGCGCCCACAGCACGCCGGAGCGGGCGATCGGCAGCGACTGGAAGCGCTCGAAGATCCCGCTGCGCAAGTCGGTGAACAGCCGGAACGCGGTGTAGGCGACGCCGGAGGCGACGGTGATCAGCAGGATGCCGGGCAGCATGTAGTTGATGTAGGAGCCCGACCCGGTGTTGATCGCGCCGCCGAAGACGTAGACGAACATCAGCATCATCGCCACCGGCATGATCGCGGTGGTGATGATGGTGTCCAGGCTGCGCGTGATGTGCTTGAGGGACCGTCCGAACAGGACGGTGACATCGCTGACTAAGTGTGTGGTCATGGTGATTCCTTGGCGCCGACGAGGGCGAAGAAGACGTCCTCCAGGGTCGGCTGCTTCTCGACGTATTCGACCTCGGCGGGCGGCAGCAGTCGTTTGAGTTCGGCGAGGGTGTCGTTGACGATGATCCGGCCCTGGTGCAGGATCGCGATCCGGTCGGCGAGCTGTTCGGCCTCCTCCAGGTACTGCGTGGTCAGCAGTACCGTGGTGCCGCGCGCGGCCAGGCCCTTCACCGCGGCCCACACCTCAAGCCGGGCCTCGGGGTCGAGGCCGGTGGTCGGCTCGTCCAGGAAGATCACCGGCGGATTCCCGATCAGGCTCATCGCGATGTCCAGCCGGCGGCGCATGCCACCGGAGTAGGTGGCGACCTTCCGGTCGGCCGCCTCGGTCAGCGAGAACCGGGCCAGCAGGTCCGCGGCGATCACACGTGGCTGCTTCAGGTGCCGCAGCCTGGCGATGAGCACCAGGTTCTCCCGCCCGCTGAGGATCTCGTCCACGGCGGCGAACTGCCCGGTGAGGCTGATGGACTCGCGCACCCGCGCCGGCTGCGCGGCCACGTCGAAACCGGCCACCCTGGCCGTGCCCGCGTCCGCCTTGAGCAGTGTGGACAGGATCTTCACCACCGTGGTCTTGCCCGCCCCGTTGGAGCCGAGCAGGGCGAAGATGTGGCCCGGCGCCACCTCGAAGTCCACCCCGCGCAGCACCGGCAGTTTCTTCACCCGTGCCTTGTACTGCCACCACCGTTTTTTGTCGCCGATCACCGTGTCGACGATCTTCGAGACGAACATGTCAATTACCCCCTGTGCGGAGCTGAGTGAGCCGTTCTGCGAGGAAGCTCCAGGTCCTCCAGAACTCTTCGAGGTGCTGCCTGCCCGGCGCGTTGAGCGAATACACCTTGCGCGGCGGCCCTTTCTCCGACGGGACCTTCGCCACGTCGACGAAGCCGCGCTGTTCGATCCGGACCAGCAGCGCGTAGACGGTGCCCTCGGCGATGTCGGCGAAGCCCTGATCGCGCAGCCACGCGGTGATCTCGTAGCCGTAGGCGGGCCTGCCGGACAGGATCGCCAGGACGATGCCCTCCAGCACGCCCTTGAGCATCTCCGTCATCTGCTTACCCACGGACCGCGCCCTCCCGGACTACTTGGTGTCACTGACTACCGGTACATAGTAACGCTGAATACCGACGGCGCAAGTCCCCCGGCGAGTTGGCCCAACCGGTACGCCGGGTTGGCTTAAGTGGGCGTACCAGTTGGCCCAAGTGGTACGGGGGTGCGCAGCAGTGCCGCCGCGAGTGCGGCGAGCAGGGTCACCGCGGCTGCCACCGCCAGCGCGATCCGCAGGCCCGGCAGCACATCCGTGCCCACGGTGCCCGCCGCGTAGAGCGCGCCGAGCAACGCCACCCCGACCACCGTGCCGGTCTGCCGGGTCGTGTTCACCACCGCCGAGGCCAGCCCGGACCGTTCGATCGGCACCGCGCCGAAGGCGGTGACGTTGGTCGGCGTCATGGCCAGCCCCATGCCGAGGCCCACCAACGCGAACACCAGTGCCGCCAAGGCGAACGGGGTCCCGGGGCCCAGCAGCAGGCAGCCGCCCAGGCCCAGTGCCGCCACGCCGTAGCCGAGCGCCATCGCCGCCGCGCCACCCAGTCGCGCGGTCAGCCGGCCCGCCACCGGGGAGGCCGCCAGCATGGCCACCGACAGCGGCAGCAACCACAGCGCCGACTCCGCCGCGCCCAGACCCCGGCCCTGCTGCAGGTACAGCGCCAGCAACACGAACGCCGCGTAGGGCCCGAAACCCAGCGCGAACGAGGCGTAGTTGGCCACCGCGAACGCCCGGTCCGCGAACAACCGCACCGGCACCATCGGCCGCGGCTGCCGCAGTTCCACCAGCACGAAGAGTACCGCTGCCAGCACGGCGAGCCCGACCGTTATCCACACCCCCAGATCCAGACCGTGGCGGCCCGCGCGGATCAGGCCCAGGCTCAGCGCGGTCGGCCAGGCGATGCCCAGCAACTGGCCCAGCGGGTCCAGGGCGGTGTGCGCCGGATCCGCCGATTCCGGCACCGCCACCTGCACCGCGACCAGCGCGGCCAGTCCGAGCGGCAGGTTGAGCAGGAACACGCTCCACCAGCCGAAGCCGTCCACCAGCAGTCCGCCGAGCACCGGGCCCAGTGCCGCGGCCAGCCCGCCGAACAATCCCCACCAGCCCAGCAACGCCGCGCGCCGCACCGGATCCGGGGTGCTCCTGGCCAGAATGGACAGTGACCCGGGCAGCAGCACCGCGGCCCCGGCACCCTGTCCGACCCGGCCCGCGATCACCAGGCCCACCCCGTCGGCCAGCGCGCTGACCAGCGACCCCAGCAGGAACACCAGGATTCCCAGCAGCAGCAACCGTTTCCGCCCGTACCTATCGCCCAGCGCGCCGCCGGTGAGGGTGAGTCCGGCCAGGCACACGGTGTAGGCGTTGACGATCCATTGCAGACCGTCCACCCCGGCCCCGAGGTCCCGTTGGATCGCGGGCAGGGCCACGCCGATCACGGTGGTGCCGAACAGGGCCAGCGCGGTGCACAGGAACAACGCGGTCAGGAAGGTTCTGGTGACGATCACCCGCGCAGCGTGCGGGTTCAAGCCGACTTGAAGTCAACCGCCGCGGTCAGCTCCCGCACCTGCCCGTCCAGCCGTGCCGCCAGGTGCTTGCAGTCCCGCACCGGATGCGCCCGCGGGCAGGTGAGCAGGTGCTCCAGGTAGTCCTGGGCCTGCCGCAGCTCGCGCACCCGCTCGGCCAGTTCGGCGGCCCGCCCGGCCAGCACGGTCCGCGCAGACTCGCCCTGGCCCGCCTCCAGGAGCTGCCGGATGTCCTCCAGGCTGAGCATGCCGGTGCGTTGCAGCGTCAGCACCAGGGCCAGCCTGCGCAACTCGGCCTCGCCGTACCAGCGTTTCCCGCGGTCCTGTCCGGCGGGCGGCACCAGGCCGATCTCGTCGTAGTAGCGCAACGCCGAGGCGCGCAGCCCGAACAGTCGCGCCACCTGGCCGATCCCCAGCAACTCGCTCACCCGGCCCACCGTAATCCCTGGCGTCAGAGAATGCAGTCACATACAATGAGTCCAGAAACCATTTACCGCTCATGGGTTCATGGGCACATGGGATCCCCAAATGTGATCTCAGTCGGTCGCACTACTTTCGTAGTTGCCCCATACGGCCGCTGTTGAATACTCCCGTTTACGATATCGTGGGTCGCCGTCGTCGATAAATTGAGACGATTGGGAAGGGATTCCATGATTACCATGCTGGCCGCGGCTGGAATGGCTTTTTCCCTGCTTGCCTCTCCGGTGCCGGCGGCCGATTCAGCGCCGCCGGACAAGGTGACCGTCGAGGTGGTCACAGCGAACGGATCCGGCTGTCCGCCCGGCACGTCCGCTGTCGCCGTCGCCCACGACAAGACCGCCTTTACCGTGACCTACAGCGACTATCTCGCCCAGGTCGGCGTGGGCGCGAAACCGACCGACGTTCGCAAGAACTGCCAGCTCGCCCTGCGGATCCACTACCCGCAGGGCTTCAGCTACGCGATCCAGAAAGCGGATTACCGGGGTTACGCGAATCTCCAGCCAGGGGCGCGCGGACTCCAGCGGGCGAACTACTACTTCCAGGGAATGTCGGCCACCGAGTCGCGGAGCCATTGGTTCAACGGTCCGTGGGCGGATAGCTGGCAGGCAACCGACACCTCCGAAGGTCCCAACCTGATCTACGCTCCCTGTGGCGAGACCAGGAACCTCAACGTCAACACCGAGCTGCGTGTGCAGGCGGGGTCCTCGAATCCATCGACGACGACCAGTTTTATGACGATGGACTCCACGGATGGCAGCATTCGCACCACCTACCACTTCTCCTGGAAGCGGTGCGACTAGCGGATTGCCGGGTGGCTCAGGTCACAGGGGGGAACCAGGTGGACCAGCTGACCGACCTGACTGGCGTGGTCGGCTCCGCGCGGTGTGCACGCACCGCCACGCGGAGCCGGCCACCGTCCACAGCAGTCGGCGGCGTCCCCTGGAGTGAGCAGTGCAGCAAGGTGTCGCGACCAGCGCGACCGCGGGTAACCAGGCCGAAGACGACGGTCCCGGCACCCGGCTGGGCACGGTCGAACTGGCCCTGAGCGGCATGACCTGCGCCGCCTGCGCGGCCCGGATCGAACGCAAACTCAACAAGATCGACGGTGTGCACGCCGTGGTCAACTACGCCACCGAGCGTGCCGCGGTCTCCTTCCCGCCCACCGTCGGCATCCCCCGCCTGGTCGAGGCGGTCACCGCCGCTGGTTACAGCGCGCGAGAGGTCCGGGAGACGACGGCAACCGACACCCCGGACCCGGTGCGCGCGCTGTGGCACCGGCTGGTCGTGTCGGTGCTGCTCACCTTCCCGCTCGCCGACCTCGCGCTGGCCATGGCCTGGGTGCCCTGGCTGCGCTTCCCCGGCTGGCAGTGGGTGTGCCTGGGCCTGGCCGCGCCGGTCGTGCTGTGGGCCGCGCTGCCCTTCCACCGGGCCGCGCTGCGCAACGCCCGGCACGGCGCGGCCTCGATGGACACGCTGGTCTCGCTGGGGGTGCTCAGCGCGTTCGGCTGGTCCGCCTACGCGATGTTCAGCACCACGGTCACCGGCGGCATCTACCTGGAGGTCGCCGCCGGGGTGACCACCTTCCTGCTCGCCGGCCGCTACTTCGAGGCCCGCGCCCGGCGGATGGCCGGGGACGCGCTGCGCTCGCTGTCCCTGCTCGCGGCCAAGGACGTGTTGTTGCTGCGCAAGGGGAAAGAGGTCCGGGTCCCGGTCGGGCAGCTGCTGGTCGGCGACCTGTTCGTGGTGCCGCCGGGGGAGAAGATCGCCACCGACGGGGTGGTCGAGTCCGGGCGGTCCGTGGTCGACCTGAGCATGGTCACCGGCGAGTCGGTGCCGGTGGAGGTGGAGACCGGCACGACCGTCATCGGCGGCACGATCTCGCACAGCGGCAGGCTGATCGTGCGCGCCACCGGCGTCGGCGCGGACACCCAGCTGGCCAGGATGACCGCGCTGGTCGAAGCGGCCCAGGCGGGCAAATCCGGCGCGCAACGGCTGGCCGACCGGGTGGCCGGGGTGTTCGTGCCGGTGGTGCTGGTGCTGGCCGCGCTGACCCTGGCGGTCTGGCTGCTGGCGGGCGGGTCCACCGAATCGGCCTTTGGCGCGGCCCTGGCGGTGCTGATCATCGCCTGCCCGTGCGCCCTGGGCCTGGCCACGCCGACCGCGTTGCTGGTGGCCACCGGCCGCGGCGCCCAGCTCGGCATCCTGCTGCGTAGCGCCCAGGCCCTGGAATCCACCCGCGCGGTGGACACGGTGCTGCTGGACAAGACCGGCACGGTGACGACTGGCCGGATGTCCCTGGCCGAGACCTACACCAGCGGCGACCCGGCCGAGCTGCTGCGCTACGCAGGCGCGGTCGAATCCGCCTCCGAACACGCCATCGCCGCCGCGATCACCGCCGCCGCCCGCGCGGAATTCCCCGAACTGCCCGAGGTCGCCGAGTTCGCCGCGCTGCCAGGGCTCGGCGCCAGCGGCCGGGTGGACGGCGCGGAAGTGCTCATCGGCCGGTTGTTGTTGTTCGCCGAACGCGGTTGGACCGTCGAGCCGGAATTGGCGGAACGCTGCGCGGAATGGGAAAAGCTGGGCCGAACCGTCGTGGTGGCTGGCTGGGACGGCGCGGCCCGCGGTCTCCTGGCGGTGCTGGACACGGTCAAGGAATCCGCGCCGGGCGCGATCAAAGCCTTGCGCGCACTCGGTTTGACCCCGGTGCTGCTCACCGGCGACAACGAGGCCACCGCCCGCCTGGTCGCCGCGGCGGTCGGTATCGAGGAGGTGCACGCCGGGGTGCTGCCGCAGGGCAAGGTCGAGGTGGTGCGGGCGTTGCAGGCCCAGGGCCGCCGGGTGGCCATGGTGGGCGACGGCGTCAACGACGGTCCGGCGCTGGCCGCCGCCGACCTGGCCATGGCCATGGGCACCGGCGCGGACGTCGCCCTGCACGCCGCCGACCTGATCCTGGTGCGGGACAACCTGATCGCCGTCCCGGACGCCATCCGGCTGGCCCGCGCCACGCTGAACACCATCCGCGGCAACCTGTGGTGGGCCTTCGGCTACAACGTGGCCGCACTGCCGGTGGCCGCCCTCGGCCTGCTCAACCCGCTGATCGCCGGGGCCGCGATGGCGCTGTCCTCGGCGTTCGTGGTGTCCAACAGCATGCGGCTGCGCAAGTTCGGCGGCGGCCGGTAGCCGCCGGGTCAGGCGCGCGGCGGCGCGGTGGAGGCCCGCACCACCAGTTCCGCGGCGAAGGCTGGCAACTCCGGCACGGCGCCATCGAGCAGGCCGAGCACCGCCCGCGCCGCCGCCCGCCCCATCTCCCTGGCCGGCTGGCGCACCGTGGTCAGCGGCGGCACCGCGTACCGCACGCTCGGCAGGTCGTCGAACCCCACCAGCGACACGTCCTCGGGCACCCGGAAACCGTGCTCCGCCAAGGCCAGCCGGGCGCCCGTGGCCACCTGGTCGTTCGCCGCGACCACCGCCGTGCACCGGATTCCCTTGCCCGCCACCAGGCGCACCGCGCGCTGCCCGTCGTCCTCGTGGTATCCGCCGGGCACCGCGACCGGGGTCAGTCCGGCCGCGGTCATCGCGTCCCGGTACCCGCGCAGCCGCTCCTCGGTGTCCTGCTGCCCGGCCTCGCCGCAGATGTGCACGATGTCCCGATGCCCAAGGGAGATCAGGTGTTGGGTGGCCAGCCGCGCGCCGTGGTGGTTGTCCAGGGTGATCGCCGGATGACCCGGCGCGCCGCGCAGCACCGTGACCAGGGGCAGATCTCCGGCCGCCGCAACGAGATCCGGGCCGGGCAGGCGACCGCCCAGCACGATCAGCGCGTCGGCCTGGCGCTGCACCAGGTGTTCCAGGGCGCGGCGTTCGGTCTCGGTCTCGAAGGCGCCGCTGGCGAACAGTGCCTGGTAGCCAAGGCCGTGCAGTTCGGCCTCCACCCCGGCCATGATCAGGCCGTAGAGCGGGCTGGCCAGGTCGGGGGTGAGCACGCCGACGGTGAAGGTGCGGCCCCAGGCCAGGCCCTTGGCCATCAGGTTGGGGCGGTAGCTCAGATCGGCCATCGCGGACAGCACGGCGTCCCGCTTCTCCGGGGCGACCACGGCGTTGCCGGTGAGCACCCGGGACACCGTCGCCTTGGACACCCCGGCCCGCGCCGCGATGTCGGTGATCGTCGCCTTCCTGCCAGCCACCAGCCCCACCCTCCCCATTCACCTGGGCGTTGACCGCCCCTGTGACGGATGTTACATTCCCGAAACGCGTTTGAAACCGGTTTCAAACCAGTGGTTCACCACCCCCTGCTTGGAGGAACCATGAGTTTGCTCAGCCGTGGGCTGGCCGCTGCCACCGCGGTCCTCACGTTAGGCGTGTTAGTCCCGCTGGCCGTCGTGGTCGGCACGGGGTCGGCCCAGGCCGAGCCGATCGGCGCGGGCAGCTACACCACCACCCTGCCCGCGGGCGCGGTCCTGCCCACCGCCTGCGGGGAGATCCCGCGCAACCCCCGCCAGTACGTCACCGGCAACGCCCCCGCCGGCGCGGTGCCGACCAACGACTGGTGGTCCTCGCTGATCTTCAAGCGCAACAATTGCGCGTACTCCGACAACTTGATGGCGCACCCGTTCTCCTTCAACACCAGCGCGAACGGCCTCGGCGTCGACTACGCCACCAACGTCACCATCAGCGGCACCGCCACCGGTGTCGGCGAGTACCACTACCCGTACTCCACCGACTTCACCCTGGGCGTGACCGGGCTGAACTCGCCGGATGTCAAGGTGGACGGCTGGACCGACTGGACGGTCAGCCCGTACTTCAGCGATGGCGCGCGCACCCTGCGCACCACCATCGGCCACGGCCTGCCCTTCGTCTACGCCAGGGTCACCGGCGGCGACGCGCGCCTGGGCTTCCCGGCCGCGCCGACCGTGTGGTCCAACACCGGGGCCACCATCGGTTTCACCGCCGAGGGACACGACTACGTGGCCTACGCGCCGTCCGGCTCGACCTGGAACGTCGGCGGCAACGCGATCACCTCCTCCTTGGCGGGCAAGGGTTTCTTCTCGGTGGCGGTGCTGCCGACCACCCCGGCCAGCAGCGCGGCGGACCGGCAGGCGCTGCTGAGTTCCTACGGACGGCACGCGCACGCCCACGTCACCGGCACCAAGGTGGAGTGGGCCTATGACCAGGCGGCCAGCACGGTGCGCGCCACCTATCGCTACACCACCCAGGCCATGGAGGGCGGCCAGAGCGGCACCGTGATCGCGCTGTACCCGCACCAGTGGCAGAACCTCAGTGGTGCCACGCCGATCGCGCAAACCTATGTCTCACCGCGTGGTCAGCTCAAAACCCTGGTCGGCGCCTCGGCGTTCACCACCGCCATCCGCTACCAGGGCGTGCTGCCCGAACTGCCCCAGGTCGGCATGACCGGCGGTGACCTGAGCACGCTGAACAACTACCTCGGCGAGGCCTCCGCCGGTGACCCGTTCGGCGGGTTCAACAACGACACCTACTGGACCGGCAAGGCACTCGGCCGGGCCGCGCGGATGATCGAGATCGCCGACCAGGTAGGCAACCTGGCGGTGCGGGACAAGCTGATCGGCGCCATCCGCACCCGGCTCACCGACTGGTTCACCGCGCCCGGCGGCAAGAACGAGCGGGTCTTCTACTACGACCGCAACTGGGGTTCGCTGACCGGATTCCCGGCCTCCTACGGCTCGGACACCGACCTCAACGACCACCACTTCCACTACGGCTACTACATCTCCGCCGCGGCCACCCTGGCCAAGTTCGACCCGGCCTGGGCCTCGGCCGGCCAGTACGGCGGCATGGTGAACCTGCTGATCAGGGACGCCAACGGGTTCAACCGCAACGACACCATGTTCCCGTTCCTGCGCGACTTCGACATCTACGCCGGCCACGACTGGGCGGCCGGGCACGGCGCGTTCTTCGCCGGGAACAACCAGGAATCCAGCTCCGAGGGGATGAACTTCGCCAACGCGGTGATCCAGTGGGGCCTGGCCACCGGCGACACCGCGGCCCGCGACGCCGGGTTGTTCATGTACACCACCCAGGGCGAGGCGATCAAGGAGTACTGGTTCGACAACCGGGACGTCAACTTCCCCAGCGCTTTCCAGCACTCCACGGTCGGCATGGTGTGGGGCGACGGCGGCGCGTACTCGACCTGGTTCAGCGCCGAACCGGAGATGATCCAGGGCATCAACATGCTGCCGATCAACGGCGGATCCCTGTACCTGGGCCATGATCCGGCCTACATCGACCGCAACCTGCGGGAGCTGGTGACCAACAACGGCGGCCCGCCCACGGTGTGGCGGGACATCATCTGGTCCTTCCAGGCACTGTCCAAACCGGACACCGCGCTCGCGGAGTTCCGCGCGGGCAGCTACACCGTGGAGGAGGGCGAGACCAAGGCCCGCACCTTCCAGTGGCTGCGCAACCTCAGCGCGCTGGGCCAGGTGGACCGCACGGTCACCGCGAACCACCCGCTGCACGCGGTGTTCACCCGCAACGGCGCGAGAACCTATGTGGCGGCCAACATCTCCCACCAGCCGATCACGGTGACCTTCTCCAACGGCACCACGCTCACCGTGGGCGCGGGCAAGACGGCCACCACCGGCGCGATCACCTGGAGCGGCGGCAGCGGTTCTGGGGGCCAGCCCACCACCAGCGGCAGCTCCACCACGACGACCACGACCGGCACCACCACGACCACCACGGGGCCGCCGCCGGTGCGCGGCAACCGGTTCTTCGTGAACAACCCGGGCGCGCTCAGCCTCACCGAGTCCGCAGGGGCCCGGACCGACACGATCGCCGGTGCGGGCGGCGGCAACAACGACGGCGTCCCGCGCAACGCCCAGACCTACACCGCCTGCGGCCTGTCCGGTACCCATGACCCGGCCCGGCAGACCGGGTTCAGCCTGTTCGTCGACTCCGGCGCCGGTGTGGCCAACGGGGTGCAGGCGCGGGTTTCCTACGACTTCACCGGCTCCGGCAGCTACGGCCGGGTGGAGACCTACCGCTACTTCGCCACCGACCCGGTGACGGGGTGGGAGAACTACACCGCGGGCGCCCAGCACTCCAGCTCGGGCGGCTTCAGCGAGCTGCGCGACGGCTGTGTGCGGCTGGAGGTGTGGAGCGCGATCGGCACCGGCCCGACCTCGCTGCGGGTCAACGCGACCGCGGGCCAGGGTCAGCAGTCGGTGTTGACAATTCCATTCCAGTAAGCCCAGCCGGTAAATCCATCGCCTTAGTTCACAACCGTGAAAATTCATGGTTGTGAACTAAGGCGATGCCGTTTTCCGGTGATTTACGAATATCGGCGGATTGACCGGGGCGTGGTCTGGACCACACCATCGTTTGCGTTATCCGCGCTTCTCGCCGCGACGCGCAACCCGGGTATCCATCCATGAGGAGACCGATGACCGCCCTGCATCGACGCCGGACAATCGTCGCCGCGCTCGCCTCGATCACCGCATCATTCCTGCTGGTAGGCGCCTCGCCTACGTTCGCAGAACCCGCACCGGCCGCCATCCCTGCCCCGGCGGCCGCCCTGGCCCCACCCACCTTCACCCACCCCGGCGTGTACGTGAGCCGGGGCCAGCTCGACTTCGTGCGGGGCAAGGTCCAGGCCGGCGCGCAGCCATGGAAGGCTGCCTATGACCAGATGAACGGGCATGCCCTTGCCTCGTTGTCCCGAAATCCGAAACCACGGGCCGTGGTCGAGTGCGGTCCGTACTCGAACCCGAACCTGGGCTGCACCGATGAGCGACAGGACGCCATCGCGGCCTTCACCAACGCGTTGAACTGGTACATCACCAGGGATCAGCGTTATGCGACCAAGGCCATCCAGATCATGGACGCCTGGTCGGCCACCATTCGCGACCACACCAACAGCAACGCGCCGCTGCAGACCGCCTGGGCCGGGGTGTCCTGGGCCAAGGCCGCGGAGATCATCCGGCACACCGGCGGCGGCTGGTCCGCGGCCGGGGTGACCCGGTTCAGCACCATGCTGCGCAACGTCTACCTGCCCAAGGTGATCAACGGCCACGCCACCAGCAACGGCAACTGGGAACTCACCATGATGGAGGCAGCCATCGGCATCGCGGTGTTCCTGGAGGACCGGAGCGCCTACGACCGGGCGGTGACCAAGTTCCGTCAGCGGGTGCCCGCGTTCCTCTACGTCACCGGTGACGGCGCCTACGCCAAGGGCCCGGTGGGCAGCGGCATCGACACCAGGGAGGAGATCATCCGCTACTGGCACAACCAGTCCACCTTCGTGGACGGGCTGAGCCAGGAGACCTGCCGCGACTTCACCCACACCGGCTACGGCCTGGCCAGCATCGCCAACTTCGCCGAAACCACCCGGCACCAGGGCCAGGACCTGTACCCGGAGATCGGCGACCGGCTGCGGCACGCGCTGGGCTTCCACGCCAAGTACGAACTCGGCGAGGCGGCCCCGAGCTGGCTGTGCGGCGGCACCATCAAGCGTGGCGTCGGCCCGGTCTCCGAGGTCGGCTACAACGCCCTGGCCAACCGGATGGGCCACACCATGGCCAACACCCAGCGCCTGGTGGAGTCCCGCCGCCCGGCGGGCACCAACATCCTCTTCGTAGCCTGGCAAACCCTCACCCACGCCAACAACCCAGCCTGACCCCGCTGCCCGCGCCCGCCCCTCCGCCGAGGGCCGGGCGCCCGGCAAGCCACCCGGAGTGTTGGCCGTTCTCGTACGCCGAGTTGGCCCAACTGGTACGCCAAGTTGGCCCAAGTGGGCGGCGAGTTGGCCCAAGTGGGCGGCGAGCGTTCGAGTTGGCCCAACTCGGCGTACGAGTTTGCCCAAGCGGGCGTACGAGTTGGGCCAACTCGGCGGGCGGTCAGCCGGTCCGGAGCAGTTGCTCGTTCATAATGAGGAACGCGCCGAGGCCGTGCAGGTCGTTGGTGCTGCGCGGCCGGGTGAAGTAGTAGTTGAGATCGCCGGGCCCGGTGCCGACACAGATGTCGCGCAGGTTCGTCCGCCCGTCCGTGCCCAGCGAGATCCGTTGCAGCACACCCTGATACCCCTTGGCCGCCACCGCGCGGAAGCCCGGCTCCAGGTACCCCTTCTCCACCCCACGGGAGAGCATGAAGGTGAACATGGCCGAGGCGGAGGTCTCGGTCCAGTTCCCCGCGGTGCTACCCCGATCGACCACCTGGAACCAGCGCCCACTGGCCGGATCCTGGAACCGCTGCAACGCCACCGCCAGCTGCCGCACCGTGTCCAGTAACGCGGCCCGCCGGGAATGGTTGGCGGGCAACACATCCAGGATGTCCATCGCGGCCATCGCGTACCACCCGATCGCCCGCGCCCAGTGATGCGCGGAATGCCGGTGCGGATCCGGCGCCCACCCAGCCGAGCCGTCGGCGTCGTAGGCGTGGAAGAGCAACCCGCTGGGCGCCTTCAGCCTGGTGTGATAGGTCAGCATGTTGCGGGTGGACTCGTCGAAACCGTAGGTCTGGCCGTAACGCTGGGAGTGCAGCGCGATGAACGGCTGGGCCATGTACACCCCGTCCGCCCACAACTCGCCGACCTTGCCGGTGGCATGCCACATGCCGCCGTCGCTGGTCCGCGGATAGCTCGGGAAGCGATCCCGGATCCGGTCCGCCGCGATCTTGTACCGCTGCTGCCCGGTCTCCTGGTGCAGCAACGGCAACAGGTAACCCGGCCGGAAGGCGTCCAGATCGTTGAGCCGGTTGGCGAAGTTGCCGTTGGCGTCGACATGCCGGTCCATCCACTGCCGGACATAGTCGAGATAACGCGCGTTCCCGGTGCGCTTGTACACCAGGTACTGCCCGTAGAGGTAAAGCCCACGTTCATAGGTCCAGCCACCCAGGGTGGCCGGGGTGAACCGGGCCATCGTCGAGTCGACCACAGACACCGACCAGTCCGGCGCGGCAAACGCGGTTCCCGGCAACAGCGGGGCGGCCGCGAGCGCGCCGAGGGTGCCCAGGAGGAATGTGCGGCGGGAGGGTTCAGCGGGCTGAACATTTCGCATGAGGCGATTTCCGTCGTCGTATGGGGTGATACGGCGGCGGCGCCAGCGGGAAAGACGAAAACGAGTAGAGCAGCCCCCGGATCAGACTGTCAATCAGGCGAAAAGGCGGCCGGGGCTTCGGTCGGCCGGAGATCAGCACGACGCCGGGGAGCGCGGTGTCGGGGAGCGTGGGACCGGGGAGCGTGGGACCGGGGATGCGCGATGCCGGACGCTTAGCTCACCCAGGCCCGCCCGTCTATACTGGTGCCGGGTTTCCTGGCCGACGTCATCCTTTAGTGTGCAGCCGAGGCCGGTGACCTGGGCGTGGATGGTGAGCTGAGGCTGTTCGCCAAGAGATGTGCCGCTCGCGGAACTTCGGCCGCTGATCGTTTCGTTCCGCAGAAAGAAGCGGTGCGCGGGGCGGGGGAGAGGCGACCGTCGGCACGGCCCCGCGTGGCTGAGTCGGCCAGGTGATGCGTCGGCCGGGTAATGCCCAGGCGATGAGTTGGCCGGGCGAGGTGAGCAGGCCCGGCACCAGCGCCGCGGGCTGGCCAAGCGCCGCGGACCGGCCACCGGGGTGCCGCGGACCAGCCAGCCACCAGCCACCGGCGCCCAGCCACCAGCGCCCAGCCACTAGCGCCCGGCGCCCAGCCACCGGCGCCCGGCGGGCGGTGAAGTGGACTGGCGACCTGCGACTGGCGGGAACGTGGTCCCGGCGACCGCTGGCGGCGAGGGTCGGCCTCCGGCTCCGGCTCCGGCCCCGGCCTCGGCGGCCCCGGTCCCCGGTTGCGGCTTGGACCGGCGGTGACGTGGACCGGCGGTGAGGCACCGCCCGGCCCCCGATCCCTGGCCCCTGCGCTGGGCGCTGGGCGCTGGACGCATGCGCAGCCCCGCCCGCGATCGACGGGTTGAATGCTGATGGCGAGTTCTGGCCAGGCACGCCGGTTGACGGTCGGGGAATTCTGTGGTGGTCGAATCCGGCGCGGGTGACATTAACACGCCACATACCAGTGAATTCCGGCAATTCGGGTAGGTAACTTCTCTTCGCGACGGTTTCGAACCGCCATCCGTAACCGAGCTGGAGGCTGCCGGAGTGACGACTGCGCCAAATCTGGAGGAACTACCGCTGCTGCTGTGCACGCGGCCCGTGGTCGGCAGGCTGGATCCGGTGCTCCGGGAACTCCAGTCGCGGGCGCCGATCACCAAGGTCCGGACCCGGGCTGGGGACGAAGCCTGGCTGGTGAGCAGGCATGCCGAACTCAAAAAGCTGTTGCTGGATGGGCGGTTGGAGAACGCGCATCCGGATCCGGCGAACCGGCCGCGGTATCTGGACAGTCCGGTGTTCGACTACAACCTGCTCGGCACTGATTTCACCGAGGCCAATCAACTGCACCGGGACTTCCGGTCCGCGCTCACCCCGTTGTTCTCCGCCCGCCGGGTGGCCGTGCTGCGCGAGGGCATCCGGGCCCGGGTGCACGCCCTGCTGGATCAGCTGATCGAGCAGGGGCCGCCCGCCGATCTGCACAGTGAGTTCTCGCTGCCGTTGTCGCACGGGGTGCTGAGCGATCTGCTGGGGGTGCCGGATGAGCGGACCTTCATCAGTCTGCTGCTGGCGGTGGATGACGAGGCGTCGGTGGGCGCGGTGTTCGGGCATCTGGTCGAGGCGGTGACCTGGCGGATGGCGCATCCGGGGCCGGACATCATCACCGCGCTGGCCGAGGCGGGGGTGCCGGTGGAGCAGATCGTGTCGCTGGTGTCCACGATCAGTTTCCCGTTCCTGGTCACCCCGGGGGTGCAGAGCGTGGGCATCGGCTTGTTCGCCGCGCACCCGGAGCAGCGGGACCTGCTCGCGCGCGATCCGGGGCTGATCGAGACCGCGGTGGAGGAGGTGCTGCGGATGGGGCAGGTGGTGGAGTCGGTGATGCCGCGTTACGCCGAGTCCGACATCGACATCAGCGGGGTCACCATCCGTGCGGGCGAACTGGTGCTGTGCGATCACTACTCGGCCAACTACGACGACCTGGTATTCCCCGATTCCGAGCGCTTCGACATCACCCGCGCCCCCAACCCGCACCTGGCCTTCAGCCACGGCATCAGTCACTGCATCGGCGCGCCGCTGGCCAAGGTGCAGCTCAGCGAGACTTTCAGTGCGCTCATCGCCCGGTTGCCGGGGCTGACGCTGACCGTGCCAGTGGCGGAGATTCCGATGAATGTGGATCCGGAGGCGGTGAAGCTGGGTGGTGGCGTGGACGGGCTGCCGGTCACCTGGTAGGCCAGGGCCGGGCCTCGGCGAGCAGGCCGAGCATCCCGGCGACCAGGCGCATGTGTTCGACGTTGCGGATGTCCGCCTCGACCAGCCGCGGTGAGCAGATCAGCACGGCCAGGACCTGGGCGCGGGAGAGGGCGACGTTCAACCGGTTGCGGGACAACAGGAAGTCGAGTCCGCGGGGCAGGTCGGCGGCGGCTGAGCTGGTCATGGTGGCCAGGACGACCGGGGCTTCCTGGCCCTGGAACTTGTCGACCGTGCCGACCCGCACCTCCGGGTAGCCCGCGCGTTCCAGCGCGCGCCGGACCACCCGGACCTGGAGGTTGTACGGGGCCACCACCAGGATGTCGGACTCGGTGAGCGGGCGGGACTCGTCGCCGTCGGTCCAGGTGCGGCCGAGCAGGTCGCGGGTGAGGTCGACGATCACCGCGGCTTCCTCGGGGGAGGAGGCCAGGTTGTGCCGGTGGTCGACCTCGTACAGGTGCAGACCCGGTGCCACACCGGCGATCCCGCGTCCGGCGGCGCTGGGGTGGGCGTGCAGCAGGCCGGCGTAGGACAGGTTCGAGATGGGCAGGCAGACCGCGGGGTGCATGCGGCGGGACTGGTCCAGGAAGTAGCCGAGCGCGGGCGGCATCACGTCGGCGGCGCCGATGAGGTGGCCGAGCGCGGAGGCGTCCGCGCCGGCCGGGTGGGTGCCCTGCACGACCTGGGGGAGTTGCTGCGGATCGCCCAGCAGCACCAGGTTCCGCGTGCACAGGGAGACGGCGAGGGCGTCGGCGAGGGCGAACTGACCGGCCTCGTCGATGATCAGCACGTCGAAGGGCTGGGCGCGCAGCGCGGCGTTGGCGAAGGTCCAGGCGGTGCCGCCGACCAGGTGCCCGCCGCCCTGCTCCTCCCGCCAGCGGGCCAGGTCGTTGGTGGACTTGGGCTGCTCCCACAGGCAGTCCGGTTCGGGGGTTTTCTTGGGGCGCTTGGCCATCGGCAGCGCCACCCCGGTCGCCTGCGCCGCGCCACGGGCCGCGGTGAGCACGTTCTCCACCGCCTTGTGGCTGTTGGAGGTCACGCCGACACTGCGTCCGTTGGCGACCAGGTGCGCGATCAACCGGCCGGCCAGGTAGGTCTTGCCCGCACCCGGTGGGCCCTGCACAGCCAGGGTGGAGCCGTCCAGGGCGTCCACAGCGGCGATCACCGTGGCCACCAGGTCGCCGTCGAAATCGTTGGGGGAAGGGAGATCCCGGTTGCCGCACAGGCGGGGGCGGCGGCGCAGCAGGTCCAGGCCGGGGTGGGCGGGCAGCACCGGCAGGGTGTCCACGGTGATCCGGGCCAGGTCGGCCACGGCCTCGTCCTTGGGGCTGGGGCGCACCGGACTGCCGGGCAGCACCGCGGCGGGGCGGCCGTCGAACCCGTCGAGTTCGGCGGGTTTGGCGCTTTCCTGCACGGTCAGGCCGTCGGCTCCGGCGTCGACGACCAGGGCGTCCCTGGTGCGGTGGCCGGGGTAGAGCAGGCGCACGGTGTCGCCGGGGGCGAAGGGGTGTGGCCGGTCCGGGTCGCAGGCCAGGCGAACCTCGCGTTTGGCGTTGCGCACCCGGCCCGACGGCGCGGTCCAGTCCTGTGTGGACACTGACACCGGGACGGCGCAGGTGTTGTCGGACTCCAGATCCGTGAGTGGCGCGGCGACCTGGCGGAAGAACTCCCACCACGCCGGGTTGGTCTCCCGCCGGTGGTAGCCGACCGAGGCGGCCAGCAGGGACCGGGTGCGGTGGTCGGGGGTGAAGGCGGCCGGGTTCTCCGGGAGTTCCGCCAGCAGCGGGTCGACCAGGGCGGCGAGCTTGGCGGCGCGTTCGGCACGGCGTTGCGCGGCCAGTTCATCGGCGGCGGACTCGATGGCAGCGTCCAAAGTGGACGGATCGATCGGCGGCGCTGGCTCGATCCCGGCTTCGGCGCGGATCTCCAGGAGGAAGCGGTAAAGGCGGTTGGTGGACACGCAGTCGTACTCGTTGTAGTCGGCGATGCCGCGCAGCACCGCGGCCGCGCGGTCGGTGTCGCCGACCTCGGTCAGGGTGAGGTAGTCCTCGTAGGCCTCGATGCTGGACACCGCGTTCTGCACGTCCCCGGCCCGGGATTCGGGCATGTACAACGGTTCCAGGTACTTGATCGAGTAGGATCGCTGGGACACCCGGAGTCCCTTGCGCACCACGGTGTACAGGTCGACCAGCACCCCGCCGCGCAGCAGGGTGTCGACCTCCTCCTCCCGGGTGCCGTGCAACGCGGCCAGTTTCTTCAGCGCGTTCGTCTCATAGGGCGCGTAGTGGTAGACGTGCAGATCCGGGTGCTCGGCAAGGCGTTCGGTCACGAAGTCCACAAAGGACTCGAACGCGCGTTTCTCCTGTACCCGGCTGTGTGCCCAGAACGGGGTGAAGTGCTCCAGGCCGCCGGGGGTGAGGGTGATCGCGCCGAAGAGGTACTCCAGGCCGTCGGAGTCCAGTGCGAACGGATCGCCCTCCATGTCGAAGAACACGTCGCCCGGACTGGGTTGCGGCAGCCCGGCCAGTTCGTCCGGGGCCACGATCTCGTAGGAGACCTTGCCGATCGGGTCCTCCGGGGTGCGGGTGAGGTCCTGTTGCACCTGGAGGGTGGCCTGGGCGCGCAATCCGGTGAAGGTGGCCGCCGACAGGGTGGGCGGGCGTTCGTTCTCGGTGGCCGCGGCGAGGGCTTCGATGGTGCCGATCCCGGCGGCGGCGAGTTTGCGCCGCTGGTCCGTGCGCAGGCCCGCGACCAGGGACAGGTCCCTGGCGGCTGAGCGGCCCTGGGCGCAGTGCTGGGCGAAGCGGCAGGTCGCGCAGGCCGGGCGTTCGTCGTCCCACAGCCGCTCGGGCAGCGTGGCGGGCTGGCCGAGCCGGGTGCGCAGGCGGTCCCGGAGGTGGGCCAGCAGCGGCAGGAATTCCTGTACCCGCAAGGAATGCGCGCTGCCGTCGCCGAGCAGCAGGTGCATCAGCGGGCCTGCGGTGAACCCGGTCTGGGTGAGCGCGTGCGCGTAGGCGGTGAGCTGGAGCACCGCGGACGGGCGGGCGTGCCGGGCGAGTTTGGCGTCATGTGGTTCGTAGGCGCCGTCATCGGTGGCGATGAGGAAGTCGGCGCGGCCGGAGAACTCGCCGTCGTAGAACACACCCTGGTAGATCACCGGAGCCCCGGCGGCCAGGGCCTGCCGGGTGCGTTCGGCGGCCGCGGTCAGCGCGTCCGGTGTCGGGGCCGGGGTGTCGATCTCGACCACCCCGGCCCCGTACCGTTGCCGGAGCCGGGCCAGCACGGCCTGCTCGTGCGCGAGGCCGTGTTTGGCGACCAGGGCCTCGGAACCGCGTTCGGGCGCGGGCGCGCCGGGCAGGCCGAGCGCGAGGGCCTGGTTGAGCAGGCTGCGGTGCCCGCACTCCATGAGGTCGACCAGGTCGGTCGGGGAGTGGACGAGCCCGTGATCGGTCCGCAGCATCCGGTCAGTCTGCCGGGTCAGGGTTTGGCGTCACCCTCCGGCTTGCCGTCCTTGTCCAGAAAACCCTCGACCTTGGTGCTGACATTCTCGATCTTGTCGGTGTACTTGCCACCGGTGACCTTGTCGATCCCGCTGGCCGCGGCGTCCACGCCCTTGGCGGCGAGTTCGCGCGCCTTGTCCCCCGCGGGGCTCTGCGCGAACTCGGCCGCCTTCTCCTTGGCCTGCTCAGCCAGCTCTTTCGCCTTGTCCAGGAAGCTCATGCCGCCATCGTGCCATCGGATCGGCGGATGTGCTCAGTTGCCTGGCCGGTCGTCAAACTTCGGGGTGACACCGGAGGCGGGCACCAGCTGCCAGCCTTCCAGGGCCTTGCGGACCTGTTCGGCGGCGTCGATGTTGAGCGGCCCGGAGGTCCACAGCGCGTAGGGCAGGTTGAGGAACCGGTTCTCCTTGACCGCGGGCAGCTCGTTGATCCCGGCTCGGGCCTTGAGCAGCGCGACCTTGTCCGCGTAACTCTGCGGCGGGTAGTCCACGAACAGGAACGCGTCCGGCCTGGCCGCGGCGACCCGTTCCCAGGAGACCTTGGTCCAGGTGTCGTCCACATCGGAGAGCGCGTTGCGGGCCCCGGCGTCGCTGATGATCGCCTCGGGCGCGCCGAAGCGGCCGCTGGAGTACACGCTGTCGGTGCCGCTGTCGAAGAGGAACACAGTGGGCGCCTTGGCTGGTGTGGGCGCCTCGCGCAGGGTTTTGAGCCGCGCGTCCAGATCGGCGGTGACCTTCTCCGCCGCTGTCGTGCGCCCGGTGATCTTGCCCAGGTTGGCCAGGTCCTCGCGCAGGGCCTGCCAGGGCTCGACCACCCCGCGGGCGGCCTTGCCGTCGCTCTGGCGGCAGCTCTCGGTGAGCACATAGGCGGCCACGTTCTGCTGACGCAGAGTGGCCGGGGTGAGCTGCTTCTCCTCGGCGTAGCCGTAACTCCAGCCCGCCACCATCACGTCCGGACGCTGGGCGAGCACGGTTTCCCTGGCCGGGTACTCGGGGGAGACCGAGTTGAGCTTGTCCACCACCGCGCCGTAGTGCCGGGTGAGGGTGGGGGCGTCCCGCTGCACGCTGGAGACCGCCGCGATCTGCTCCTGCGCGCCGAGGGCGAGGGTCATCGCGATCAGGTTGCCGTCGTTGACGAACAGCCGCTTGGCCGGCACGGGGAAGCTGACCGGGGTGCCGCAGTTGGTGATCGTGACGGTGCCCGCGGCGGACTGCGCGGCCGGGCCGCTGCCGCAGGCGGGCAGGGCGAGCAGCGCGATGGCGCCGATCAGCAGGGGGACGGGACGGCTCATGGACGCTCCAGGGTGGGGGTGAACAGCAGGTGCGGCCGCCCGGTGTCCGGGTGGGTGATCCGGGTGGCCCGGACCCCGAAGACCTCGTGCACCAGTCGCGGAGTCAGGGCTTCGGCCGGTGCGGCGGCCGGGCGGGCTTGGCCGTCGTGCAGGACGACCACGCGGTCGCAGACGTCGGCGGCCAGGTTGAGGTCGTGCAGGGCCAGCAGCACGGTCCGGTCCAGCCCGCGGACCAGGTCCAGGAGGTGCAGCTGGTGCCGGATGTCGAGGTGGTTGGTGGGTTCGTCCAGCACCAGCAGCGGCGCGTCCTGGGCGAGTCCGCGGGCGAGCAGAACCCGGCGCCGTTCACCGCCGGAAAGCTGCTCCACCGGCCGGTCCACCGCGTCCGCGAGGTCCACTGTAGACAGTGCTGTGTGGACTGCCTCGCGTTCCCGCCGGTCGCCGCCTGCCCAGGGCGCGCGGTGTGGGATGAGCCCGAGCGCGACGAGTTCGCCGACGAGCAGGTCGGCTGGCAGTTCCTCTTCCTGACCCACCATGGCGATCCGCCGCGCCCGTTGTCGTGCCGAGAACCCCGCCAGTGGCTGGCCGTCCAGGAGGATCTGCCCGGCCGCGGCCGGCCGGATCCCGGCCAGCACCCGCAGCAGGGTGGATTTGCCGCTGCCGTTGGGCCCGACAAAGCCCAGCACCTCACCGGGTTCGACGGCGAGATCGACCCCGCGCAGGATGGTCCGCCCGCCGATCGCGCAGTCCAGCCCCGTCGCCCGCAGCCTCATCCGTCGCTCCCGAACCGGTACCGCCGCCGCCCGAGCAGCAGCAGGAACACCGGCGCGCCGATCAGCCCGGTGACCACGCTCAACGGCACCTCCACCGGCCGGACCAGCACTCGCGCCGCCATGTCCACGCACAGCAGGAACAACGCCCCCGTCAGCGCCGCCACCGGCAGCATCGCCCGGTGCCGGGCCCCGACCAGCAGTCGCGCGATGTGCGGAATCACCAGTCCCACGAACCCGATCCCGCCGGAGATCGCCACCAGCACTCCGACGAGTACGGCCAGGCCCACGAACAACGAGTTCCGCAACACCCGCACCGGCACGCCCAGTGCCGCCGCGGTGTCCGGTCCCATGGCGAGGGCGTCCAGCCAGCCGCTCCCGGCCAGCAGCGACAGACCCAGCACCAGGACCACCGCCAGGGGCAGTCCGAGGCGGTCCCAGTCCGCGCCCGCCAGGCTGCCCAGCAGCCAGAACAGCACGGATTCGGCCGCTCCAGGCTGCGCACTGCGGAACACGAGATAGCTGGCGATGGCCGAGAACGCCGAGCCCAGCACGGTTCCGGTGAGCACCAACCGCAATGGGGTCAATCCGCCCTGGGCCGCCGCGATCGCGAACACGAGCGCCGCCGCCCCGAGCGCGCCGGCCAGTGCGCCGGCGGACAACGCCCACACCCCGGCCCCGGCGAACAACCCGGAGGTGATCACCGCGGTCGCCCCGACACCCGCGCCGGAGGAGACGCCGAGCAGATAGGGGTCGGCGAGCGGATTGCGCACCAGGGTCTGGATCGCCGCGCCCGCGATGGCCAGTCCGGCGCCGACGATCAGGGCGAGCAGACCGCGGGGGACGCGCAGGTTCCAGACGATGGTGTCGAAGGTGAGATCGGCGCCGGGGGAGCCGGTGAGCCGCGCGCCGAGCACGTCGAGTACCGCGCCGATGGGGAGTTGCTCAGCACCGACGGAGGCGGAGAAGGCGGTCGCGACCAGCAGCAACGCCGTCAGCGCGAGCAGAACCAGGCCGGTCAGGGAACGACGCACGGCGGGAAACCTCCCCGGGCTGACGCGGCCCGCTAGGTGGCGGTGTGGACGGCACGGGGTCTGGCTTCACAGTGGCGCGACCGCTCCGAAGGTGTCGGATTCCCGTTGCCGTCGACAAGGCGACCGCATCGTAGGCACAGGTGGGGTGGGGATCAAACTCAGCGGTTGATGGTGATGATGGTTTCAGTGACGAGTGAATCTGGACGGGTGGGACGACGAACGCAACCCTGGCAGGGAGAGGACCGCACAGAAGGGGCGGCACAGAAAGGGCGGTGCGGGGAGTGGGCGCTGCGGTGGCGTCCGGGGTTGCGGTCGTGCGGCGGGGAGAGGTGGCGCTGAGTCTCCGTGATGGGCCGGGTGGCGTCCGCGGTTGCGGTCGCGCGGCAGGCCAGAGGTGGCGCCGAGTTGGCCGTGGGCCGGGCGAGGAGTCGCGCTGGGGCCGGGTGGCGCGGCGGGCGGTAGCCCCAACCCTCGGGCATCGGCGCGAACAGATCCGCCCAAAATCATGATTGAGTCGATAATGTCAGTGTCGAGTGAAATTAATCCGGTCAAGCGCAAAAAAGCTAAACCTGCCGGAGAAGGGTCAAGCGGGCCAGGGCCTCGCGTGCGTGGCGGCGGTGCCCTGGCCGGGCTGGGTCAGGCGTTCTGTGGCGCAGGCTCCGGCAACACCGAACCCGTCTCCAGCAGCGTCTTTAGGTTGGCGATGATGTGCGCCCAGCCCTCGCTGATCATGCCGCGCAGCACCGAGTCCGGCGCGAACCCGTCATGGGTCACCGTCAGCTTCACCAGCTCGCCCAGTGCCTCGATGTCGAAGCTCGCCTTCGACCGCGGTTCCGCCGCCAGCTTCGCGCCCAGTTCCGGGTCCAGGCCGACGCTGGGTGCGAAGTCCGGGGTGAAGGTGTGCCAGGTGTAGGACAGCCTGCGGTGCGGGTCGGCCTCCAGGACCACCTGTTCCGGGTCGGTGTGCGACCACTCGCCCTGGGTCCAGGTGATGGTGGAGCCGGGGCGCCAGTCGGATTCCAGGGTGGCGCCCCAGTACCGCTGGGTGAAGGACGGGGTGGTCAGGGCCGCCCACAGCTGCTCGGGGGTGGTGCGGATGTAAGTGGTGTAGACGAAGGGGTCCATGGGTCCTTGCTCCAATGCGGTTTTCAGGTCAGCTAGGGCCTGGGCGCGGGGGCGGTGGTAGTGGGTGATCCAGCGGTCGGCGATGGCGTTGATCGGGGCGGCGTTGAGGTGGTGCAGCTTCTCCCTGCCGCGCCAGGTGGTGGTGATCAACTCGGCGTGTTCCAGCACCGTGAGGTGTTTGCTGACCGACTGGCGGGCCATGTCCAGTCCGGCGCACAGCTCCCGCAGGGTCTGCCCGTTCCGGCTGTTCAGGCTGTCCAGCAAGCGGCGGCGACTGGGATCGGCCAGTGCTTTGAACACCTCGTCCATCGGATCCTCTCGTACATGCAGCCGGTTGGCTGCCTGAACGATAGGCAGCCAACCGGCTGCATGTCAACCGGGTGCGGTGGCGCGGGTGGTCAGAACTTCTGGATGCGGTCCTTGAACAGGGTGGTGGCGATCTGCTTGGCGCGGGGCTGGCCCTTGAGGAAGGCGGTGGCGAACTTGGTCGCCTGGTCGTAGCTGACCTTGCCGGGCATCGGTGGCTCGTCCGGGTTGACGTCGACGTCGAGCAGGGCAGGGCCGTCGTGGGCCAGGGCCGCGCGCACCGCGTCGGGCAGCACCTCGGGTGCGGTGATCTTCGCGCCGTAGGCGCCGCAGGAGCGTGCCCAGCCGCTGAAGTCGGAGCGGGGCTCGCCGAAACGGACGCCGTGTTCGGGGTAGCCCAGCACCATCTGCTCCCACAGGATCTGGCCGAGGGAGCCGTTGTTGTTGATGATGACCTTGATCGGCAGGTTCAGCCGGACGGCGGTGAGGAACTCGCCCATCAGCATGGCGAAGCCGCCGTCGCCGATGAAGGCGATGACCTGCCGGTCCGGGTGGGCGTGTTGCACGGCCAGGGCGTAGGGCAGGCCACAGGCCATGGTGGCCAGGGTCGCGGAGAGGTAGAACTCGCGGGTGCCGCGGATGGTCCAGTGCCGGGCGGCCCAGGTGGTCACCGTGCCGGAGTCGCAGGTGAGGATGGCGTCGTCGGTGGCGAGGGTGTCCAGCAGGTGGGCCAGGTACTGGGGGGCGATGGGGGCGCGGTCCGGGTTCTCCATCGCGGCCAGCTCGCGTCGCCAGCTGTCCATTTTGGACTGATAGCGGCCGAGGTGGTCGTGTTCCTTTCGCGCCAGCAACGGGATCAGCCTGCGGAGTGATTCGCGGGCGTCGCCGACGACCGGGGCGGTGACGGGCAGGCGGACGCCGATGCGTTCGGGGAAGGTGTCGATCTGGGCGACCCGGACCTTGCCGGGGTCGGGCAGGTGGCGGGTGTAGGGGAAGTTGGTGCCGACCATGAGCAGGGTGTCGATGTCGTCGACGAGTTCGGCGCTGGGGGCGGTGCCGAGCAGGCCGAGGCCGCCGACGGTGTAGGGCGAGTCGTCGGGCAGGACCGCCTTGCCGGGCAGGGTTTTGAGCACCGGCGCGCCGAGGGCGTCGGCGACCTGGGCGACCTCGGGGCCCGCGCCGAGCGCGCCTGCGCCGACCAGGATGGCCGGGCGGGTGCCCGCGTTGAGCAGGTCGGCGGCGCTCTGGAGTTCCGCGGTGCCGGGGACGGGGCGGTGGATGGGGAAGATCGGCGCGCCGTGGTGCGGGATGCCGGGGGCGCCGTGGCCGTAGGGGTCGGCGTCGGCGGGGGCGATCTGCACGTCGTTGGGCAGGCACAGGTGGGCCACGCCGCGGCGGGCCAGTGCGGTGCGGACGGCGCCGTCGACGACGCCGGGGACCTGTTGTGGGTTGGTGATGAGCAGGTTGTACTCGGCGAGGTCGGCGTAGAGCGCGGTGAGGTCGACTTCCTGCTGGTAGCCGGAGCCGAGCAGGCCGGTCTCCTGTGCGCCGGTGATGGCCAGTACCGGGGCGTGGTCCAGTTTGGCGTCGTAGAGGCCGTTGAGCAGGTGGATGCCGCCGGGGCCGGAGGTGGCCAGGCAGACGCCGAGTCCGCCGGTGGCCTTGGCGTAGGCGGTGGCCATGAACGCGGCGGACTCCTCGTGCTGGACGAGGACGAAGCGCACCCGGTCGCGGTGTCTGCGCAGTCCCTCCATCAGGCCGTTGATGCCGTCGCCTGGCAGGCCGAACACGGTGTCCACGCCCCAGTCGGCGAGGCGGCCGATGAGGCGTTGCGCGCAGATGTCACCCATGTCGGTTGGCCTACCCGGTGTGTCCGGCCGGAAACGGGTTATCCCTCGGACATGACTCAGCGACCGCCGCATCCCGAGCCCGAGCGCACCACCGGCCTGGAACCCGGCGGTGGGGTGCCGCCGGGGGAGACGCCGCCGGCCGAGGGTGGGGTGTCGGGGTTGTCGCATCGGGAGCCGACGCCGTCGCGGGTGGCGGGCGGGGTGACCATCGCGGTGATCTCGGTGCTGACCCTGCTGGTGCTGGGGATGATCGTGATGCAGATCGCCGGGATCATCGAGGTGTTCTAGCGGGACTGGCCCTGCGGGGCAGGGGGCAGGCCCGTCGCGGGTCGAGCAGGGGGGTCCACAGATCGCCGTCGTCCTGGACGCGGTCGAGGGTGTCGGCCGGGGTGAAGCGGAGCTGGCCGGGTGTGGTGCAGTCCTCGACCTCGGCCCAGGTGACGGGCTGGGAGACGGTGGGTTCCGGCTGGGCGCGCAGCGAGTAGGGGGCGACGGTGGTTTTGGCCGGGTTGTTCTGGCTCCAGTCGATGAGCACCCGGCCGGTGCGTTCGGCCTTGGTCATCCGGTGCACGACCAGGTTGGGGAGTTGGGCGGCGAGTCGCTGGGCCACGGCCTTGGCGTAGGCGCTGGTGCGTTCGGGGGCGTTGACCCGTACCGGCACGTAGAGCTGGAGTCCTTTGCCGCCGCTGACCTTGGGGTAGGCGGTGAGGTCGTCCTCGGCGAGCACGGCGCGCAGGTGTTCGGCGACCCGGCAGCACAGCACCAGGTCGGCGGGCGGGCCAGGGTCGAGGTCGAAGACCAGGCGGTCCGGGGGCCGGATGCCGCCGCGGGGGCCGACTGTCCACTGTGGAACGTGCAGTTCGAGGGCGGCGAGGTTGGCCGCCCACATCAGGGTGGCCAGGTCGTCGAGCACCGGGAAGTGGACGCTGTCCCGGCCGCGGCTGCTGTTCGGGGTGGCCACCTCGGCGGTGCGTACCCAGTCGGGGGCGTGCCGGGAGACGTCTTTTTCGTAGAAGGATTCGCCGGTGACGCCGTCGGGGAAGCGGCGCAGGGTGGCCGGGCGGTCCTGGAGGTGTGGGAGCAGGACCGGGGCGATGTGCGCGTAGTAGTCGATGACCTCGGATTTGGTGGTGCGGTTGCCCGGGTAGAGCACCTTGTCCAGGTTGGTCAGGCGCACCTGGCGTTCCTCGACCGCGACCACGATGTTGTCGGTGCTCATTCGACCCGGGTACCCCGTTGGCGCGGGGCTACCGGAAAAAGTTCGCTGGGGCGTGTCGATATCGCCGGGGGCTGTTCGTCGTCATGGTGTACGCCAGCACCAGAACTGACGGGAGCACCACTGTGAAGTACATGCTGATGATCATGGCCGCGGACAAGGACGCGGACAACGGCTGCACGTTCGAGGACTGGGTGGCCTATGAAAAGGAGCTGAAGGACGCGGGGGTGTGGGTCAGCGGGCACGCCCTGGCCGACCTGGTGACGGCGACGACGGTGCAGGTCAGCGGGTCGGGGGAGCGGACGGTCACCGACGGTCCGTTCGCCGAGACCCGGGAGGTGCTCGGCGGCTACGACATCATCGACGTGCCCGATCTGGACGAGGCGCTGAAGTGGGCGGCGCGCTGCCCTGGGTCCTGGGGTGGTGGGGCGGTCGTGGTGCGGCCGGTCGCGGACTTCGGGAACTGATCGTCATGAGCGAGCAGGCGTCCTCCTCGGTCGAGTCGATCTTCCGGGAGGAGCACGGCAGGCTGCTGGCCTCGCTGGTGCGCCGTTTCGGTGATCTGGACCTGGCCGAGGAGGTCGCCGCGGAGGCGATCGAGGCGGCGCTGACGCACTGGCCCGTGGACGGGGTGCCGAACAAGCCGGGGGCGTGGTTGCTGACCACGGCCCGGCGCAAGGCGGTGGACCGGCTGCGGCGGGACCAGGCGTATGCGGCCCGGCTGGCCATCCTGCAGGTGGAGGCGGACCGGTCCGATCCGGCTCCGGCCGCCGATGTGGGTGGGGAGCTGCCGGATGACCGGTTGCAGTTGTTCTTCACCTGCGCGCACCCGGCGCTGCCCGCCGAGGATCGTGGCGCGCTGACGCTGCGTTGCCTGGCCGGGCTGACCACCCCAGAAGTGGCGCGGGCCTACCTGGTGCCCTCGGCGACGATGGCGCAGCGGATCGTGCGGGCGAAGAAGAAGATCCGGGAGGCGCGGATCCCGTTCCGGATGCCCGGCGCGGATGAGTTGCCCGCACGGCTGCCCGGGGTGCTGCAGGTGCTGTACTCGATCTTCACCGAGGGGTACGCGGCCAGTTCCGGGCCGCGGTTGCAGCGCCTGGACCTGGCCGAGGAGGCGATCCGCCTGGTGCGGATCCTGCACCGGCTGCTGCCAGCGGAGCGGGAGGTGACCGGGCTGCTCGCGTTGCTGCTGCTGACCCACGCCCGCCGGGCGGCGCGTACCGGTGGGCACGGCGAGCTGATGTTGCTGGCCGATCAGGACCGGTCGCGCTGGGACCGGGCGATGATCGCCGAAGGTGAGCCGCTGGTGGTCGCGGCGCTCTCGGGTGGTCCGCCGGGGCGGTACGGGGTGCAGGCCGCGATCGCCGCCCTGCACGATGAGGCCGCCGATGTCGCGAGCACGGACTGGCCGCAGATCGTGGCCCTCTACGACGTGCTGCTGACGATCATGCCGTCGCCGGTGGTGGCGTTGAACCGGGCGGCCGCGGTGGCCATGCGGGACGGCCCCGCCGCCGGTCTGGCCCTGCTCGATGAACTCGCCGGGGAGCCGAAACTCCGCGGCTACCACCTGTACCCGCTGGCCCGCGCGGACCTGCTGGAACGCCTGGGCCGCGACGAAGAGGCCGCCACCGCGTACCGGGAAGCCCTGGAGCTGGCGGGCACCGAACCTGAACGCGCGCACCTGCGCGACCGACTTGTCGCCCTGGAGGGGAACGACCATGGACCGTGACCGGATTCTGGACTGGACCACTCAGCAGCGCCTGCACCTGGCCGATTTCCTGGAGAGCCTGCCCGAATCGGAGTGGCAGGCCCGGTCGCTCTGTCCGGAGTGGACGGTCTACGAGGTGGCCGCGCACATGACGATCTCCACCCGGATGACCTTCGGCGGTCTGGCCAAGGCCGCGATCCGGGCGCGGGGCAGCTTCGACCGGATGGAGGCGACCCTGGCGATCGAGCGGGCGGCGCGGTTCAGTCCGGCGGAGTTGATCGCGCAGGTGCGGGAGCACGCGGGGTCGGCCAAGCGCACCCCCGGTTCGGGGCTGCTGGATCCGTTGACGGATGCGCTGGTGCACACCCAGGACATCGCGCGGCCGCTGGGTCGGGTGCGGGTGCTGCCGGTGGAGCCGACGGTCGCGGCCCTGGAACACGTCCTGAAGAGCGCGTTTTACGGTGCGCGCAAGCGGTTCCGCGGGATGCGCCTGGTGGCCACGGACGCCGAGTGGACCTCGGGGGAGGGCCCAGATGAGGTGCGCGGGCCGGTGGGGGAGTTGTTGTTGCTGGCGACCGGGCGGGCTGCGGGGCTGGCTGGTTTGTCCGGGGCGGGTGCGCGGCGGCTGGCCTCAGCCTTCGCCGAGGCGGGCAAGTAGCCAGGCGACCTGATTGTGCCGGTGCTGGGCCCGGTGCAGGACAAGGGATTCGCGCCAGGCGGTGGCCGCCTGCTCGGTTTGGCCGAGGGCGGTGTGCGCACTGCCGAGGCGGCGCAGGATGTCGGCCTGTTCGTAGGCGTCGCCGAGTTCCCGGTACTGGGTCAGGGCCTGGTGCAGGTAGTCGATGGCGTCGTGGTGGCGGCCCAGTCTGAGCGCGATGCTGCCGAGGCTGTGCAGGGCGCCTGCTTCGCCGTCCCGGTAGTGGTGGACGCGGGAGAGTTCCAGGGCGGTGGTGAAGTAGTCGACGGCCTTGAGTTCCAGGCCGAGGTTGACCAGGTGCCAGCCGTAGCCCTTGAGTGCCTTTGCCCGCCACTCCGGCGCGCCGAGCTGCTCGAAGGCGTCCAGGGCGTAAGTGGCGGCCTCCAGGGCCTGCTGGTGATCACCGAGGGCCTGCCAGGCGAGGGCGAGCGCGCGCTGGGCGTGCGCCTGCCCAGCCAGGTCGCCGGATTCGGTGGCCAGCTCGACCGCGCGGCGCAGGCAGTCGAGTGCTTGCTGGGGGTGGCCGAGGCGCAGGCTGGCGCGGCCGAGCAGCCGGAGTGCGGTGTAGCGGGCTTCAGGGTGATCGAGGTAGTCGGCGGCGACCAGGCCAAGGCCCCAGGTCATGAGGTGGAGGGCCTGGTGGCCGCGGCGTTGCTGGTAGGTGGTCAGGGCCCAGGCGAGTTGCCAGGTCAGCAGCGGGTTGTCGTCGAGTCGCAGGGTGGCGAACAGGGCTTCGTGTTCGGCGTCGAACCAGGCCAGGGCCGCTTGTTCGTCGGGGAGTTCCAGTGGTGGGGTGCGGGGTGGGCCGGGTGGCAGGGGGAGCTGGTGCAGCTGGTCGAGGTGGTGGTGGGCGGCCAGGGCGGTGTGCAGGTAGAAGTCGGTGAGGCCGCCCAGGTCCCGGTCGGTGGCCACGGTGGTGGCGAAGTTGCGGACCAGGTCGTGCATGCGCCAGCGGTTGTTGGCGTCCCGGTGCACCAGGGATGCCTGTTCCAGGGTGCGCAGGGTGCGGCGGGTGTCGGGGGAACCGGTCAGGGCGGTGGCGGCGGACAGGCTGATGTCGGGGCCGGGGGCGATGCCGAGCAGGCCGAAGACGCGGGCCGCTTCGGTGCCCAGTGCGCGGTGGGACCAGGACAGCACGGCGGTGACGCTGGCGGTCGGGTCGTCTTCGTCCAGGCCGGTGTCGCGGAGTTCGGCGATGACCTCGGACAGCGGCAGGTGGGGTTGGGTGCGGGCGCGTCCGGCGACGATGTTGAGGGCCAGGGGCAGTCCGCCGCAGAGTTCGCCGAGTTCGCGTAGGTCGGCTGGGTCGGCGGGGCCAAGTCTGGTGGCGAGCAGTTCGTGCGCGTCCGGCCGGGGCAGCACGTCCAGGGCGACGTGCTGGGCGCCGTGTGCGCCGATCAGGCCGGGCAGGTGGTTGCGGCTGGTGACCAGGACGGTGCAGGTCGGGCTGCCCGGGAGCAGCGGGAGGACCTGGGCGGTGTCCACGGCGTTGTCCAGGATGATCAGCAGGCGTTTGCCCGCGACCAGGCTGCGGTAGTGCGCGAACGGGTCGGCCGGTTGGTGGGCCGGGTCCTGGCCGAGGGCGTCCAGGAAACCGCGGACCGCGGTGGCGGGGGTGAGGGGTTCGCTGTCGGGGCTGAAGCCGCGCAGGTCGACGAAGAGCTGCCCGTCCGGGAAGTCCGTGATCCGCTGGTGTGCCCAGTGCAGGGCGAGTGCGGTTTTGCCGATGCCGCCGGTTCCGGCCAGTGCGGTGATGGCCACGGTCGCGTTGCCGCCCAAGGCGTTGGTGAGGGCGGAGAGTTCCGGGGCGCGGCCGACGAAGGCGGTGGGCGCGGGTGGGAGTTGGCGGGGGATCGGCGGTGGGGTGGCGCCCAGGTGGATGTCGCCGGTGATCGAGGCGGCCTGGATCAGGTGGCCGCCGACCGAGCCCGCGTTGTCATTACTGTGCGTCACGCGGATTGACTGTAGTGGGTCGGCGGAACAGTGCGGTCCACAGGAAGGATTCGCCGAAACGGGGGGAGTCGGCGGGTTCCTCGTGCATGCGGCGCAGTTCGACCTCGGTGAGATCGGCGAAGATCCAGCGCAGGGACTCCGGGGTGAAGGCGAGTCCGCCGCCGAGGCCGCCCTGGTGGTACAGCTCGGTGTCGGACAGCTCCGAACCCATCGCGCCGGAAGCGAAACAGGTCAGCGCGAAGTGTCCGCCGGGGGCCAGTAGCCGGTCGAGCAGGGCGAGGTAGCTGATCCGGCGGTGCGGTGGCAGGTGGTGCAGGCAGCCGGAGTCGTAGATCAGCTCGTAGGGGCCGGTCAGGTCGGCGGAGAAGGCGTCCCCGCAGCGGAAGTCGATCTCGACCTCGGCTGCGCGGGCCCGGTCGCGGGCCCAGTCCAGGGCAGTGCGGGAGAGGTCGATGGCGTCCACGGTGAAGCCCGCGGCGGCCAGGTGCACGGCGTTGCGGCCCGGTCCGCAGCCCAGGTCCAGGGCCCGGCCGGGGGTGATCAGCCCGCGGTCGAGGTAGGAGACCAGGTTCTCATCCGGTGTGGCCGCGAAGAACGGCACCGGCTTGTCCCGGTCGGCGTAGAAGCCGTCCCACCAGGCCGAGCCGGCGTCGCTGGTCCAGCGGTCGGCCTCGCGGGTGAACAGGCCGTCCAGCAGTCGCAGCACATCGTCCACATCGCGCATGTCCCGGTCCATCCGGATCCCCCTTTCCGCAGGTCAATCCTAGTCCAGTGGGTCCGGTGCGGCGATGTCGGCCGGGTCGCGATCCGGGCGCAGGCCGCGCCAGGACGGGGTGCGCAACCGGCCGTCCCTGGTCCACTCGCGGAAGGTCACCTCGCCCACCACGGACGGGGTGACCCAGTGCGTGGCGCGGGAGCGGTCGGCCGGGATGGCGCCGGTGAACGGGGAGTTGTCGCTGGCCAGTGCGGTGAGCTGGCGGGTGAGCAGTTGCAGCATCTCCTGGGTGAAGCCGGTGCCGACCTGGCCGATGTAGCGCAGCCCGGTGCCGGTGGGCACGCCGAGCATGAGCGAGCCGACCAGGCCTTCGCGGCGGCCGTGGCCGGTGCGCCAGCCGCCGACGACCACCTCCTGGTTGCGCAGGTCGGTCACCTTCACCCAGCCCGGGCTGCGGCGGCCGGGGTGGTAGCGGGCGGAGAGTCGTTTGGCCACCACGCCTTCCAGGCCGGCGTCCTGGGCGGCGCGCAGCACCGCGGCACCGGCGCCGGGGTAGGCCGGCGGGGTCAGCCAGCGGGGGCCGGAGAGGGCGAGTTCGTCGAGCAGGCGGCGGCGTTCGGCGTACCGTAGGTCCATTGTGGACCCTCCGTCCAGGTGCAGCAGGTCGAAGACCAGGTAGTGCACTGGCTGGGACTCGGTGAGGCGGCGGATCGCGGTGGCCTCGCGGACGTGCATGCGGCGTTGCAGGGCGGCGAAGCTGGGTTTGCCGTCCTGGAAGGCGACCAGTTCGCCGTCCAGGAGGGCCTGGGTGCTGCCGAGTTGCTCGCCGAGGCCCCGGATCTCCGGGTAGACCGCGGTGATCTCGCCGCCGTTGCGGGAGAACAGGCTGAGGCGACCGCCTTCCACCCGGGCGATCGCGCGCACCCCGTCCCATTTGAACTCATAGGACCACTGCTCGTCCTCTTCGGTGGGCGGCAGGGTGCCGGGGGTGGCCAGCATGGGTGCGACCGCCTCGGGCAGCGGGGTCCAGGTGGGGTCGGCCGGGCCGTCCAGGCGGTGCAGCACCCAGTTCTCGCCCTTGCGGGAGAACAGGAATCGGCCGTCGGCCCGGTCGCCGTGCAGCACGATCTCGACCCGGGACCTGGTCCACTGGAGGGTTTCGTAGTGGCCGGTGTCCCAGATGGTCATGGTGCCCGCGCCGTACTCGCCGCGCGGGATCCGCCCGGCGAAGGTGGCGTAGGCCAGTGGGTGGTCCTCGGTGCGGATGGCCAGGCGGGGCACGCCGGGTTCGGCAGGCAGGCCCTTGGGCACCGCCCAGGACACCAGGACCCCGCCGCGTTCCAGCCGGATGTCCCAGTGCAGGCGGCTGGCGTGGTGTTCCTGGATGACGAAGGTGTCGTCGTGCCCGCTGGGCAGTGGACCGGGTCCGGGCACCGGTTCGGGGGTGCGGGTGGCGTCCCGTTTGCGCCGGTACTCGGTGAGGTCGCCCATCGGCTAGGCGGATCGCTTGGGGCTGCGTGGTTTCGCGGCGGTGGACTTGGTGCTGCTCGCGCTGCCGGACTTCGTGGCGCTGCTGGACTTCGTGGTGGTGCGGGTCCGGGTGGTCTTCTTGGCGGCGGGCTTGGCGCGGCTGGTGGTCTTGCGTTTGCCGCCCGCGGCTTCCACGCTGCGTTGCAGGGCGCTCATCAGGTCCACGACCTCGGCCTGCTTGTCCGGCTTGCCCGCCCGCGGCGGTGTGGCGCCCTCGGCGCGGGCCTCGATCAGCTCCTGCAGCGCCACCCGGTAGTCGTCGGTGAACTCCTCGGGGTGGAAGTCCCCGGACATGCTCTCCACCAGCGAGCCCGCCATCTGCAGTTCCTGGCGCCGCACCTCGGTGTCCTCGTGCAGGAACGGGAATTCCGGCACCCGGACCTCATCCGGCCACATCATGGTGTGCAGCACCAGGACGTCCTCGCGGGCGCGCAGCATGGCCAGGGTTTCCCGCTGCCGCAGGGTGATCTTGACGACCGCGAGCCGGCCTGCCTGCTCCAGTGCGGTGCGCAGCAGCACGTAGGGGCGGACCGCGGCCTTGTCCGGTTCCAGGTAGTAGCTCTTCTGGAAGAAGATCGGGTCGATCTGCTCGGCGGAGACGAATTCCAGCACCTCGATGGCCCGGTCGGTGGTGATGGGCAGCGACTCGAAGTCCTGTTTGCTCAGCGTGACCAGGCGGCCGTCTTCCAGTTCGTAGCCGCGGTCGATGTCGGCGTAGTCGATCTCCTTGCCGCAGGCCGAGCAGACCCGCTTGTACCGGATGCGGCCGCCGTCCTCGCGGTGCACCTGGTGGAACCGGAAATCGTGCTCCTCGGTGGCCGCGTACAGCTTCACCGCGATGGTGACCAGCCCGAAGGAGATCGCACCCCGCCACATCGCTCTCATACCCGCGGGTTTACCCAGACAGGCGCTTGTGTACACCGGTTTCGCCCGGTCGTGGCGGGGTGTGTGAGCCGGGCGGCGGTGGGTAACCGGGCGGCATGGTCAGCATCGGTTACTTCCTGTCCTGCGAGGAGCACGGCCCCCGGGAGCTGGTGCGTCAGGCCCGGCTGGCCGAACAGGCCGGGTTCGAGCGGCTGTGGATCTCCGACCATTTCCACCCGTGGAACGACGAGCAGGGGCAGAGCCCGTTCGTCTGGTCGGTGATCGGGGCGCTCTCGGAGGCCACCCGGCTGCCGATCACCACCGCGGTGACCTGCCCGACCGTGCGCACCCACCCGGCGGTGATCGCCCAGGCCGCGGCCACCGCCGCGGTGCAGTGCGAGGGCCGGTTCACCCTGGGCGTGGGCAGCGGTGAGGCGCTCAACGAGCACATCCTCGGCGATCCCTGGCCCGCCGCTGACGTGCGGCTGCGCATGCTGGAGGAGGCGGTGGAGGTCATCCGCGCCCTGCACACCGGCAAGCAGATCGACCACGAGGGCGAGTTCTACACCGTGCAGAACGCCCGCATCTACACCCTGCCCGAGGACCCGGTGCCCATCTACTTCTCCGCCTTCGGCCCCAAGGCGGCCAGGCTGGCCGGGCGGATCGCGGACGGATTCATGAGCACCAAACCCGACGCGGAGACGATCGAGGTCTTCCGCGAGCACGGCGGGGCCGGGAAACCGACCCAGGGCGGGTTCAAGGTGTGCTGGGCGGAGACCGAGGAGAAGGCGGTGCAGACGGTGCACCGGTTGTGGCCCAACGAGTCCCTGCCCGGTGAATTGGCCCAGGTGCTGCCTGCCCCTCGGCACTTCGAGCAGGCGGCCAGCCTGGTCACCCCGGAGATGAGCAGGCAGGCGGTGCCCTGCGGACCCGACGCGGAGGAACACCTGAGCACCCTGCGGTCCTATGTGGACGCCGGATTCGACGAGGTCTACGTGCAGCAGATCGGTCCCGGCCAGGAGGAGTTCTTCCGCAACTGGGCCGAGCACGTGCTGCCGGCGGCCCGCGGCACCGCGACCACACTGGCCTGAGAGGAGCGAAAGTCATGACGGCACACGAGTACAGCCCCGAGGACCAGCGTAGTGACACCACCGCGGAGAACCTCGACGAGGACCGCATCGGCGTGGACCCACTGGAAGAAGGCGTGGAACCGCCGGAGGATTGGGCCGAGGCGGACCGGTTCGGCACCACCGCCCGCGAGATGGCCGACGGCGAACCCCTGGCCGACCGGCTGGCCGAGGAGGTTCCGGACCAGGCCCCGGAAGTGCCAGGGCGGCCGCTGGCCGACACGCCGGATGAGGAACTCGACGAGACCATCGACACCGCGCCCCCGGCCGGTGATCCCGATCTCGGCGAACCCGACCCGGATGCGCAGCGGCAGGTGGAATCCGGTGCGCCGGAACAGCTCGCGCTGCGGATCGAGCAGCGATGAGCGCGGAACTGCCGCCGTTACCCCAGGAAGACCCGCCGGAGGAGCCGCCCACCGCCGACCCGGAGGCCTTGCTGCGCACCCTGGTCAAAGTGGTGACCACGTTGCGCGCCAAGGACATCCCCTTCGCCGTCACCGGCGGCGCCGCGGTCTACGCCAGGGGCGGGGCGGCCTCCGATCACGATATCGACCTGCTGGTCACCGCCGAGGACGCCCGCCGCGCGGTGCAGGCCCTGATGGACAACGGGATGCGCGGCACGCAGCCGCCGGAGGACTGGCTGCTCAAGGCCTACGACGGGGACCGGCTGATCGACCTGATCTTCCGGCCCAACGACCGGCCGGTCACCAGGGAACAGCTCGCCGCCGCCGAGGACCTGCGGGTCGGCTCGGTCACCGCGCCGGTGGCCAGGGCCACCGACCTGGTGATCGACAAGCTGCTGGTGCTCGGGCCGCATCGCTGCGACTTCACCGAGTTGCTGCCGATGGCCCGCGCGCTGCGCGAACAGGTCGACTGGGAACGGGTCGCCACCGACACCACCGGCTCGCCGTACGCCGAGGCATTCCTGTTGCTGGCCAAGCGACTGCGGATCGCCCCGGCACTCGGCGCGCTCGGCCATCGAGGAGGACAGGGTGAACGAAGCCAGAACACCGCAGTATGAGGTCAGCCGGTTGCGCCGCGCGCTGGTGGAGGACCCTCGCACCGCCGAGCAGGGGGTCAAGGTCACCATGCGCGGCCAGCACGTGTTCCTCGCGGGTGAGGTGGCCAGCGAGGAACGGCGGGACAAGCTCGACGAGGTGATCGGCGAGCTGGCGCCGGAACTGGTGGTGCACAACGAAACCCAGGTGGTCCGGGCCGAGGCGCCGACCGGACGGGAGGAGCTACGGTGATCCGGATAGCCGCGGTCGGCGACATCCACCTGGGGCCGGATGCCGCCGGGCGCCTGCGCCCCGCCCTGGAACAGCTCGGCGACTGCGCCGATGTGCTGTTGCTGGCGGGGGATCTGACCAAACACGGCAGCCTGGACGAGGCGCTGGTGGTGGCCGAGGAGTTCGCGGACCTGCCGGTGCCGGTGCTGGCGGTGCTGGGCAACCACGACCACCACGCCGATGTGCCCGAACAGGTCACCGAAGTGCTCACCGGTAGCGGGATCACCGTGCTGGAGGGCGATGCGGTGACGTTGAAGGTCGGGAACTGCACGCTGGGCGTGGCCGGGGTCAAGGGCTTCGGCGGCGGCTTCGCCGGCAAGTGCGGAAGCTCCTTCGGGGAGCGGGAGATGAAGGCCTTCATCAACCACACCACCGAGGTCGCCGACCGGCTCGCCGTCGCGCTCAACGGCCTGACCTGCGATATCAAGGTCGCGTTGACCCATTACTCGCCGGTGAACGACACCCTCAAGGGCGAGCCGCCGGAGATCTACCCGTTCCTGGGTTCCTACCTGCTGGCCGAGGCCATCGACGGCGCGAACACCGACCTGGCCGTGCACGGGCACGCCCACTTCGGCACCGAGCACGGCAGCACGCCGGGCGGGGTGCGGGTGCGCAACGTGGCCCAGCCGGTGATCAAGGCCGCCTACCAGGTCTACTGCCTGGAACCGGCCGCGGTGGCGGCCACCCCGGCGTGACCCGCAGCCCCGACGCCGTGTTGGCCGTTGTCGTACGCCGATTTGGCCGAACTGGTACGCCCATTCCGGCCAACTCACCGTCCACATCGGCCAACTCACCGTCCATAACGGCCAACGCGGCGGTGGGGGTCAGGACGCCGCCTCCAGTCGCTGGTCGTCGCGCCAGGCGTCGGCCAGGTCCTGGATCGGCAGGTCGAGTGCCTCGCTGAGGCGGACGATCGCGCCGAAGGCAGGACTCGGGAGCCGGCCGGTCTCGATCTTGCGCAAGGTCTCCGGCGACATGGCGGCCAGGTGCGCCACCTCGGTGAGATCCCGGTCGGCCCGCGCCGCCCGCAGCAAGCGCCCCAGGCGCCTGCCTGCCTCGATCTGTTCGGGCGTGAGCGGATTGCGAACCACGACACCAGGGTACCGGTGGTATTTTAATACCGCAACTGCTACGTTGGTATTATTATACCGACGGCGGGATGGTTTGCATGATCGAGTTGAAGTCGTCCGCGGAGATCGAGCGGATGCGCACCACCGGGCGGTTCGTCGCCCAGATCCTCACCGAGGTCGGCGAACTGGCCCAGGTCGGCGTGAACCTGCTGGAGCTGGAACAGCACGTCCGCGGCCGGATCCGGGACCGCGGGGCACAGTCCTGTTACTGGGACTACGCCCCGTCCTTCGGCAACGGCCCCTTCCGCAACGTCATCTGCCTCTCGGTCAACGACGCGGTGCTGCACGGACTGCCGCACGACTACGCGCTGCGCGACGGCGACGTCCTCACCATGGATTTCGCGGTCGGCATCGACGGCTGGGTCGCCGACTCCGCCCGCACCGTCATCGTGGGCACCCCGGCCGCCGAGGACCTGCGACTCGTCCACGCCACCGAGGAAGCCCTCGAAGCCGGCATCGCGGCCGCGCGGCCAGGCAACCGGATGGGCGATGTCTCCGCGGCCATCGAGGCCGTCGCCACCGGCCACGGCTACCCGGTCAACACCGAGTTCGGCGGCCACGGACTGGGCCGGACCATGCACGAGGACCCGCATGTCTCCAACAAGGGCAGGGCAGGGCGCGGCCTCAAACTGCGCGCGGGCATGACCCTGGCCCTGGAGCCCTGGTTCGCCCGCACCACCGACCAGATCGTGCTGGACCCCGACGGCTGGACCATCCGCTCGGCCGACGGCTCGCGCACCGCCCACTCCGAACACACCATCGCGATCACCGAAGCCGGCCCGCAGGTGCTCACCGAGCGCCTCGGCTGAGCCGCCCGGAGCCGTACCCCGCCGGTGTGTTGGCCGTTGTCGTACCCAGTCTTGGCCGATCTGGTACCACTTGGGCCAACTGGTACGCCCACTTCAGCCAACTCGGCGTACCAGTTGGGCCAACTCGCCGTCCATAACGGCCAACACACCGTACGACAACGGCCAACACGGGGTGGGTTAGAGGATTGAGAGGGCGTCGCGGCAGAGCTGGAGTTCCTCGCGGGGCTTGACCACCAGCACCGGCACCCCTTCGGCGTGCACCGGTCCGTCGTCCTCGCGGTTGCCGCCCAGGGCCGGGCGGATGCCGAGCTGGCCCAGCCGGGCGGTGATCGCCTCGCGCAGCTCCGGCTGGTCCCAGCCGATCTCGCCGGTGAACACCAGCGCGTCCACCCGGTACAGACTGGTCGCCGCGGCCGCCAGCTCCCTGGCCACCCGGTGTGCGAAGACCCGCAACGCCAGGTCCGAGGGCGGGTGGCCCTCCCGCGCGGCCGTGACCAGTTCGCGGGTGTCGGCCGAGCGGCCCTCGGACAGGCCGAGCAACCCGGAGTGCCGGTACAGCCCGTCGGTGACCTCCTGGCGGCTGAGCCCGCCGTCGCCGAGCAGGTGCAGCAGCAGTCCTGGGTCGATCGAACCGGCGCGCTTGGCCATCGGCACACCTTCCAGGGGGGTGAAACCCATCGAGGTGTCCACGCTGCGGCCCTCGCGGTAGGCGCACACCGAGGCGCCACCGCCGAGGTGGGCCAGCAGCAGGCTCAGTTCGCTCCCGGCGACGCCGGTCATCGCGGCCACCCTGCGCACCGCGTGCGCGTAGGACAGGCCGTGGAATCCGTAGCGCCGCAACCCGAACCGCTGCCGCCACGCCACCGGCAGCGGATACGTCGCGGCCACTTCGGAGAGTCCACTGTGGAACGCGGTGTCCGGGCACAGCACGTGCGGTGTCCCGGAGAGCTGCCCGCGCAGTTGGTCCAGCAACGCCAGGGATTTGGGCACGTGCAGCGGGGCCAGCGCGGCGACCCGGTGCACCGCGCGCACCACCTCGTCGGTGACCACGGTCGGCGTGCGGACCTGGTCGCCGCCGTGTACCAGGCGGTGCGCCACCGCGGTCAGTTCCCGGTCGCCGACCCGGAACAGCAGCTTGCGCAACTCCTCGACGGCCTCGGCGGAATCCGGTGGCCGCTCGACGTGCATCTGGTCCAGGATCCGTTCGGTGTCCCCGGAAATCAGGTGCGCCTGCAGGCTGGAGGAGCCGGGGTTGACGGTCAGCACGGTGCTCATGCCCGCCACCTCCAGTCGGTGATCTCCGGGGCGTCCGCACCCTCGCGGTAGGCGTGCGCGCGCAACTCATCGCGTTCCCGCAGCAGCCGCTGGGCCAGTCCGCCGCCCGCCGAGGCCCAGCCGCCCGCCCGGCGCAGCGCGTCGGCGGCCAGGTCGTGGCGGCTCATCCGGTTGCGCACCAGCAGGTCGAACGGGGTGGTCGTGGAGCCTTCCTCCAGGTAGCCGTGCACGTGGAAGCGGTCCGGGTCCGGGCGGCCGTGCAGCACCTCGTGCACCGCGGAGGGATAGCCGTGGAAGGCGAAGATCACCGGCAGGTCCCGGCCGAAGCAGGCGTGGAAGGCGCGTTCGTCCATGCCGTGCGGATGCCGGTCCGGGGCGGCCAGGCTGAGCAGGTCGACCACGTTGACCACCCTGACCAGGAGGTTGGGCGCGTGCCTGCGCAGCAGATCGGCCGCGGCCAGGGTTTCCACCGTGGGCACCCCGCCCGCGCAGGCCAGCACCACCTCCGGGGCGCTGCGGCGCGCTTCGGTGCCCGCCCACTCCCACACTCCCGCACCGGCCTGGCAGTGCGCGCGGGCGGCCGCGTCGTCCAGCCACTGCGCCGCCGGGTGTTTGCCCGCGACGATCAGGTTGATCCGCCCGGTGCCGGAGAGGCAGCGGCGCAGGGTGTGCAGCAGGGTGTTGGCATCCGGCGGCAGGTAGATCCGGGCGACCGAGGACTTCTTGGTGAGCAGGTTGTTGATGAACCCGGGGCCCTGGTGGCTGTAGCCGTTGTGCTCCTGCCGCCAGCCCTCGCTGGTGAGCAGGTAGTTCAGACTGGCCACCGGCGCCCGCCAGGGCACCTCGGCGGCCATCTTGAGGAACTTGGCGTACTGGTTCACCATACTGTCCACAATGGAGGCGAAGGCCTCGTAGCAGGGGAACAGCGCGTGCCGCCCGGTGAGCAGGTAGCCCTGCGCCCAGCCCTGGCACAGGTGTTCCGACAGCACCTCCATGACCCGGCCGTGCGGGCCGAGCGCTTCGGCGTGACTGCCGGGCGGCCAGGTGAAAACCCGGTCGGTGGCCGCCAGGATCGGGTCGAGTTTGTTGGAGACCAGCTCATCCGGACAGACCACCCGGAAGTCGCGGCGGTCCTCGGTGACCCGCATCAGCTCGGCCAGCCACCTCCCGGCGGTCTCGGTCGGACTCGCTTGCCCCGCACCGGGTTCGCTGACCTCGACGGCGAACTTCTCCGGTGCGGGCAGCGGCAGGTCGCGGCGGACTTCCCCGCCGTTGGCCCGTGGCGCCCGGCCGAGCCGGAGCGTGGCCGGTGGCAGCAGATCGAGCAGATCCGGTTGCGGCGCACCGGTGGCGTCGAAGAGTTCGGCGGGCCGGTAGGAGCGCAGCCAGCGTTCCAGCAGGTCCAGATTGTCGGCCTCGATCGGGACCTGGTGGGCGTGGAAGGTGCCTTCCAGGGGTTCGCCGTCGGCGTCGAAGGCGGGCAGGCCCCAGCCTTTGGGACTGCGCAACAGGATCATCGGCCAGCGCGCTCGCTCCGGCCGCCGGTCCCGGATGGCGGCGATCTCGGTGTGCGCGCGGTCCAGGGTGGCGGCCAGCAGCGCGTCCGGATCCTCCGTCCGGTCGACATCGAGCAGCTGCGGGGTCCAGCCCGCGCCGTGGAAGTAGGCGGTCAGCTCCTCATCGGCCATCGAGGCGTAGACGGTGGGCGAGGAGATCTTGGCGCCGTTGAGGTGCAGGATCGGCAGCACCGCGCCGTCGTGCGCCGGGTCGAGGAACTTGCCGCCGTGCCAGGAGCCCGCGGTCGGCCCGGTCTCGGCCTCGCCGTCGCCGATGAGACAGGCCACCAGGGAGTCCGGATCGTCCAGGGCCGCCCCGAACGCGGTGGCCAGGGCGTAGCCGAGTTCGCCGCCCTCGTGGATCACCCCCGGCACCTCGGGGGAGAGGTGACTGGGGAACCCGCCCGGCCAGGAGAACCGGCGGATCAGCTCGGTCAGCCCGGTCTCGTCCAGGGAGAGCGCCGGGTCGAACTCGGCGTGCGTGCCCTCCAGCCACAGGTTGGCGTGCACCGCGGGCGCGCCGTGCCCGGGACCGACCACGAACAACGTGCGCTGCCCCGTCGACTTCGCCAGCGCGTTGAGTCCACTGTAGACAAAGGTGATACCTGGACAGGTGCCCCAGTGGCCGAGCAGCCGGGGTTTGAGGTGTTCCGGGCGCAGCGGTTCGCGTAGCAGCACGTTGTCCCGCAGGTAGATCATGGCCGCGGCCAGGTAGTCCGCGGCGCGGCGGTAGCGGCGGGTGGCATCGGTGTCGATCACAGGAACCGGTTTCCCGATTTCTTCGCCGCCACACGTTTCCGGCCGGGCACGGCGGGTAGCCGGAGAGTGCGTGACCGACACGAAAGGAGTTGTCAGGACAGTGAGCGTTATCGAGGAACGCGTGGAAGTTCATGCGCCGGTACGCGCCGTCTACGACCAGTGGACCCAGTTCGAGACGTTCCCGGAGTTCATGAAGGGCGTCGAACGGGTCGATCAGGTGTCGAACACGCTGACCCACTGGAAGACCAGTATCGCCGGGGTGGAGCGTGAGTTCGACGCCGAGATCCTGCACCAGGTCCCCGACGAGCGGATCTCCTGGACGGTGCTGTCCGGGCCCAAGCACCGCGGCACCGTCTCCTTCACCTCGCAGGGCACTGAGACCAAGGTGTCGCTGCGGATCGAGTTCGAGCCGGAAGGTGCCACCGAGAAGGTCGGTGACACGCTCGGTTTCGTGCAGACCCGGGTCCGTGGTGATCTGAGCCGGTTCAAGGAGTTCATCGAGCACCGCGGTCAGGAGACCGGCGGCTGGCGTGGTGAGGTCCGGCCGGGCGCGGACCCGACTACCAGGTAGCCTGCGCGCGGCCGGGAAGCAGGGCCCGGCCGCCGCATCGGAAAACGATTGGGCCGCCCCCAAGCCACCACCGGGGGCGGCCCAATCGTGTCCGCGGACGAGTTGGCCCAACTCGTACGCCCGGTTGGGCAAATTACGCGTACGAATTGGGCCAACTCGGCGGGGAGTGGGTCAGCTCGGCGTGGGGTGGCCGAGGCGGTGGTGGCGGATGCCCGCGGCGGCCAGGGCCTTGGCCGGCAGGTGGTCGCGGGTGTCCACCAGCAGCGGGGTGCGCATCCGGGCGGCCAGGCCGGGCCAGTCCAGTTCGGTGAACTCCGGCCATTCGGTCAGCAGCACCACCGCGTCGGCGTCCTCGGCGACGAGTTCCGCCAGGGACACCAGCCCCACCGGCCCGATCCGTTCTTGCCCGGCGGGCACGCCAGGGTCGAAGCCGCGCAGGTGCGCGCCTGCCGTGGCCAGGGCCTGGGCCACCGCCAGCGCGGGGGAGTCCCGCAGATCGTCGGTGCCCGCCTTGAAGGTCAGTCCGAGCAGTCCGATCCGCGCCCCGCGCAACGGCCGTGCCAGCACCTGGGCCACCAGCCCGGTGATCCGCCCGGCCTGACGCTCGTTGGTCTGGATCGCCGCGGCCAGCAACGGGAACTCCACCTCGGCCTCGGTGGCGGTGTGCAGCAGCGCCCTGGTATCCTTGGGCAGGCAGGAGCCGCCCCAGCCCGGTCCGGCGGCCAGGAAGGCCGGGCCGATGCGCTCGTCCTGGCCCAGGCCCTCGGTGACCGCGGTGAGATCCGCGCCGGTGCGCTCGCACAACTCGGCCAGGGTGTTGACGTAGGACAGTTTCATCGCCAGGAAGCTGTTGCTGGCGTACTTGACCAGTTCGGCGCTGGCCGGATCGGTGATCAGCGTCGGCGCGCCGGTGTCGCGGTAGAGGTCGAGCACCCGGCGCGCGGTGTCCTCCTCGCTCGCGCCGACCACCACCCGTTGCGGGTGCAGGAAATCGGTCACCGCGTGGCCCTCGCGCAGGAACTCCGGGTTGCTGGCCACCGCGACCCCGGCCCGGTCCAGCCGGGCGCGCAGGTCCCGGGTGCTGCCCAGCGGCACGGTGGATTTGACCACCACCACGCACCCCTCGCGCAAGGCGGGGCCGATCTGGCTGAGCACGGCGTGCACCGCGCCGAGGTCGGCGGCCCCGTCGGCGGCCGAGGGGGTGGGCAGGCACAGGAAGACGAACTCGGCGTCCTGGACCGCGGCCAGGTTGTCGGCGCCGAAGTCCAGGGTGCCCTCGGCCAGTCCGGCGGCCACCAGTTCGGCCAGGCCGGGTTCCCGCAGGCCGACCACGCCGTGCCGTAGATCGTCCACAGTGGACTGATCGAGGTCGGCGCAGTGCACCCGGTGACCGAGCCGGGACAGGCAGGCCGCGGTGGTGAGGCCGACGTAGCCCGCGCCGATGACGGCTATCCGGTGTGCGCCCATGCGCGAGATCCCTTCCGGGGCAGCAGCCGCCGGGCCGCGTCGAGCACCTCGTCCACCGAGATGCGCAGCAGGCCGGGAGCCGGGGTGTGGTCGAAGGGGTCGCTGCTGACCCCGGCCCACAGCGCCAGGTGTTCGGGCCGCTGTGGCGGCGGGCCCCAGCGGGCGGGGGAGACCGGGCCGAACAGCACCACCGACGGGGTGCGGTAGGCGGTGGCCAGGTGCGCCACGCCGGTGTCCCCGCACACCAGCAGCCGGGCGGTGGCCACCAGCGGGGCCAGTTCCATCAGGCCGGTGTACCCGGCGAGCACCCGTTCGGGGGGCAGTCCGGCCAGTTCGGCGATCCGCTGGGCCCGCGGCCGCTCCGGCAGACTGCCGGTGAGCACCACATGGCCGGGCAGCCGCCGGGCCAGTTCGGCGAACCGCTCGGCAGGCCAGTGCCTGCTGGCGTGGCTGGCGCCGATGTGCAGCACCACCGCGCCGCGCACCGGGGACGGGCACCAGGGTCTGGGCAGGCGCAGGTCGGTCGGATCGGCCGGGATGCCGTGTTCGGTGAGCAGCCGGCACCAGCGGTGCACCTCGTGCTCTTCCTCCCGCCAGTGCGCGGGGTCGAAGGCGATCAGCCGGACCGGGTCTAGGTCGCGCAGCAGTGCGGTGCTCTGCGGGCCGGGGCCGTGCAGGTTGACCGCGAGATCGGGTGGCCGGGCCTGCCAGCGCAGTGCTTCGGTCAGGCCGTCGGTGGTGAGCAGCCGGTCCACCGCGCCGATATCGCCGAGGAGTCCGGCCAGCCATTCCGGTGCGGCCAGGGTGATCCGGGCATCGAAGTGCGTGCGGCGCAGGGCCCGCAGCGCGGGCACCGCGGTGAGCAGATCGCCCAGGCCCAGCGCGCGCAGCACCAGCACCTCCGGGGCGCTCATCGCCGCACCCGCCAGTGCCGCAGTTCCCCGCGCAGCCGGTGCAGGCAGGCCATCGGCGGGATGGCGGCGCTGGTCACCACCATCCGGGTGATCTCGGCCGGGGTGCGCGGGCCGGGCTGGATCCGGCGTGCCGCGAACTCCGCGGTCAGCCCGGCCCACACCAGCCCGGCCAGGATCGCGGCGCGCGGCCTGCCCGCGATCACACATCCGGCCGCACCCATTGCCGCGGCGGTTGTCAGCGTGTGCAGGCGCAAGCGGCCGGGTCGCCCGCCAATGCGTTCCCGCCAGCCGGTGCCGAGCAGTCTGCGCAGCAACGCGTCGTCGGCGTTGCCGCGCTGGGCCCGCACACTGGCCAGGAATCCCTGTTCCCGCACCGGATGGATGGTCCGCCGCCCGCCCTCGGCCAGTTCCAGTCCGTGGTCGAGCACCCGCATGGCCAGTTCGGCGTCCTCGCGGTAGGCGCGCGGGAACCGTTCGTCGAAGCCGCCGAGTGCGGCCAGCGCGCTGCGCCGGTAGGCCATGTCCGCGGTGATCCACTCCGCCTTGGCCAGTCCGGCGGTGCCCAGTTCGGCGTCGGTCGGCGCGCGATCGGCGGGCAGCGGCACGGTGATCCGGGCTTTGCTGGCGGCGACCTTGCCGTCCAGCCGGGCCAGGTCGCCCGCCAGTCGTTCCGGCCAGTCCGGGCTGAGCACGACGTCGTCGTCGAGGAAGGCGATCCACTCGTGTTCGGTGGCCCGCCAGCCCACGTTGCGGGCCGCGGCGGGGCCGCGCCCGCCGGAGGTGAGCACCCGCACCGGGATCGGCGTCGGACCCAGTGGTTGCGGGTCGGGGCGGTCGTCGACCACGATCACCTCGGCCGGGTGCGGGCCGCGGGCGTTGGCCAGGGAGTTGAGCAGCCGCCACAGGCTGTCCCGGCCCACCGTCGGCACCACCACCGCGTAGTCCACTGTGGACATTCCTAGGTCAGCTCCCTCCGGTGTACCGCGAACGGGCCGATGGCCAGCAGATCCACCGGCGCGGAACCAAAGCACTCCAGCGCGTCCCTGGGGTCGTCGACCATCGGCCTGCCCGCGGTGTTGAGACTGGTGTTGACCACCACCGGCAACCCGGTGCGCGCGGCGAAGGCGGTCAGCATCCGGCCCAGCAACGGATCCTGGTCCGCGTCCACGGTCTGCACCCTGGCGGTGCCGTCCACGTGCACCACCGCCGGGATACGGTCCCGCCAGTCCGGGCGGACGTCGTGCACGAACAGCATGTGCGGACTGGGAATGGGGCCGCGCTCGAAGAGTTCGGCCGCCCGGTCGGCCAGCACCATCGGGGCCACCGGGCGGAACTGCTCGCGGCCCTTGACCTCGTTGAGCCGGGCCAGGTTGTCCGCCCGTCCGGGATGGGCCAGCAGGGAGCGGCGGCCCAGCGCCCGCGGCCCGTATTCGCCGCGGCCCTGGAACCAGGCCACGATCTGATCCTCGGCGAGCGCGGCGGCGACGGTCTCGGCGATGTCGGCGGGTTCGGTGTAGGTCAGCCGCGCGGTCTCCAGGCACTGACGGAGCTGGTCGCCGGTCCATTCCCGGCCCAGATCGGCGCCGGGCATCGGCGCGGCCGGGGTGTCCTCGGTGGCGGTGACGTGCAGGGCGGCGCCCAGCGCGGTGCCGGCGTCCCCGGCGGCCGGTTGCACCCAGACCTGCTCGAAGGGTCCTTCGGCGTGGATGCGGGTGTTGGCCACGCAGTTGAGCGCGACGCCTCCGGCCATGGTCAGCCGCCGGTGCCCGGTCGCGGCGTGCAGCCAGCGGGCGAGTTCCAGCAGCACCTCCTCCACCCGCAGTTGCACGCTGGCGGCCAGGTCGGCGTGCTCGGGCCCCAGCTCGCCGCTCTCGCGGGGTTTGGCCAACCCGCCCCAGTCGATGGGCTCCAGGTGGAAGCCGCCGTCGCCGGTGACCCGCAGCAGTTCGCGGAAGAGGCCGGCGTGCACGGGTGAGCCGTAGGAGGCCAGCGCCATCACCTTGTACTCGTCGCTGGCGCGCAGGAACCCCAGATGTTCGGTCAGCGACTCATACATCAGGCCGAGGGAGTGCGGCAGTCGCTGGGAGGCCAGGATCTCCAGCCGGCCGTCGCGGTAGCTGCCGCCCAGGTGCGAGGCGCGTTCGCCGCGGCCGTCGGCCACCAGCACCGCCGAATCGCCGCCGAAGGGCGCGGCCAGCCCGGCCGAGGCGGCGTGCGCGACGTGATGCGGCACGAACCGGACGATGCCGGGGTCCAGGCCGGGCAAGGCGGTGGCCAGGAACTGGGGGGCGCGCCGCGCGTAGGTGGTGCGCAGTTCCTCCCAGTGCTCGTCCAGTCCGGGCTGGCCCGGTTCGACCAGGTCGGGATCGTAGGAGTAGGCCACCGCGTCCAGGTCGGCCGGACTCAGCCCGGCCCGTCGCAGGCACCAGCGGGCGGCCTGCTCTGGCAGTTCCCAGGCGGAGAAGGGCACCGGCCGTTTGCCGTGCTTGCGGCGGCTGAACCGCTCCTCCTCCGCCGCGGCCACCACCTGGCCGTCCACCACCAGGGCGGCGGCGGGATCGTGGAAGATGGCGTTGACACCCAGGACGCGCATGGCGACCGGCTACCCGGCGGCCCGGTGGGCAAACGAGGTCGCGGCGAAGTGGTCCACGGTGCGCCGCAACCCTTCGGTCAGGGATACCTGCGGCGCCCAGCCCAGTTCCCGCCTGGCCAGGGCGATGTCCGGGCAGCGGCGGCGCGGATCGTCGGTCATCGCCTCGCCGTGGCGAACCGGCGCGGTGCCGCCGGTGAGCCTTCGGATCCGTTCCGCGATCTGGGTGACGCTGAGTTCATCCGGGCCGCCGATGTTGACCGGGCCGGGAAAGTCGTTGCGCGCCAACGCGATCAGGCCCCGCACGGTGTCGCTGACGTAGCACAGCGACCGGGTCTGGGCGCCGTCGCCGAAGACGGTGATCGGCTCCCCGGCCAGGCCCTGCCGGATGAAGGCGGGGATCATCCGGCCGTCGTCGGGGCGCATCCGCGGGCCGTAGCTGTTGAAGATGCGGGCGATCGAACCACGCACCCCGTACTGGGCCTGGTAGGCGATGGTCAGCGCCTCGCTGAAACGTTTGGACTCGTCGTAGACGCTGCGCGGGCCGACCGGATTGACATTGCCCCAGTAGTCCTCGGTCTGCGGGTGTCGCAGCGGATCGCCGTAGACCTCGCTGGTGGAGGCCAGCAGGAACCGGGCCCGGTGCAGTCTGGCCAGCTCCAGCGCGTGCAGGGTGCCCAGCGAGCCGGTGCGCATGGTCGTCACCGGTTCCCGCAGGTAGGCCGCGGGGGAGGCCGGGCAGGCCAGGTGCAGCACCACGTCCACCGGGCCGGGCACCCGCAGCGGCTCGGTGACATCGGCGTGCTCGAAGTGGAACCGCGGATGCCCGGCCACGGTGTCCAGATTGGACAGCCTGCCGGTGGCCAGGTTGTCCACGCACACCACCGAGGCCCCGGAGAACACCAGCTCCTCGCACACGTGGGAACCGAGGAAGCCCGCGCCCCCGGTGACCACGACCCGTTCGAACCGCATCGCGCGCCCCTTTCACTGCTCCGCTCTGCCCCGGCGGCTACCCGGGGCCCTACCCGGGAAACGTCGGTGTGCGCGGGAGCCTGCCGGGTAGTCCCACGGGGAAGACCACACCATCAGCGGAGGAGGATCCGTGTCCACCACCGAAACCGGCAGCGTGACCGGAACGCGGGACAAGGACTACAACATCATCTGGTTCACCGAGGCGTGCCTGTCCAATGTGCTCCGGCTGGAGACCTACATCGAGGACGCCGAACGCGCGGGCGACACCGAACTGGCCGAGTTCTTCCGCAAGGCACAGGGCGAGAGCCGCAAGGGCGCCGAGCAGGCCAAGGCCATGCTCACCCAGCGCCTGGCCCGCTGAGCACCGGATCGCGGTCCGGGCGCCCCAGGGTGCCCGGACCGCGTCCTGCCGAGGCCCGCCCTGGCCGCCGCGGATGGGAGTCCGAGTAGGTGTACCCGGCCTCAATCGCCTTACCCACCACCAGATGTGACCCGGAGTAGCGTTTCCCGGCGAAGTGTTTAGCACTTCCGCGCCTGGCAAGCCTCGCCAGGTGACAGGAATCGTCGAAGCCGCCTGGCCCGGTCTGGTGTTGTTCGACCGGGACGGCACCCTGATCCGGGATGTCCCCTACAACGGGGATCCCGAACTGGTCGCGCCCATGCCGGGCGCCGCGGCCGTGCTGGCCCGGCTGCGTGCGCGCGGCGTCCGCACCGGGGTGGTCACCAATCAGTCCGGTGTCGCCAGAGGACTGCTGCGGGTGGCGCAGGTTTCGGCCGTGCACCGCCGGATCGAGGAACTGCTGGGGCCCTTCGACACCTGGCAGGTCTGTCCGCACGGGCCGTTGGACGGCTGCCGCTGCCGCAAACCGCAGCCCGGCATGATCCTGTCGGCCTGCGCCGAACTGGGTGTGCCGACCAGCGCCACCGTGCTCATCGGCGATATCGAGTCCGATGTGCGGGCCGGTCAGGCCGCCGGGGTGTACTCGATCCTGGTGCCGACCCCGGTCACCAGGGCGCATGAGGTCGCGCACGCGCCGGTGGTGGCCGCCGATCTGCCCGCCGCGCTGGACCTGCTGCTACCGGCGGAGGTCCGGCGATGAGCAGGGTGCTGGTGTGCAGGCTGGACAGTGCGGGCGATGTCCTGCTGGCCGGACCGGCCATCCGGGCGATCGCGCACGCCGCCGAGGTGGTGCTCCTGTGTGGACCGCGCGGTCACCAGGCCGCGCAGCTGCTGCCAGGGGTGCGGCGGATCCTGTGCTGGCATTGCCCGTGGATCGACGCCGAACCCGAACCCGTGCGCGCACCCGAGATCGAGTCCCTGGTGACCGCGGTGCGGGCGCTGCGGTGCGACCGCGCGGTCATCCTCACCTCCTTCCACCAGTCGCCGCTGCCCACCGCGCTGGTGTTGCGGCTGGCCGGGATCCCACATCTGACCGCGGCCTCGGTGGACTATCCCGGCGCGCTGCTGGACATCCGGCTGCGCCCCGGCGCGGACCTGGAGGAGGACCAGCCGGAGGCCGGGCGGGCCCTGGCCATCGCCGCCGCGGCCGGATTCCCCCGCCCACCAGCCGATGACGGCAGGCTGGCCGTCACCGGCTACCCGGACACCCGGGAACTGACCGGCCCGCCGGGCTACGTCGTGGTGCACCCAGGCGCGTCCGTGCCCGCCCGCGCCTGGCCGCCGTGGCGCTGCGCCGAGGCGGTCGCCGAACTCCTCCGGGCCGGCTACCGGGTCGTGGTCACCGGCGACCCTGGGGAGACCGCGCTGACCGCCTCGGTCGCGGCCGGACGCGCACTGGACCTGGGCGGCCGCACCAGCCTGCCGGAACTGGCCGGGGTGCTGGCCGGGGCCAGCGCGGTGGTGGCAGGCAACACCGGGCCCGCGCACCTGGCCGCCGCGGTGGGCGCCCCGGTGGTCTCGCTGTTCGCCCCGGTCGTGCCCGCGATCCGCTGGGCGCCGCCCGGCCCGCACGTGCTGCTGGGCGATCAGCACGCGCCCTGCCGGGACAGCCGCGCCCGGATCTGCCCGGTGCCCGGCCACCCCTGCCTGAACTCGGTGCCCGCCACCGCGGTGCTGGCCGCCGTCCGCGAACTGGCCGAGGTGGCGGCGTGAGCCGGGCGCTGCGGGTGCTGGTGTGGCATGTGCACGGCGGCTGGCTCAACTCCTTCGCCCGCGGCAGGCACCGCTACCTCATCCCCCGGCTGCCGGTCGGCGGCGAATGGGGCCTGGGCCTGGCCGGACGGGACCTGCCAGCGGCCACCGAGGCGCCGGTGGAACACCTGGCCGAGACCGACCTCGACGTGGTGGTGCTGCAACGACCGGAGGAGATCGAACTCGCGCAACGCTGGACCGGCCGCGCCCTCGGCCGCGAGTTGCCCGCGGTCTACGTCGAGCACAACACCCCGCCGATGGCCATCCGGGACGCCCGCCACCCCCTGGCCGACCGCCAGGACCTGCTGCTGGCCCACGTCACCCACTTCAACGACCTGATGTGGGACTGCGGCGCCACCCCCACCGTGGTGGTCGAACACGGCGTGCCCGACCCCGGCCACCGCTACACCGGGGAACTGCCGCACGCCGGGGTGGTGGTCAACGAACCGATCCGCCGGGCCAGGGTGGCAGGCACCGACCTGTTGCCGCGCTTCGCCGCCGCCGCGCCCCTGGACGTCTTCGGCATGGGCCTGGACGGACTCGGCGCCCACCTGGGGCTGGGCCCGGACCGGCTCACCGCCCACGGCGACCTGCCCGCCGCGGACCTGCACACCGCACTGGCCCGGCGCCGGGTCTACCTGCACCCCTACCGCTGGACCTCGCTCGGGCTGGCCCTGCTGGAGGCCATGCACCTGGGCCTGCCGGTGATCGGTCTGGCCGCCACCGAGGCGCCGCGCGCGGTGCCACCGGCGGCCGGGGTGCTCTCCAGCCGGGTGGAGGACCTGGTGACCGCGCTGCGCGCGCTCGTCGCCGACCCGGCGATGGCCCGCGAACTCGGCGCGGGCGCCCGCGAACACGCACTGGCACACCACGGGTTGACGGCCTTCGTCGACCACTGGGACCGAATCCTGACGGAGGTGACCCGATGAACATCGCCCTGATCTCCGAGCACGCCAGCCCGCTGGCCGCACTCGGCGAGGTCGACGCGGGCGGGCAGAACCTGCACGTGGCCGAACTGGCGGGCGCGCTCACCCGCCGCGGGCGCGCTCACCCGCCGCGGGCACGAGGTGGTCGTCTACACCCGCCGCGACGACCCCGGGCTGCCCGCGCGGGTGAGCGCCGAACCCGGCTACACCGTGGTGCACCTGGACGCCGGTCCACCTCGCTACCTGGCCAAGGACCAGCTGCTGCCGCACATGGGCGAGTTCGCCGAAGCGCTGCGCGCGCACTGGCGGCGGGACACCCCGGCGGTGGCGCACGCGCACTTCTGGATGTCCGGCCTGGCCGGGGAACTGGCCGCCCGCGAACTGCGGGTGCCCCTGGCGCTGACCTTCCACGCCCTCGGCGTGGTCAAGCGCCGCCACCAGGGCAAAGCCGACACCAGCCCGCCGGCACGGATCGGGGTGGAACGCGTGGTCGGGCGGGTCGCCGACCGGGTCATCGCCACCTGCTCGGAGGAGGTGTTCGAGCTGGTCCGCCTCGGCGTGCCCCGCAACCGGATCTCGGTGGTGCCCTGCGGAGTCGACCTCGAGCTGTTCGACCAGCTCGGCCCGGCCGCCCCGCGCAACCACCGGCGCCGGATCGTCTCGGTGGGCAGACTGGTGCCCCGCAAGGGATTCGACCTGGCCATCAGCGCGCTGACCACCGCCCCCGGCGTCGAACTGCTCATCGCCGGCGGCCCCGCGCAGGGCGGGCTGGCCGAGGACGCCGAAGCCCGGCGGCTGCGCGCGCACGCCCGCGACCTCGGCGTCGCCGACCGGGTCACCCTGCTCGGACAGGTGGCGCGCAAGGACATGCCGCACCTGCTGCGCTCGGCCGACGCGGTGGTCTGCGCCCCCTGGTACGAACCCTTCGGCATCGTGCCCCTGGAGGCGATGAGCTGCGCCCGGCCGGTCATCGCCACCGCGGTCGGCGGCCTCACCGACACCGTCGTCGACGGCGTCACCGGCCTGCTGGTGCCACCCCGCGACCCGGACGCGCTGGCCAGGGCGATCCGCGCGGTCACCGGCGATCCCGCGCTCGCCCAGCGACTCGGCGTCGCCGGCCAGGACCGGGTGCGCGCCCGCTACGGCTGGGACCGGATCGCCGCGGACACCGAACGCGCCTACGAACGCATCCCCGGTGTGCTGGCCACCGCGGAGCTGGCCGTGGGGGAGGGGCGATGAGCGGCGAGCTGATCGGCGGCCACCTCGACGGCCTGCGCCAGACCCTGGACCAGTTGCGTGGGCAGGCACCGCTGCTGCGCCGCTGGGGCCGGGTGCTGGCGCACCGGCTCAGCGGCGGGCACCGGCTGCTGGCCGCGGGCAACGGCGGCTCCGCGGCCGAAGCCCAGCACCTCACCGCCGAACTCGTCGGCCGGTTCCGGGAGGACCGCAGGCCCTTCTCCGCCATCGCGTTGTGCGCGGAGACCGCCAGCGTCACCGCCATCGGCAACGACTACGGCTACCAGGAGGTCTTCGCCCGCCAGGTGCACGCGCACGCCGGCCCGCTGGACATCGTGCTGCTGCTCTCCACCAGCGGCCGCAGCCCCAACCTGCTGCGCGCGGCCGAAGCCGCCCGCGAGGTCGGCGCCACCTGCTGGGCCTGCACCGGCCCCACCCCCAACCCGCTGTCCGAGCTGGCCGGGGAAACCCTTGCCCTGCAAGGACCCAGCCCCCACGTGCAGGAGGCGCAGCTGGTGTTCGTGCATCTGCTGTGCACCGCCTTCGAGGCCGAACTGGCCACCATGGACACCCTGGCGGGCCGGAGGGTGTCATGAGCCTGGTGGTGCTCGGCGACTCGCTGCTGGATGTCGACCTGGACGGCAGGGCCGCCCGGCTCTGCCCGGACGCCCCGGCCCCGGTGCTCGACCTGGACGGCAGGCGGGACCGGCCCGGCGGCGCGGCACTGGCCGCCAGCCTGGCCGCCGCCGACGGCGAAGCGGTGACCCTGGTGACCGCCCTGGCCGCCGACGCCGAGGCCGACCGGCTGCGCGCCACCCTGACCGGAGTGTCCACTGTGGCCGGTGCACTGCCCGGCTCCACCACGGTGAAGGCCAGACTGCGCGCCGAAGGGCGTTCGCTGGCCCGCCTGGACTACGGCCACAGCGCCCGGCCCCCGGCCACCGAGGACATGCTCGACGCGGTCGCCTGCGCCACCGCCATCCTGGTCTCCGACTACGGCCGCGGCCTGACCGAGGACCCCCGGCTGCGCGCGCTGCTGACCAGCCAGGCCCGCCGGATCCCGGTGGTGTGGGACCCGCACCCGCGTGGCCCCGACCCGGTGCCCGGGGTGCGCCTGGCCACCCCGAACCGCGCCGAGGCGCTGGCCGCCGCGGGCGCCGAGGACGAGTACGAGGCCGCCGCCCGGCTGCGGCGACGCTGGCGGGCCGGCGCGGTCGCGGTCACCCTCGGCGCCGGAGGCGCGCTGCTCGACCACGGCGGCACCCCGGTCGCCGTGCCCGCCCCGCCGGTCACCGCGCTGGACCCGTGCGGCGCGGGCGACCAGTTCGCCGCCGCCGCCACCGCCGCGCTGCACCGGGGCGCCGCGGTGGACGAGGCGGTGGCCGCCGCGGTCGAGCAGGCCGCGGACTTCCTGGCCAGGGGCGGCGCCGCCGGACACCGCGAACCACCCCCCGCCGAGTCCACTGTGGACGGACTGCTGCGGTCGGTGCGGGCCAGGGGCGGCACCGTGGTGGCCACCGGCGGCTGCTTCGACCTGCTGCACGCCGGACACATCCGGATGCTCGCCGCCGCCCGCAGGCTCGGCGACTGCCTGGTGGTGTGCCTGAACTCCGACGATTCGGTGCGCCGACTCAAAGGCCAGGGCCGCCCGGTGAACCCCGCGCGGGAACGCGCCGAGCTGCTGCGCGCGCTGACCAGCGTGGACGCGGTGGTGATCTTCGAGGAGAACACCCCGGCCCTCGCGCTGGCCCGGTTGCGGCCGGATGTGTGGGTCAAGGGCGCCGACTACTCCGCGGACACCCTGCCCGAGGCCGGGCTGCTGCGCGACTGGGGCGGGCACGCGGTGGTCGTGCCATACCACTCCGGCCGCTCCACCAGCAGGCTGGTCGAGGCCCTGGACCGGATGAGGTGAGGAGAGCACAGGTGAACGAGACAGGCAGGATCCTGGTGACCGGCGGCGCGTCCGGGCTCGGCGCGGCCGTGGCCCGCGCGGTGCACGAGGCAGGCGGGGTGGCCCTGGTGCTCGACCGGGTCCAGCCACCCGATGACGTGCCTGCCAAGGAGTTCCTCGCGGTGGACCTGGCCGACACCGCGGCCGCCGAACACGCCGTGTCCCGGCTGGCCGAACGGGCGGGCGGACTGGACGGCATGGTCACCGCGGCCGGCATCGACAGCTGCGGCCCACTGGATGAGGTGTCCACAATGGACTGGGAACGGGTGGTGCGGGTCAACCTGTTCGGCACCGCCGCCGTGGTGCGCGCCGCCCTGCCCTACCTCAAGGTCAGCGGCGGCCGGGTCATCACCGTGGCCTCCACCCTGGGACTGCGCGCGGCGGGCGACGCGACCGCCTACTGCGCCTCGAAATTCGGCGTGGTCGGCTTCACCCGCGCGCTGGCGATGGAGACCGCGGGCACGGTCGGGGTGACCCTGCTCATCCCCGGCGGGATGCGCACCGCGTTCTTCGACAGCCGCGCGCAGCAGTACCGGCCGGCCGATGACAGCATGCTCAACCCGCCGGAGCGGGTCGCCGAGGCGGTGCTGTTCGCGCTGGGCCAGCCCGCGGGCTGCCAGCTGCGTGAACTCGTGGTCTGCCACGACCAGGAGCCGTCCTGGCCGTGAGCACGGCGCGAGCGCGGGCCGGGAGCCGATCGCTCCCGGCCCGCGTACCCGCGTTCAGTCGCCCCTGGCCTTGGCCGTCTTGCGGTTGTTGGCCTTCTTGATCGCCTCGACGAGCTGCTGCTTGGACATACTGGAGCGGCCGCTGATGTCCAGTCGCTTGGCCACCGAGTACAGATGTTCCTTGCTGGCGTTGGCATCCACCCCTTCGTGCGTGCCCACGCTCTTCGACCCGGCCGAACGCCGGGCCTGCCGGTCCGAGGGACCCTTGCCCTTCTTGGGCTCCCAGTGGTCGCCGACCTTCTCGAAGGAATGCTTGAGCGCGGAGAACGCGGTCCGGTGCGCCCGCTCGCCCTCACCATAGGACTTGACCGCCGAGTCATGCGCCTTGATCCAGGTCTGCTGGGCCTTCTTCGGCGAACGCTCCAGCGTGCTGGGCAGTTCCTGCCTACCGGGCATGATCATCACCTCCGTGCCAGGGATTCCCCGTGCCAGACCGGGTGAAACGGCCGCGCCCGGGTAACCGGGCCCCATGACCAGCACCGCCACCCCGCCCTGCCTGGACATCCGCAGCCCCCTGGACGGCGCCCCGGTGGGCACGCTGCCCATCGCCGGGGCGCACCAGCTCACCGCGGCCCTGGCCGCCGCCCGCACCGCCCAGCACGCCTGGGCCCGCACCAGTCCCGCGGAGCGCGGCGCCGCACTGCACACCGCGGCCACAGCCCTGCGCGCCCGTGCCGGGGACCTGGCCGCCGTGCAGCGCGCCGAGACCGGCAGGCCCCTGGCCGAGGCGCTCGGCGGCATCGAGGCCGGGGCGGCCACCCTGGACCAGTACGCCGAACTCGGCCCGCTGCGCGGCGGCCGGACCCTGCTGGGGCAGTGGCACGCCACCGACTTCACCATGCCCGAACCACGCGGCCTGCTGCTCGCCCTGACCCCGTGGAACGACCCGGTAGCGGTGGCCTGCGGTCTGCTCGGCGCCGGCCTGGTCACCGGCTGCGCGGTGCTGCACAAGCCCAGCGAACGCTGCCCGCACACCGGCGCCCTGCTCGGTGAGATCCTCGCCGACGGCCTGCCGGCCGGGGTGCTGCACACCCTGCTCGGCGACGCGCGCACCGGCGCCGCCCTGGTGCGCGCCGGAGTCGACGTGATCGCGCACGTCGGCGGCAGCGCGGCCGGCCGGCTCATCGCCCGCGACGCCGCGGTCACCGGCGCGAAAACCCTCCTGGAGAACGGCGGCAACGACGCCCTCATCGTCGACGCGGACGTCGATCCGGCCTGGGCCGCCGGACAGGCCGCGCTGGGCGCCTTCACCCACCGCGGCCAGCTCTGCACCGCGGTGGAACGGATCTACGTCCACCAGGCCATCGCCGCCCGCTTCCAGGACGAACTCCTGCGCCAGGCCAGGGACTGGCCCGCCGATCAGCCCCTGGTCGACCGCCGCCACCGCGACCAGGTGCACGCCCAGGTGAGCGCGGCGGTCCAGGCCGGCGCCACCCTGCTGCTCGGCGGCGAGATTCCCGACGGTCCGGGCGCGTTCTATCCGACCACCGTGCTCACCGGCTGCACCGAGGACATGGCCGTGCTCACCGAGGAGACCTTCGGCCCGGTCGCGGCGATCCGGATCGTGCCAGGGTTCACCGAGGCGATCCGGCTGGCCGCCGCCGACCGGCACGGCCTGGCCGCCACCGTGCTCACCAACAACCTCGGCCACGCCCAGTTCGCCTGGCGGGAACTGCCGGTCGGCACCGTCAAGATCAACGCGGTGTTCGGCGGCGCGCCCGGCGGAGCGGCCCAGCCGCGCGGGGCCAGTGGCGAGGGCTTCGGCTACGGACCGGAACTCCTGGACGAACTGGTCACCACCAAGGTCGTCCACTTCGAACCCGCCCCGCCATCGGGAGCGCGCTGACCGGGGAAAACGTGGTTCGAGCCGGTGTCAAACGGGTACTGACCCAGCATGAGCGAACCGGAGGCCGACGACGAGGAACGGTTGACCCGCAACCTCAACGAGTTGCTCCAGGAACTACGGGTGGCCCAGGCCGGGGTGCAGATCCTGTTCGGCTTCCTGCTCTCGATCACCTTCACCGAACGCTACACCCAGGTCGACATCTCGATCCGGATCACGCACCTGATCACGATCCTGTTCGCTGGGGCCGCGGTCGCCCTGCTGACCGCGCCCGCGGCCTGGCACCGGGTGCTGTTCCGGCGCGGCAAACGGGAGCGGATCATCAGCGCGGCCAACAGGTTCACCGTGCTCGGCCTCGGCGCGCTGGCCTTCGCGCTGACCGGCACGGTGCTCCTGCTCGGCGAGGTGATCATGGGTGGCTGGGCCGGTATCGCCCTCGGCGTGGTCGCCGCGATCGGGTTCGGCGTGCTGTGGTTCCTGGTGCCCCTGCGCCATCGCTGATCACCTGGCGCTCACCCGGAAAGTCTCCAGCTCCGGATCCGCGGAGTCCGGGATGTACATGCCCGCGGCCAGTCCGGTGCGCAGGTAGTCCACCACGTCCTGGGTGATCCGCTCACCGGGCAGCACCGCGGGCACCCCCGGCGGGTAGGGGCTGATCGTCTCCGCGGCGATCCGCCCCGCCGCCTTGGCCGCGGGCACGTCCTCGCACGGCCCGAAGAAGGCGTCCCTGGGCAGCTCGACCTGGTCCAGTTCCAGCTCACCCGGCGCGGGCAGGTCGATCGGCCTGGCCCGCGGCAGGTCCTCGGCGGCCTCGACCAGCGCCTGCACCGAGGACACCAGGATCTCCGCGGTCGACTCGTCGTCGGCCACGGTGAACTGCGCGGCGAAGCGGCGATGATCGGAGAGTCCGACCTCGACGTTCCGGTTCTCCCGCAACCACTCCGAGGCGGTGTAGCCGCTGATGCCCAGTTCCTGGAGATCGACCACCAGTTTGAGCGGGTCCTGATCGTCGGCGCGGCCAGGGCCGACGAAGTCCGCGCGGCCCATCACCCGCACCCCGCGCAGGGCCGCGAGCCGCTCCCGCGTCCAGGCGGACAGTTCCAGGGCCTTGTCCAGCAACGCGTGCCCGTGCTCGTGCATCTGCCGCCGCCAGCCGTCCAGGCCACCGAAGATCAGCGCGGACGGACTGGTCGTGTTCAGCAGATCCGCCCGCGCGGCCAGCACCTTCGGATCCACCCGGTCACCCTGCAGGTGATACACCGAACCCTGCTCCAGGCCGGCGCCCATCTTGTGCACGCTGGTCACACACAGGTCGGCGCCCGCGTCCATGGCCCAGGCGGGCAAATCGGGGTGGAACGGCAGGTGCGCGCCCCACGCCTCGTCCACGATCAACGGCTTGCCGTGCTCGTGGCACAGCTTCGCCGTCTCCTCGATCGCCGCGCAGGCCCCGTAATCGGTGGGCGTGATCAGCAGCATGCCCTTGGCGTCGGGGGCCCGCGCGAAGCCCTCGGCCACCGCCGCCGGGCCGGGCGGGTGGGCGAGCTGCCATTCCGGATCCCACCGCGGGTGCACCCACACCGGCCGCACACCGCTGATGATCAACCCGGCGATCACCGACTTGTGCGCGTTGCGGGAGATCAGCAGCTCCTCGCCGGGGCCTGCCACGGTGATGATGCACGCCTTGACCGAGAGCGAACTGCCGCAGGTGGAGAAGTAGGCCAGGTCCGCGTCCACCGCGTCGGCCATCAGCTCCTCGGCCTCGGTGAGGATCTCCTGGCTCATCCGCCGGTCGTCGACGCCGTTCATCATGATGATGTCGGCGGCGAAGAGGTCCCGGCCCAGCACGTCGAGGACCCGGGGGTCCACGCCCCGGCCCTGTTTGTGGCCGGGCGGCAGGAAGGTCATCGGGTTGCGTTCCCGGTGCGCGCGCATCGCCTCCAGCACCGGCGCGCGCGAGTGGTCCGGTGTGGCGCTCATCGCACCGCCCTCGGCGCCAGCAGCGCGCCCATGGCCACCATGCCCAGCCCGAGACCCAGGTGCAGCCAGTCGTCGGCGGCGTTGAGCGGCACGAAGTTCAGCGCGCTGTCCTTGTCCACGACCAGGCCGTAGACCCACAGCAGCAGATAGATCAGGCCACCGCCGATGAGGAAGCCGCGGGCGCCACCGGGGGTGCGGGCCAGCAGCAGCCCGGCCACCCCGAAGAGCAGGTGCACGATGTTGTGCAGCACCGACACCGCGAACACCCCGAGCAGCAGGGCCTGGGAGTGGTGGCCTGCCACGAGCAGGTCGTCATAGTTGGTGGTCACCCCCGGGATGAAGCCGAGCACGCCGACCGCCACGAACACGATCGCCACCAGGACGGCCGCGGCCTGCGCCGCGGTGCGCACCGGAGCGCTGGTCGCCGCTTGCGCCATGGTTCTCACCTCGCCGATCTCGATTGTTCCGACCTGCCCCGGCTACCCGGTGCCCATCGGGGCAAACGGCGGTTGAGGCCACCCGACCAGGGGAATCCGACGGCATGAGCGAGCATCAGGGCGCGGTCATGCCCAGTGAGGCGGACAAGCGCCCATCCTTCTTCGACCGGTTCGCCACCAGGGTCAACACCTTCGTGTCCCGGGCCTGGTTCTTCGCGCTGTGCCTGGCCATGGTGGTCATCTGGGCGCCGTCCTACTTCCTCTTCGACACCGCCGACACCTGGCAACTGGTGATCAACACCTTGACCACGATCGTCACTTTCCTGCTGGTCGCCCTGTTGCAGAACACCCAGACCCGTTCCGACGACGCGATCCAGCAGAAACTCAACGCGATCGCCGACGCGCTCTCGGATCTGATGACCCGGCAGGACCAGGAGGGCGAGGCCAGGGAACTGCGGCTCGCGGTGGGCCTGGAGCAGCGGGAGGGCAGCTGAGATGCCCAGATACCCGGGTGCGAAGCCGCCGTCCGGAGCCGGTCTCGACGAGCTGCGCACCGCCGTGCGCGGCTGCCGCGGCTGTGACCTCTACCGCGAGGCCACCCAGGCCGTCTTCGGCGACGGCCCCGGCGCGGCCAGGGTGGTGTTCATCGGCGAGGCGCCCGGCGACCAGGAGGACAAGGCGGGCGAACCCTTCGTCGGACCGGCCGGACGGTTGCTGGACAAGGCCCTGCACGAAGCGGGGATCGACCGCGCCGAGGCCTATGTGACCAACGCGGTCAAGCACTTCAAGTTCCAGCGGGACGCCCGCGGCACCCGCCGCATCCACCAGAAGCCGAACCGGTCCGAGGTGGTGGCCTGCCGCCCGTGGCTGCTCGCCGAACTCGGCGTGCTGCGCCCGGAGCTGGTGGTGTGCCTGGGCGCCACCGCCGCCCAGTCGGTGCACGGCGCCGCCTTCCGGCTGACCGCGCACCGCGGCGAACTCCTCGACCTGCCTGCCGAATTCGATCTGCCCGTGCGGGTGCTGGCCACCCAGCACCCCTCGGCGGTGCTGCGCGCGCCCGACCGGGAGGCCGCCTTCGCCGCGCTGGTCGAGGACCTCGCGGTGGCCGCGACCGCGCTCAGCCGCGCCGGCTGAGCGCGAACCGCAACGCGAAATGGTTGAGCACACTGGGCAACGGGTGCTCCGGCCGCAGGTGCGCCCTGCTCAGCAAGCCGATCTCGTGCTCCCGGCGCAGTGTGGCGAGCACCTGGGTGGTCAGGAACAGCACCAGGTTCCGGCCGGGGCACACCGCGGGCCCGTCGCTGAAGGGCACCAGCGCGCCGTGGAACTGCGCGGTGCCGTCCCGCCAGATCTCCGGGGTGAACCCGGCCGGGGCGCGGTGCAGGTACGGCGTGAACAGGATGATCGTGCTGCCAGCCGGGATGTCGTGCCCGCCCAGGCTGGTGTCCACTGTGGAATCCCGCAGGATCAGCGGTGTGGTCGGCCACAGCCGCAACGACTCCAGCACACAGCCACGCAGATACGGTAGTTCCCAGTAGCTGTCCGGGCTGGCCCCGGCGGATTCGGCCAGGGCCTTGAGTTCCTGCTCCGGATGGGTGGCCAGCAGCGCCAGGGTGCGGAAGATCGCGATACCGGCCGCGTCGAAGGCGAACAGCCAGTGCGCCACCTGGGATTCCGGGTGGATCTCGGGCCCCGGCCGGGTTTCGGCGATCCGGGCGGCCAGACTGCCGGGCTGGGCCCGCTCGATCGTGCCGCGCAGCTGCCGCAGGAACAGTTCCCGGTGCCTGCTCTCCCTGGGGTGCAGCCAGGACCAGTTCCCGGCGCGGCGCAGGGCGAAGAGCCGGTCGGTGAGCAGGTGGTCCTCGGCCGCGCCCGCGCCGAGCACCACCTGGCGGACCAGTCGCCACCATTGCCGGGTGAAGGTGGGCCAGTCCAGTTCGGGCCGCGCCAGCAAGGGGGCCATGGTGTCCTGGACGATCGCGGTGAAGTCCGCGGCCTGCGGGTGCACCGGTCGCGGGGTGTCCAGCACCTCTTCGGTGAACTCCCGCCTGCGTGCCCGCGCTCGCGCCGGGGAGATCAGCAGACCCTCGGGTTGGAACTGCCCGAGCGCGTGCCGCTTCTCCAGGTTCGCCGGGGTGAACGGTTCGGGGGAGCGCGCTAGGGCCTCGTGCGCGTCGGCGGAGTCCAGTGGCAGCACCAGGTTCCGGCCCGGCACCCGCAGTCGCAGTGGCGCGTCGCCGTAGCGGGCGCGCAACCGGGTCAGCAGGGTGACCGCGTGCCGGTCGGCGTCGAGCCGCTGCGCCAGCGCGACCGCGCGGGGCCGCCGGATCACCGCGCCGCGCGCCACGATCGGCAGCAGCACCAGCGCCAGCACCTTCGCGGTGTCCACAGTGGATAGTCGGGTCAGCGTCTGGTTCTCGGTGGTGGTCAAGACTTCCTCCGCACCATGCCCTCGTCGGCGGCTTCCAGGATGATCCGTTGCGAACGGCGGCCGGTGGTGAGCAGCCAGCCCCATTGGGCCAGCACCGCGATCCGGTTGCGCCAGCCCACCAGGAAGGCCAGGTGCACCGCGATCCAGGCCGCCTTGCCGAGCAGGCCGCGTAGTTTCAGTCCGCGCAGGTCGGCCACGGCGTCACCGGGGGAGACGGTGGCCATGGTGCCGCGATCGCGGTAGCGGAACCGGGGCGGCGCGGGCCGCTCACCGAGCCGGGCCCGGATCACCTCGCCGACGTGAGCGCCCTGCTGGATGGCCGGTGCGGCCAGTCCGGGCAGATCGTCCAGGTTGGCCAGATCGCCGACCGCGAAGATCTCGGGATGACCCGGCAGTGAGCAGTCCGGCTCGACCTTGATCCGGCCCTTCTTGTCGGTGGGCGCCTCGGTGGCCTTGACCAGCTGATCGGCGAAGTCGGCAGGCCGGACCCCGGCCGCCCAGATCACCGTCCGCGCGGCCAGCCGCCCTTCGCGCTCGTCCTTGGCGCGCAACAGCACGCCCTCCTGGTCGACCTCGGCGACCATCCGGTTGAGCACCACCTCCACGCCGAGCTTGCCCAGCGTCTTCGCGGTGTGCGCGCGCAACGGTTCGGCGAAGGGCGGCAACACGGTGTCCACCGCGTCGATCAGCACCACCCGCGCCGAGGCCGGGTCGATATCGCGGAACTGGCGCCGCAGACCGCGGCGGGCCATCGCGGCCACCTGCCCGGCCAGCTCCACCCCGGTCGGCCCGGCGCCGACGATCGCGATGGTCAGCCACCGGGCCCGCTCGGCGGGGTCGTGCGCGTTGGCGGCGTTCTCGAAGGCGGTGAGCAGCCGGGACCGCAGCCGCACCGCATCGGAGAGGGTCTTCATCGGCAACGCCACCTCGCGCCACTGCTCATGGCCGAAGTAGCTGTCCGCGGATCCGGCGGCGACCACGAGACTGTCGTACTCGACCACCTCGTGCCGACGGTCGGGCAGTTCCACCCGGACGGTGCGGGCCCGCGCGTCCAGTTCGGTCGCGGTGCCCAGCACCACCCGCGCGTTGCGTTGCCCGCGCAGCACATCACGCAGGGCCGGTGCGATGTCGCCGGGGGCGAGCAGCGCGGTGGCCACCTGGTAGAGCAGGGGCTGGAACAGGTGGTGGTTCATCCGGTCGATCAGCACAACGTCCACATCGGACTTGCGCAGCGCGCGTGCCGCGGCCAGCCCGCCGAACCCTCCGCCGACGATGACGACTCGATGTCTGGTGGCGTTCACCAGGACCGGATACCCCGGCCGCCGCCGGTCGAAGCGTCAGCCGCCCGGCGCCTTGTCCGGCTCGCTCGCCCCGTGCTCGGCCACCCAGTCCGTCAGGCTGGGCAGTGGCCGTACCGCGGGTCCCTGGATGACCGAGCCGTCCAGCCCGAACCGCGAGCCGTGGCAGGGACAGTCCCAGGTCTGCTCCCCGTCGTTGAAGGCCACCAGGCAACCCAGGTGGGTGCAGCGCGCCCCGACCGCGCACAGTTCGCCGCCGGGCCTGCGGTACGCGGCCACCGCCCTGGTGCCGACCGTGGTCACCTTCGCCTGGCCCTCGGGCAGCTCGGCGAGTCCACCGGCGGCCGCGGCCGAGACCCGGTCACCGACCAGCCGCGCGGCCACATGCGCGTTGGTTTTGAGGAAAGTGGGCGCGGACTGGGTCAGGGTGGTGCGCAGCGGGTCGAACAGCTCGGCGTGCGGATTGGCCACCCCGGCGATCAGATCCCGCAGGATCAGTCCGGCCAGGGTGCCGTTGGTCATGCCCCAATGGCCGAATCCGGTGGCCACCCACACCCGTTTGGTGAACGGGTGGAACCGGCCGACATAGGGCAGACCGTCCGGAGTGGACAGATCATGCGCCATCCACCGGTACTGGATCTCCCGCAACCCGAACCGTTCCCGCGCCCAGGCGGCGAGCCGGTCGAACCGCGCCCCGGTGTTCTCCCCGTCGTCGACCAGATGCCCCTCGCCGCCCACGATCAGCAGCTCCCCGCCATCGGGCAGTGGCGCGGTGCGCACCGAATGCGCGGTGTCCACATCCAGGTACATCCCCGCCGGACCCGCACCCGGCCCGGCCACCACCAGATCGCGGCGCGGCTGCAACCGGGGGAAGAACGCACCCCGGTCGAAGATCGGGTAATGCGTGGCCACCACCACGTGCTGAGCCCGGATCCGCCCCTCGGTGGTGGTCACCACGCACGGATCGCCCTCGGTCAGCGCCAGTGCCCGCACCCCGGTGTGCACCGAGCAGCCCGCGCCCGGCAGCAGCGCGGCCAGGCCGAGCAACCAGCGCCGCGGGTGGAACTTCGCCTGCTCCGGCAGCCGCACCGCGCCGGCCACCGGGAAGGGCAGCTCGGTCTGCTCGGCGAAACTGGCAGGCAGCCCGGCCTCGGTCGCCGCGGTGGTCTCGGCACGCAACAGCGGCACGCTCTCCGGCCGTTCGCTGTAGAGCACGCTGGTGGCGCGGGTGAACTCGCAGTCGATGCCCAGCCGCGCCGAGGTGCCGGCCAGCCACTCCAGGGCCACGGTCTGGGCGCTCGCGTAGGCGTGCGCGGTGCCGGCGCCGAAGCTCCGGCGCAGCCGCTGGTGGATCGGCCCGTGCTGTCCGCTCACCTTGGCCGTGGTGTGCCCGCTGACCCCGGCGGCCAGCTGTCCGGCCTCGATCAGCGCGACCCGCAGGCCAAGCTGTTTCAGCAGGTAGGCGGTGGTGATTCCGGCGATTCCGGCACCCAGCACCACCACATCGGCCCGCTCGGGCAGCGCCGCCCGGTCCTGGGCGGCCCGCGCGGTGCTGGAGATCCAGTACGAGACGTTGGGCATGCTCCCAGTTACCCGGGAGCTGCCCGGCCAACCCTGGTCAGACGGGTGACACCGGTTCGCTCACCCGTCCGGCGCCCGCGGTCAGCGCCCGGCCCGCCGCCATCCGGTCCATCCCGTCGGGCCAGCTGGACAACAGCACCACCACGTACTGGTGATCGCCGCCGACCAGCCCGGTGGTGTGCACCATGGTCCGCTCCGCGCTGCTGCCCCAGCCCTGCTTGATCGCCCACCGGGCGCCCTGCATGCCGTCCGGGATGCCGAAGTGCTGGTCGAAGCCGTCCGCGGCGGCGCGCGGGGCCGCGGCCATCGCCGCGGTCAGCAACCGCCGGTGTTCCCGGGAGGCCACCGCGGAGATATGCCGGTACACCAGCGCGACATCGTGCGCGGTGAGCTGGGTGTCGCCCCACTGCCCGGCCTTCTTCGGCGGCCGCACCCCGCCCAGCTTGAGCTTGTCGGCCATCCGCTGCACGATCTGCGGCCCGCCCTGCGCGGTCCACAGCGCACTGGCCGCGTTGTCGTCGCTGACCGTCAGCATCCGCTCCACCAGGTCCTCGGCCGCCTCGCCCTGCCGCTCCAGCGCGTCCAGCGCGATCAGCAGTTTCACCACCGAGGCCGAGGCGAACCGCTGCTGTGCGTTCACCCCGGCCACCACCTGGCAGGAGGACAGGTCGACCACCTCGTAGCCGATGCTCACCCCGCGTCCGGCCTCCTCCACCGCCTTGCGCACCGCGGCCCCCGACCCGGTCGGATTCCCCGGCGCGGTCAGCGGCCCGGTGCACCCGGTTCGCCACGGATCCCGCCCGAACGAGGTGATCAGCACCGTGGCCACCACCGCGACAACCAGCCCCACCGGCAGCCACAGACGTACTCGCATGCCGTCTCTACGCCGAAAGCACCAACCTGGTTGCAACGGAAATCACTTGCCCGATCCCGGACACTGACCCCATGGCGATCTTCCTGACCACCGAACGCCTGGTCCTCACCGTCCCGGCCCCCGCCGACCTCCCCGACGTGATCGCCCTGCACAGCGATCCGGCGGCCATGCGCTACCTCAGCGCACCCCAGACCGCGGCCGAGACCGAAGCGGGCTTCGCCACCAGGATGAGCCGCGGCTACCCAGACGACCTCGGCTACTGGATCGCCCGCCGCCGCGAGACCGGCCAGTTCCTCGGCTGGTTCGAGCTGTACCCCAGCGAGGCCGACCCCGCGGTCGTCGAACTCGGCTACCGCCTCACCACCGCCGCCTGGGGCCAGGGCCTGGCGAGCGAGGGGTCGATCGCGTTGGTGGACAAGGCTTTTCGCGAGCACGAGGTCCGGATGATCACCGCGAACACCATGACGGTGAACGCGGGGTCGCGGCGGGTGATGGAGAAGGCCGGGCTGCGGTTCGTGCGCACGTTCTTCGCCGAGTGGGACGGCGAGGAGATCGACGGCAGCGAGCAGGGCGACGTCGAGTACCAGCTCACCAGGGAAGAGTGGGCAGCCTCGGCAAACCCCGCCGCCCAACCCTGACCCGCCCGCCGCCCGCCGAGGCCGCCCGCCGTCGCCTGCTGCCGCTGCCCGTCGCCCCGCCGCCCGGCTCCCGGTCGGCGGGTAGCGGACCGCCGCCCCCGATCGCTCGTTCAGTCCGCCGCGCGCTCGGCCACCGGCCGCCGCCGGCGCCCCGGCTCCAGTGACGGCGGCTGCCAAGCCCCGTCCGCCCGGTACAGGTCCGTCCCGGGCGGCACGATCTCGTCGATCCGGTCCAGGGTCGCGTCGTCCAGGACCAGCCCGGCGCCCTTGGTCAGCGACTCGAACTGCTCCATCGTGCGCGGCCCGATGATCACCGAGGTCACCGCAGGGTGCGCGGCGGGGAAGGCCACCGCCAGTTCCGGGAGGGTCACGCCCAGGTCCTGGGCCAGTTCGGCCAGCTTCTCCAGGGCGTCGAACTTGGCCGCGTTCTCCGGCAGGGACGGGTCGAAGCGGAACGGGGTCAGCGCGGCCCGGCCGGTGCCCAGGTCCACCGGCTGGTTCTTGCGGATCTTGCCGGAGAGGAAACCGGAGGCCAGTGGGCTCCAGGTCAGCACGCCCATGCCGTAGCGCTGCGCGGTGGGCAGCAGGTTGGTCTCCACGCCCCTGGCCAGCAGCGAGTATGGCGGCTGTTCGGTGCGGAAGCGGTACAGGCCCCGGCGCTCGGCCACGTGGTGGGCCTCGGCGATGTCCTGGGCCGGGAAGCTGGAGCAGCCGAAGGCGCGGATCTTGCCCTGGCGGACCAGATCGGTCAGCGCACCCAGGGTTTCCTCGATGTCGGTGCTCCGGTCGGGGCGGTGCACCTGGTACAGGTCGATCCAGTCGGTGCGCAGACGGCGCAGGCTGTCCTCGATCGCGCGGGTGATCCAGCGCCGGGAATTGCCGCCCCGGTTGGGTCCCTCGCCCATCGGGAAGTGGAACTTGGTGGCCAGCACCACGTCCTCGCGCCGTCCGGCCAGGGCCTTGCCGACGATCTCCTCGGACTCCCCGGTGGAGTACATGTCCGCGGTGTCCACGAAGTTGATGCCGGTGTCCAGGGCGGCGTGGATGATCCGGGCGCTGTCGCCGTGATCGGAGTTGCCGACCGCGCCGAACATCATCGCGCCGAGGCAGTGCACGCTGACCTCGATGCCGGTCCCGCCGAGTGTGCGGTAACGCATAAGTGCTGCTCCCCAGTCTGGTGATCTCTGCGCCGGACCCTAGGTGCTGGAGCGGACTCCAGGTCAACCCCATGATATGTTTGACTCAGTCAACGAACTAGTAGACTGGGGCAACGATGACGAGTGTGCGGCAGGAGCGGATCACCGCGGTCCGGGCCTTCACCCGGTGCTACACCGCGCAGCTGGGCGTGCTCGACGAGGGCCTGCTGAGCACCCCGTACACACTCACCGAGGCCCGGGTGCTCTTCGAGCTGGGCCAGCGCGCCACCGTGGACGTGGCCGGCCTGCGCCGCGACCTGGCCCTGGACGCCGGCTACCTCAGCCGCATCGTCGGCCGCTTCGCCGCCGACGGACTCCTGACCAGGGAGAAGTCCGCCGCCGACGCCCGCCGCCAGGTGCTGCGCCTGACCGAAGCCGGCCGCGCCGTCTTCGCCGACCTGGACGCCCGCTCGGCCGAGCAGGTCCTGGGCCTGCTCGGCGAACTCTCCGAAGCGGACCAGGAACGCCTGGTGACGGCCATGAACACGGTGCGCGAAGTGCTGGCGCCCACCCGTGCACGCCCACGCACGGTGGTGCTGCGCGCGCTGCGCCCCGGCGACTACGGCTGGGTGATCAGCCGCAACGCCGTGCTCTACGCCGAGCAGTTCGGCTGGGACCAGAGCTACGAAGCCCTGGTCGCCAAGATCATCGCTGATTTCGCGGGTTATCACGACCCTTCCCGGGAGGCTGGCTGGATCGCCGAGGTCGACGGCGAACCGGTCGGCTGCGTGTTCTGCGTGACCGAGGACGAGCACACCGCCCGGCTGCGGCTACTGCTGGTCGAACCGAGCGCCCGGGGCCTGGGCATCGGCTCCCGCCTGGTGGAGGAATGCCTGCGTTTCGCCGAACGCGCCGGCTACTCGGCGATCACCCTGTGGACCAACGACGTCCTCACCTCGGCCCGCAAGATCTACCAGGAGTTCGGGTTCGAGCTGGTCAGCGAGGACAAGCACCGCAGCTTCGGCCAGGACCTCACCGGCCAGACCTGGACCCGGCCACTGCCGGTACGGGTAGCTCGCTGAGCGGCACCGCCCCGGCGAGGGCCTGGTGGCCCGCGTCGCTGGGGTGTAACCAGTCGCCGCTGTGCGACTCCGCCCGTAATCGGGCCGGATCAGCCGGATCCCGCACGGCCGCGTCGAAATCGACCACCCCGTCGAAGAGCTGACCGGACCGGATCCGCTGATTCACCTGCTGCCGTAAGGATTCCCTGGCCGCGGTGAACCTGGCCGAGCCCTTGAACGGGGTGATCGTGCCGCCGAGCACCCGGATGCCGCGGGCGTGCGCGGTGGCCACGATCCGTTGGTAGCCCTGCCACAACTCCGCCAGGGTGGGCGGGTCGTCCTGCCGGATGTCGTTGGTGCCTTCCAGGAGGATCACGGTGCGCACCCCGGCCCTGTTCGCGATGTCCCGCTGCGCGCGGGAGATCCCGGCGGGTCCGTAGCCCGGGTTGTCCACCAGGACCTTGTTGCCGCTGATCCCGGCGTTGACCACACCCAGCCTGCGATCCCGCGCGGCGAGCCGGTCCGGCCAGCGGTGGTTGGCGCCGACCGCGGACCCGGCGCCGTCGGTGATCGAGTCGCCGAAGGCCACCACCGCGCCGCCGGGGGCGTCGACCTCCACATCGGAGAGGAAATACCAGGAGGTGGTGCTGCGGGTGAACACCGCCGGATCCAGCGCCCCGGACTGGTCCCCGGCGGCCAGGTGGTTGTGCGCGTAGGCCGCCCGGTGCCGGGTGGCCAGACCCGGCGGGCGGTCCAGGAACATGCTCACCACCAGATCCGAACCCGCCACGACGGTGAACGGCAGCGGATCGCTCACAGCCATTCCGCCCGCGGCCACCGAGACCGATCGCCGACCGCCGAAGGTCAGCTCGCGCGGAGTGCCGACCGGTCGGCGTGGGCTGGCGGCGCTGGCCACCGCGACGGTGACCCGGCCGAAGCGAGCCGCCCCGTCTCCGTACACATTGGACAGTCGGATCCGGACCGTCGCCCCGCCGACGCTGGTGTGCGGGAAATGCCGGACGGTGTAGCTCGGCCAGGTGGACAGTTCGGCGCTGCCCTCACTCATGGCCGTGCCCCAGGTCGCGACCCAGTGGGCAGCCGTCCGCGCGGGCGCGACGGCCTGCGCCACCGGTGCCGACAACAACGTCAGCACCGCGGCCAGCAGGGCAGCCGGCATCGCTGCCCGCGCCGATGTCCACGCCCGCATGTCACACCGCCCGCGCGATCGCGATATTGCCGCCGAGGCGATCCCCGGCCTCGTAGAACATGTACTCCCGCCCACCGTCGGAACCGAAGGACGGGGCCGCGGAGCGACCGTTGTCCGGTGCGGTGCTCAGCGGCGTGTGGAAGGCGCCCAGTTGTTTGCGCCGACTGAAGTCCTTGCCTACCTCGGTGATCCGCATCCCGCCCTGATCGGTGTGGTAGACGACGTAGGCGGAGTCGTTGCGGAACAACACGTGCGGCCCGGACAGGTTGGTCCGCCCGACCTCTTCCGGCCGGATCAGCGGTTGCTGGTCGAAGCTCCAGTTCCGGCCGTCGGCCGACCAGCCCCAGCCGATCGACCGCCGGTTCGCGGTGGTATTGATCATGAAGACCATGACGTAGTTCGCCCCGCGCGCCGGGATGCTGTGCTCGAACACCCTGGCGTAGCTGGTCTCCCTGGTGCCGGCGGGCAGCATGTCGGTGGACAGCACGATCTTGTCGTAGCGGAAGGTGATGCCGTCGGCGGAGCGGGCCAGCCGGGTGGTGGTGTTCTCCCCGTGGAAGTACAGCCACATCTCCCTGGCCTGGCTGTTCCACAGCACGTGCGGGCTGGACACGTGCGTCACGAAGTCGTAGTGCGGCGGCCATTCCCGCCGCACGAGTGGATTGCCGCCGTACTCCCGGAACGGGCCCTCCAGGGAGTCGGCGTAGCTCAGGCAGATCCCGCCGGGGGCGTCGTGCGGAGCGTAGTAGAGGTAGAAGCGGCCCAGCGGAGTGGCGATCCGGCCCGCGGTGCCGCGCACACACGGGAAGATCACCTCGCGGCGGGCCGGGGGATAGGTCAGCGTGGCCTTGTCGAAGGCCAGCTTCAGGTAGCGGTAGTCGGGGAAGCCGCCAGGGGCCGCGGCGGCCGGACCCGGCGCCGCCACGCCGCCGAGTGCGGTCGCGGAGCCCGGGACGGGTAGCCCGCCGAGCACGGCGGCCGAACCCAGTGCGGCGGCGCCGCCAAGCAGGGTGCGGCGGGAGAAGGTCGCCGGGTGGTGCGCGGTGTCGTCCATGTCGTTCGCTCCTTTGCGAAACCACGGCGTTGGCGGGGGAGTGTTCTCGGCCCATACCGGCCGGTCAAGGACCTAATACGTATTAGTACTGCGTTCTGACCCATTTCGGTCAGCGCCTTGACGGGCAAGGCCGGTGCTGACGACAGTTCGGTGCTAATCCGCATTAGCGCTGGAGATCCGGAGGTGCCGGTTGGCCGCGAGAGGACGCAGACGGCCGTCGCAGTCGGATGTGGCCCGGCTGGCCGGGGTCTCCCAGACCACGGTGTCGCTGGTGCTCAGCGGCAACAAGTCCGGCATCTGCCTGGCCGAGACCACTCGCCGCCGGGTACTGGCCGCCGCGCAGACCCTGGGCTACGCGCCCGATCCGGTGGCGACCCGGCTCGCCTTGGCCCGCAACAACATCCTCGGCCTCTACACCTTCACCGCGACCTTCCCCACCGGCGTCGAACACTCCTACTATCCCTCGCTGGCCGGGGTGGAGGCCGAGGCCGCCGCCCAGGGCCAGGACGTGCTGCTGTTCACCGGTTCCAGCGGCACCGGTCAGGACATCCTGCGCCGGGTCCGGGTCGCCGACGGCTGCCTGTTCCTGGGCAGGCACGTGCCCGAGGACCAGCTCGCCGTGCTGCTCGCCGAGGACTACCCGTTCGTCCACATCGGACGCCGGGACGAGCTGGACGGCCGCATCCCCTACGTCGGCGCGGACTACGTCAGTGCCGCCGCTGAGGTCGTGCACGGCCTGCACGCCCTGGGGCACCGGCACTTCCGCTACGTCCGGGAGCGGGACGAGGCCCCGTCCTCGGCCGACCGTGAACTCGGCGTCCGCCGGGCCGCCGCGGCCATCGGCGCCGACCACGACGGCCTGGTGCACCGCGCCGACGCCGCCGGGATCACGCCCGGACTCCTCGCGAGCTGGCTGGCCGCGGGCGTCACCGCGCTGGTCACCGAGGAGACCGACACCGGAGCCGTGTTCACCGCCCTGTCCAGGGCACTGGACACCCTCGGCGCGGATTGCCCTGGCGCGGTGTCCCTGGCCCTGCTCGGTGCGCCACCGGTCACCGGCTGGCGGGACCGGCGGATCAGCGGCTTCACCGTGCCCCGGCAGGAGATGTCCCGCGCCGCGGTCCGGCTGCTGGTCGACCTGGTCACCGGGGCGGATCACCCACCGCACCAGCACCTGCTGCCGTGCCCGCCGCGCACCGGCGACACCACCGGTCCGGCACCCCATCGCTGACTCCTTCCGAAAGGCCCTGAGCATTGTCCGAGCGTGAAACAGAGATCCTGGTCGTCGGCGGCGGCCTCGGCGGGGTCGCCGCGGCCCTGGCCGCCACCCGGGCCGGGCACACCGTGGTGCTGACCGAGGAGACCGACTGGATCGGCGGCCAGCTCACCGCGCAGGCCGTGCCACCGGATGAGCACCCGTGGATCGAGCGCTTCGGGTGCACCGCGAGCTATCGCGAACTACGCGAGGGCATCCGCGCCTACTACCGGCGCGCCTACCCGCTGCGCGCCGAGGCACTCCGGCAGCGCGAGCTGAACCCGGGCGCCGGGCGGGTCAGCAAACTCTGCCACGAACCGCGGGTCGCCCTGGCCGTGCTCCAGGAGCTGTGCCAGCCGCAGCTCGCCGCCGGACTACTGACCATCCTGTTGCGGCACAAGCCGATCCGCGCGCACGTGCACGGCGACCTGGTCGAGGCGATCACCCTCGCCGGGCCGGACGGCGCCGAGATCACCGTGCGCGCCGCCTACATCCTGGACGCCACCGAATCCGGCGACCTGCTGCCGATGGCCGGCGTCGAACACGTCACGGGGGCCGAGGCGGCCGCCGAACACGATGAGCCGCACGCGCCCGATCTCGCTGATCCACTGAACCTCCAAGGCATCACCTACTGCTTCGCGTTGTCCCACCACCAGGGCGAGAACCACGTCATCGACCGGCCGGAGATGTACTCGTTCTGGCGCACCTACCGGCCGGAGTTCTGGCCCGGCCCGCTGATCGGTTTCAGCGCACCGGATCCACGCACGCTCGAACCGACCGAACGCACCTTCCGGCCCAACCCGGACACCGATCCGCTCGCGGTCAGCGCGGACCAGAGCGCGGACGCCGGAGACAAGGAGCTGTGGGGCTTCCGGCGCATCCTCGCGCGCGGCCTGCACCAGCCCGGCAGCTTCGACTCCGACATCACCCTGGTCAACTGGCCACTCAACGACTACTGGCTCATGCCCGCACTGGAGATCGACGGCGGGGTCGACGCCGCGGAAGTCCGTACTGCCCTGCACGAGGCCAAGCAACTGTCGCTGTCCGTACTGTACTGGCTGCAGACCGAAGCTCCACGCCACGACGGCGGAACCGGCTTCCCCGGACTGAAGCTGCGTAACGACATCACCGGAACGGCTGACGGACTCGCGAAAGCACCATATATCCGCGAATCCAGGCGCATCCGTGCCAAAAGGACAGTCACCGAACGTGATGTGGCCCTGGAACTGGTCGGTCCGGCCGGTGGCACCAGGTACCCGGATTCGGTCGGCATCGGCAGCTACCGGATCGATCTTCACGCCTCCACCGGCGGGGACAATTACCTTGACGTGGCAAGCGTTCCGTTCGAGATCCCGCTCGGCGCGCTGCTGCCGCAACGGGTCCGGAACCTGCTCCCGGCGGCGAAAAACCTGGGCACCACGCACATAACGAACGGCTGCTTCCGACTCCACCCCGTCGAGTGGAATGTGGGAGAGGTTTCCGGGCACCTGGCGGGCTTCTCGCTACGCAACGGAGTCGAACCGCACCAGGTGCACGCCGAAACCAAGCTGCTGGAGAGCTTCACCCAGGAACTGGACCGCGCCGGCGTCGAACGCCGCTGGCCGGACATCCGCGGGTACTGACCATGCGGACACCGGAAGGCGGAGCGGTGGGACGGATCAGGGTCGGCATCGACGTCGGCGGCACCTTCACCGACGCGGTCGCGGTCAGCGCGCGCACCTTCGAGCTGCTCGGCCAGGTCAAGGTGCCGACCAGCCACCACCACCCCGACGGCGTGGCACACGGCATCGTGGCCGCGCTGACCGAGCTGCTGGCCCAGGTCGGGGTGGCCGCCGCCGAGGTCGGCTTCCTCGCCCACGGCACCACCCAGGCCACCAACGCCCTGCTCGAAGGCGATGTCGCCAAGGTCGGAATCGTGGGGATAGGCAAGGGTTTTGACGGCTGGGTCACCGGGCGGCTGCGGTCCCTGGGCAAGCTGAAGCTCGCCCCCGGCCGCACGATGCCGGTCAGCTACGCCGCCGCCCGCGACCCGGCCGGAGCCGCCACCGCCGTGGCGACGCTGAGAAAAGCGGGCGCGGAAGTGCTGGTCGCGGTCGAACCGTTCAGCGTGGACGACCCACTCGGCGAACAGGCCGTGCTCGCCGCCGCGGCCGAAGCCGGCATCCCCGCCACCGCCACCCACGAGATCTCCAAGCTGTACGGCCTGACCAAACGCGCCCGCACCGCCGTGCTCAACGCCGGGATCATGCCGCGCATGCTGGAGACCGCCACCCTGGTCGAACACGGGATCGCCGCGGCCGGGATCACCGCGCCGCTGATGGTCATGCGCTGCGACGGCGGGGTGATGTCGCTGGCCGAGATGCGCAGCCGCCCACTGCTCACCGTGCTGTCCGGCCCCGCCGCCGGGGTCGCGGGCGCGCTGCTGGCCGGACGGATCAGCGAGGGCGTCTTCCTGGAGACCGGCGGCACCTCCACCGACATCAGCGTGATCCGCCGCGGCCGGGTGCAGATCCGGCACGCCCGCCTGGGCGGCCGGGACACCTACCTGTCCGCGCTGGACGTGCGGACGGTCGGCGTCGGCGGCGGCTCGATGATCCGGCTCGCCCCGGGACAGCGGGAGATCGCCGAGGTCGGACCGCGCAGCGCGCACATCGCCGGACTGCCCTACGCCTGCTTCGCCACCGCCGCCGAACTCGCCGAGGCCAGGCTCATCACCCTGCGCCCACGAGCCGAGGACCCGGATGACTACCTGGCCATCGAGGCCGCGGGCGGGCGCTACGCGATCACCCTGACCTGCGCGGCCAACGCACTCGGCGTGGTCCCACCTGGCGATCACGCGCACGCCGATCCCACCCTCGCCCGGCTCGCGCTGACCCCCCTCGCCCTGGCCATGGGCGTGCCGGTCGAGGTGGCCGCGCGGGCGGTGCTCGACCAGGCGATCCGCCCGGTCCGGGCCGTCCTGGACGCCCTGCTTGCCGACTACCGGCTGGACCGGGACCTGCTCACCCTGGTCGGCGGCGGTGGGGGAGCGGCGACCGTCACCCCGCACCTGGGCGCGGAAACCGGGCTGGACTGGCGGATCGCCGCGCACAGCGAGGTCATCAGCCCGCTCGGCGTCGCGCTGGCCCTGGTCCGGGAATCGGTCGAGCGGATCGTGCCCAACCCCGGGCACGCCGACGTGCTGGCCGTGCGCGCCGAGGCCGAAGCGGCCGTGGTCGCCCAGGGCGCGGACCCGGCCGGGGTCGAGGTGGAGGTCCTGGTGGACCCGCAGCGCAACCTGGTCCGCGCCATCGCCACCGGCGCCACCGACCTGCGCACCAAGGACCGCGCGTCCACAGTGGACGATCAGCGGGCCGGTGAGATCGCCGCGCGCAGCCTGGACGCACCGGTCGCCGAGGTGTTGCCGTTGGCGCACAACGGCAACTACCGCGTCTTCGGCCACACCCGCAAGCGCGGCCTGCTCCGGCGACCGCGGCTCGCGGTGCGCGTGGTCGACGCCGAGGGCGTGGTCCGGGTACACAGCTCCGACGCGCAGGTGGACGCGCTGACCGTCGCCGAAGCCCCGGCCAGACTCCTGGAACTCATCCGCGACCGCACCCGCTACGGCGACGGCGGCGCCCGCGCCCCCGCGGTCCGATTGCTGGTGGGCGCCAAGGTGATCGACCTCAGCGGTGTGCTCGCCGTGGACGCGCTGCTCGCCCTGATCGACACCGAACTCCGCACCCGCGCACCGGGAGAAACGCTGGTGGCGATCATGGAGGAACGGCGATGACCGAACTGGACCGCGCCGTGTGGCTGCTGCGCGCCACCCCGACCCACGAGCACCGCGAGGAGCACACCCTGCGCCGCTGGGCCCGCATCGCCCTGGACTTCGGCCGCGAACTCGCCCACACCGCGCGGCCACCGGACATCCCGGTGCACCGGGTCGAGGGCGGCCACCACCCGGACGAGCTGGTGCTCGCCGAATACCGGCCCAACCGCCCCAGGATCCTGCTCTACACCGACGCGATCATCGCGGTCCAGGACATCCTGCGCGGCCAGGGACCAGCCGAGACGTTCCCGCCGGAGATCGTCGAGGCAGCCGCGATCGCCCATGAACAGGCCCACCACCGCCTGCACGGCACCGCGGGCCGGGAACTACGCCACCGGCTCGACCATACCGCACTGACCCTGGGCCGGATCCGCCTGCGCGGCCACGTGCTCGGCGCGGACGAGATCGCCGCGCACAGCTACGCCCGGCACGTCCTGGGCGGACAGCACTGCCCGCTGCGCCTCACCCAGACCCTCAGCCGCCACCTCGCCGCCACCCGGAGTTGACCATGGGCTTTGTCATCGTGGCCGTGATGGCCTTGGGTGTGCTGCTGATGCTCACCCGGTTGCTGCCCACCGCGTTCACCCTCGGCTTCCTCGCCGTGGCCATCGGATTGCTGTCCGGGGCCAGCCTGCTCGGCAAGAGCACCAGCGTGGCCACCACCGTGCTGCAGACCGGCGCGCCGCTGCTGGCCGCCACCATGATCGCCATCCTGCTCGGCTCCTGGCTGGGCGCGCTGCTGGAGGAGACCGGCATCGCCGCGACCCTGGTGCGCAAGATCGTCGAGTTCGGCGGGGAACGGCCCGCGCTGGTGGCACTGGGCGTGTTCGGGGTGTCGCTGCTGGTCGGCACCATCACCGGCTCGGCGCCGGCCGCCCTGCTGGCCGGGGTGGTGGGGATCCCGGCGATGATCGCGGTCGGCGTGCCCAAGGTGGTCGCCGCGGGCACCGTGCTGATGGGCATCTCCGCCGGACTGCCCCTGGAGCTGATCGGCTGGCAGTTCCTGGCCGACGCGCTGCGGATGCCGATCGAGCAGGTCCGCTCCTTCCAGCTGCGGCTGTTCCCGATCGTGCTGGTCATCGGGATCGCCTACGTGCTCATCGAAACCCGGCGCAAGGGCGTGCGGCACGCCTGGGCGGTGCGTGCCGCCGCCCGGCGACGGACCCGGCGTGGCGACGCGCCCTGGTACGCGCTGCTCACCCCGCTGGTGCCGATCGTGCTCGCGCTCGGCTTCGACCTGCCGATCGTGCCCGCCCTGCTCGCTGGACTGCTCTACGGCCTGGTCAGCACCTACCGGCGTGGCGGGGCCAGGGAACGCGCGCTGCGCACGCTGTACCGGGCCTTCGAGGTGGCCGCGCCGCCGATCGTGCTGTTCGTGGCCATCGGCATGCTGTTGTCCGCGGTGCGGCTACCGGGTGCGGTCGCGGCGCTGAACCCGATCGTGCAAGCCGTCAGCCCGGCCGGTCCGGTGCTGTTCGTGGTGGTCTTCGCGGTGCTGGCGCCGCTGTCGCTGTACCGGGGGCCGCTCAACATCTACGGCCTGGGCGCGGGTGTGGCCGGGGTGCTGATCTCCGGCGGGGTGTACCCGCAGACCGCGGTGCTGGGCCTGATGTCCTCCCTCGGCCAGGTGCTCGGCGTGTCCGATCCGACCAGCACGCAGACCGTGTGGAGTGCCCAGTACGCCGGCACCCGCCCGGAACGGGTGATGCTGTCCACGCTGCCCTACACCTGGCTGATCGCGATCGGCGGCCTGACCCTGACCGCGCTGCTGTACCTGTAGTGCTGTCGGTGCCTCCGCCTAGGCTGCCGAAGGTGACCGTCATTCGCCCCGCCGACCCTGGTCAGGCCGAGGAGTTGACCGAACTGATGTACGCCTGTTCGGCCTACCGGGGTGAGTACGCCTCGATCCTGCACGACTTCCGGCTCACCGCGGCGGACCTGACCGCGGTGCGGATCGTCTCGCACCCGCGCGCGGCCGAGTTCTACCGTCGGCAGGGCGCGGAGCAGGTCCGGATCCTGCCGCCGTCGCCGCCCCGGGTGACCTGGTCCCGGCCGGAGTTCACCCTGCCGGTGCCCGCACCGGCCGGCTGACGAAGGCCACCAGTCCCACCAGCATCATGACGCCGCCACTGGCGGCGAACAGGATCAGGAACGGCAGCACACCCACGGCCACCTGGACGCCGCCGGTCAGCAGGCACAGGATGCCGAGCTGGGTGGTGCTGCGGGCGGCCAGGGGCAGGAAGCCGAACAGGGCCAGGGCCAGGAAGAACGGGCTGGCCGGGCCGAGGGCGATCGACATCAGCACGCCGACGGCCATCGACACGGTGACCGGCAGTGCCATCAGCCGCCACAGCCAGCGCGGCGGGGCCGTCATGTCAAGCCCCAGATGCGGTGCACGGTCGTGACGATGATCAGGTAGCCGCCCGCCGCGCCGAGCAGGATGAACGGCACCCGGGCCAGCCAGGACCGGCCGGACAGGCCGACTCCGAGCAGGAGCAGACCGGGACCCATGAAGAGCATCGGGACGGTCAGGCCGGGATTCACCGCGACCACGAGGCAGGCCACCCGGAACGCGTAGTCGTTGCCGATGAAGAACAGCGGGACGAATCCGACCAGCGACATCACCACCAGGTACTGCTCGGTCGGGTCGACGCGGGTCGTTTCCGAGATCCGGGTGAGCGTGGTGGCCGCCATGACCACCGCGGCCACCGCCGTGGCGACGATCCGCCAGACGGGTGCCGGGAGTGAGGTTTCCATGCTGCGCCTCCATGATTGAGCGAGTGCTCAATTCTAAGCACATGTTGAGCGATTGCTCAAAGTGATTCCGGTCAGCTGCCGGTGGCGGCGGCGATCAGGTTGAGCGCGGCCGGGCGGGCGTAGTCGAAGGCGGCGTCGTCATCCAGGGAGGTCGCCAGTGCCATCGAGCCCTCGAACAGCACGAACAGCTGGCGGCCTAGCTCGTCCGGATCCGCAGCCCCGGCCTCGCGGGCGGTCTCGGTCAGGCGGCGCAGGAAGTCGAGCTTGTGGCGGTGGATCACCGCGTGCGCGGCCTGATTGGCCTCGGCCAGTTCGACCGCGGCGTTGTGCAGGGGACAGCCGCGAAAGCCCAGAGCCTGGTCCGGGCGGTCGAACAGGACGATCAGCCGATCCCGGGCGGACAGGTCGGCGCGGGCCAGGCCGGCCTCGTTGCCGAGGGATCTGGTGGTCAGCTGCTCCAGGTAGGCCGTGATCAGGTTGTCCTTGCTGCCGAACAGCTTGTAGAGGGTGCGCTTGGAGACCGCCGCGGCCTCGGCCAGTTCCTCCACCCCGGTGGCCTGGATGCCCTGCCGGTAGAACAGGGCGCTGGTCGCGCCGAGGATGCGCTCGCGCGGGCTGGCCTGGGTGGTCATGTGTTCAGGGTACCGCTCGTTTTCCTGTTCCGGAAAACCGCGTGTCGCCGATCACAGGAAAGTGGGTACCGATCGGTTTCCTTCTGGTGCTAACGTCTGCGGTACCGATCGGTTTACCGAGTCGGCTGGACATCGGGAAAGGACAACGGACATGGCCACGCACACGCACGTCACCGCGCCGACCCACTTCGTGGAGGTCGACGGGACCCGGTACGCCTACCGCCGTTTCGGCGCGGACACCGGCACCCCGCTGGTCTTCCTCCAGCACTTCCGCGGCGGCCTGGACAACTGGGACCCGGCGGTCACCGACGGCCTGGCCGTGCACCGCCCGGTGCTGCTGCTCAACTACGCAGGCGTCGGCGCCTCCACCGGCCAGACCCCCGACACCATCGAGGGCCACGCCGACGGGGTCGCGGCCGCGCTGGGCGGACTGGGCCTGCGCACCGTGGACGTGCTGGGCTTCTCCATCGGCGGCATGGTCGCCCAGGAACTGGCCCTGCGGCACGCTGACCTGGTACGCAGGCTGATCCTGGCCGGCACCCGGGCCAAGGGCGGCACCAGCGAGGGCGCGCACCCGGACTACCCGCGCGTGGCCACCCGCAACGCGGTGCCGGAACTGGCGGACTTCCTGTTCCTCTTCTTCGACCCCGCCGACGCCAGCCAGGCCGCAGGCCGCGAGTTCTGGGACCGCCGCACCGCCCGCGCCGACGCCGACCCGCCCTCGGGCGCGCAGACCATGCAGGCACAGGGCATCGCCACGGCGAGCTGGCAGGCCGACGGCGAGGACAGGTTCGCCGACCTCGCCCGCATTACCCAGCCGACCCTGGTGGTCAACGGGCGCGAGGACGTCATGGTGCCCACGGTCAACTCCTACGACCTCGCCCGGCACCTGCCCAACGCCCAGCTCAGCATTTACCCGGAATCCGGCCACGGCGCCCTGTTCCAGTACCCGGAACTGTTCGTCAGCCAGGCCGACCGATTCCTCGGCACCCAGCTCGCGTTCCACTGAAAGGCGACCGGCAATGAGTGACCTGCTCGACTTCGTGCTGGAAAAGCACGGCGGCCTGGCCGCCTGGCAGCACACCACCGAGATCACCGCGCACCTGAACGCGGGCGGACCGTTCTGGGGACTGCGCGGCTACCCGGAGGCCTTCACCGGCCAGACCCTGGTGGTCGATCCGCACCGCCAGCACCACGTGATCACGCCCTGGCTCAACCCCGGGCACACCCTGACCTTCCGGCCCGACGAGGTCACCCTGCGGGACCGTGCGGGCGCGCTGGTGGACCGCCTGGCCGAACCCCGCGGCACCTATCGCGGCAACGACGAGCTGTCCCCGTGGCAACCGCTGCAGGTCGGCTACTTCCTGGGCTACGCCATGTGGAACTACCTGGTCACGCCCTACCTGTTCACCTTCGGCGGCGTCCGCGCCGAGGAAGGCGAGACCTGGCGGGAGAACGGCGAGACCTGGCGGCGGCTGCACGTCACCTTCCCCGCCGACCTGGCCACCCACACCGCCGAGCAGACCTTCTACTACGGCCCCGACGGCCTGCTCCGCCGCCTGGACTACACGGTCGATGTCAACGCGGACGTGCTGGTCGCGCACTACACCGGGGAACATCGCACGGTGGGCGGGCTGGTGTTCCCGACCAGCCGGCGGGTATACCGGCGCAACCCGGATAACACGGTGGACCTCAGCGTCGCCGGGATCACCCTGGAGCTGAGCGACATCACGGTCGCCTAGCCAGCGGCCAGTGGCCGGTCTCGGGGGTGCGGTCGGGCTGATCACGGTCGCCGGGGTGGTGCAGCGGTGATCGACCCCGCGCGCGGTCTGGCCGCCGTGCAGCCGCCTGCATGGCAGAGTGTCGCCCTCGCGGCGCTGGTCAGCCCGTGATGCGCTGGGCGGCCAGGCGACCGGAGATCAGCACCGGCGGGATCCCCACCCCGGGCGTGGTGCCCGCCCCCGCCAGCACCACATTCGCGAACGCCCTCGGCAGGTTCCCCGGCCGGAACGGCCCGGTCTGGGCGAAGGTGTGCGCCAGCGCGAACGGTGTGCCCGCGGACAGCCCCTGGCGCGCCCAGTCCGCCGGGGTCACCAGCGACAGCCGGGTCACCGCGGCCCGGTCCGGCAGCAGGCCGCGTTTGGCCAGCACCGTCACGATCTCCTCGGCGTAGTGCGGGCCGATCCGGTCCCATTCCAGGGGTGCGTCGGCCAGGTTCGGGCAGGGCGCGAGCAGGAAGTGCCCGGCCCGGCCGGGCGGGGCGAGCGTCGGATCGGTCAGCGACGGGGTGGTCAGCAGCAGCGAGGGATCCGACATCAGCCTGCCGCCGCTGGTGATCTCGGTGAAGGTCTGCTCCCACGCCTCGCCGAAGCTGATCGTGTGGTGCGCCAGGTCGGGCGAGGTTTGCTCGGCGGCCAGGTGCACCACGACCGCCGAAGGTGACCAGCGCAGTGGCACCGGGCGGCGCGGCTGGTGGCCGAGCAGGTCGTAGGCGGCGGCCAGGTCGGTGGTCAGCACCACCGCGTCGCAGGTGATCCGGTCGGTGGCGGTGTGCGCGGCCAGCACCCGCCCGCCCCTGCCCTCCAGGGATTCCACTGTCTCGCCGTAGCGGAACCGCACCCCGGCGGCCGCGGCGGCCTCGGCCATGGCCTGGGGGAGGGCGCGCATGCCGCCGCGCGGGAACCACACCCCGGCCACGGTGTCCATGTAGGCGATCACCGCGTAGGCGGCCAGCGCGCGCTGCGGCGGCACCCCGGCGTAGAGGGACTGGAAGGAGAACACCCGCCGCAGCCGCGGGTCCCGGATGAATCGCCCCACCGCGGGCCCCAGCCGCCCGAACCCGCCCAGCGCCGCCAGTTTCGCCAGCGAGGCGCCGGCCAGATCCAGCGGCGAGTCGAAGTTCGCGCCGATGAACCGGTCCCGCTCCACCGCGTACAACCGGCCCAGCCACTCCCGCAGCCGCAGGTAGCCCTGCGCCTCGGCCGGTCCGGCGAACCGGCGCACCTCCTCGGCCATCGCCTCGGCCCCGGTGTGCACGTCCAGGCTGCTGCCGTCGGCGAACCGGGCCCGGTAGGCCGGGTGCAGCGGCAGCAGCTCCAGTCGTTCCGCCAGCGAGTCGCCGACCGCGTGCAGGGCCTCGTCGATGAGTTCCGGCATGGTCAGCACGGTCGGCCCGGTGTCCAGCCGGAACCCGTCCACATCCAGCCGCCCGGCCCGCCCGCCCGGATGCGGCTCGCGTTCCACCACGGTCACCTCGCGGCCGCTGCCGCGCAGGTGCAGTGCCGCGGACAACCCGGCCAGCCCGCCGCCGACGACCAGGACGTGGTCGCTCCGTCCGGTCACCCGCCGCATGGCCGCACTCCGTTCGGTCGTCCGCCGGCTGCCGAACCCGTCAGTGATCGCGTTCGGTCAGCACCCTGGCCAACGTACCCAGTTGCCCGGCCGGGCCCGCACGAAGGTCCGCCGCGGCCAGCGCCGCCAGCGCGGCCGCGGTGTGCTCGGCGATCATCCGCTCCACCGCGTCCACCGCCCCGACCTCGGTCAGCCCTTGACGCACCCGGTCCACAGTGGACTCCTCCACCGGGTTTTCCCCGCTGCCGCGCAGGATCCCGGTCAGCAGCTCGGTCACCGCGAGCCGCCCGGTCCGCTCGGCCAGGTGCAGCCCCAGCACCAGCAGCGGGGTCCGCTTGCCCTCGCGCAGGTCATCGCCCACCGGTTTGCCGGTGACCGCCGGATCGCCGAAGACCCCCAGCAGGTCATCGCGGAGCTGGAAGGCCACGCCCAGCGACCGCCCGAACGCCCGCAACCGGCTCACCATCGGCTCAGCCGCCCCGGCCAGCTCGGCGCCCAGCTGCAACGGCCGCTCGATGGTGTAGCTGGCCGTCTTCAACCGGGCCACCCGCAACAACGCGGGCACGGAGTCCTCGCCCTTGGCATGCGCCCGCAGATCGAGGTACTGACCGGCCACCATCTCACTGCGCATCGCCTGCCACGGCCGCCAGGCCCGCCGCAACATGTCATGGCTGACCCCGGAACCGACCAGCGCATCATCCGCCCAGGCCAGCGCCAGGTCACCGATCAGGATCGCCACCCCGTCACCGAAGCGTTCCGCGCAGCCCGACCAGCCCGCCGCCCGATGCCGGCCCGCGAACACCACCTGCGCCGCGGGCTGCCCACGCCGGGTCGAGGACCGGTCCATCACGTCGTCGTGCACCAACGCGCTGCACTGCAACAACTCCAGCGCCACCAGCGCCCGCACCACCGAGTCCGCCCGCTCCCCGGCCGGATCACCGCCCGCGGCCCGCCAGCCCCACCAGGCGAAGGCCGGCCGGATCCGCTTGCCGCCGGCCAGCGCCAACTCGGTCAGGGCCCGCACCACCGCCGGATCGACTCCGGCCCGCACATCGCTGTCGCCACGCGTCCGCAGGAACTGCTCGATGGCCGATTCCAGCCCGGCCTCGGCCAGCTCCGCGGCGAACACCACCTGTTGGACCGGCAAGTCCCCCTCCTCCGCTCGCCGCGCCTCCCGCCTCGCGACGCTAGCCGCCGGACCGGGAACGCGCATCCGCGAACGGCACTGACCTGCGGCGACCCCAAGACTGCCGGTTGTCCCGGCCGGTCTTGGTGCGGGCGAAGGCGACCCGAGCCCGCGGAAGGTAGCGGAGCCGGTACGGCAGCAACGGCCAGAGCCGGGCTACCACCGCCGCGAACCGCACAAACCGCTGCTGGTCCACCGGCCGCCAGCACGCACCGATCTTGGCCCGCACCACCGGCGGCGACAACCCGCGGGTCAGGAACCACAGCACCCGGCCCACCAGCGGTGCGACCAGCCGCCACAGCGGAGCGGGCAGCCACGGCTGCGCCATCGTCTCGGGCCGCTGCACGAAGGCCAGCAACGCCCGCGCCGCCGGGGTGAGTTCCAGCTGCTCGGCGCACACCCGCTCGAAGTAGGCATGGAACTCCGCCCAATCGCCGGGCACCGGCCGATCACTCACCCCGTACCGCCGGTAGATCAGCACCGACTCGGCGTAGAGCTGCTCCCGCTCCGCCTCGGTCAACGGCCGGTCGAAGACCTCCGCGATCTGCAGCACCGCGTCGAACATGGTCGCGTGCGCCCAGAACCACACCTCCGGATCCAGGGCGTGGTACCGCCGCCCCTGATCATCCCGGCCGGTGATGCCGTGGTGCAGCTCGCGGATGCCGTGCGCGGTCGACCCGGCCGCCGGACCGTCGTAGACCACCCCGGCGATCCGCGGGATCGACCGCAGGGTGCGGGCCCACGGCTCGGTGTAGAACGCCGAGTGCTCCACCACGCCCGCGCCCAGCGCCGGGAACATCAGTTCCAGCAGACCGACCCGCCCGAGCAGCAGCAGCGCACGGCGGTCACCCGCGTAACGCCAGTACAGGGATCCGGGCCCGGGTGCGGTCATGGCGGACTCCTCGACGGGGAGCCTCCATCATGACCCACCCGCCCCGCCGGGCGACATGGGCCGATCCGGGGTCACCGCTCACTGTCCAGGTGCGCCATCAACGGCTCCGGATAGCGTGCTCCGGCAGCGGCATCCGCCGGCACCGCGCGTTCGATCGTCTTGAGGTCCACATCGGACAGTTCCAGGTCGAGCGCGCTGATCGCCTCGGTCAGCCGTTCCCGCCTGCGCGCGCCCACCAGCGGCACGATGTCCTGCCCCTGGTGCAGCACCCACGCGATGGCCACCTGGGCGGGCGTGGCGCCCCGGGGCTCGGCCACCGCACGTAATGCCTCGGCCAGGCCCAGGTTGTGTCCGAGGTTCTCCGGCGCGAATCGCGGGCTGTGCGCGCGGAAGTCCCCGGCCGGCATCGCCCGGCCGGGCGCCCAGTGTCCGGACAGCAGGCCCCGGGACAGCACTCCGTAGGCGGTGACGCCGATGCCCAGCTCGCGGCAGACCGGCAGGATCTCCGCCTCGATCCCACGGGAGATCAGCGAGTACTCGATCTGCAGATCCACGATCGGGTGCACCGCGGCGGCCCGGCGCAGGGTCTCCGCACCGACCTCGGACAGCCCGATGTGCCGTACGTGCCCGGCCCGCACCAGCTCGGCGATGGCGCCGATGGTGTCCTCGATCGGCACGGCCGGGTCGAGCCGGGCCGGGCGGTAGACGTTGATGTGGTCGGTGCCCAGCCGCTTCAGCGTGTACGCGGCGAAGTTCTTCACCGCGGCCGGTCTGGCGTCAACGCCCAGCCAGTTGTCGTCGGCGTCGCGCAACGCGCCGAACTTGACGCTGATGACGGCCTGCTCGCGATCGCGGCCACGCAGTGCCTCGGCGATGAGCAGTTCGTTGTGGCCCATGCCGTAGAAGTCGCCGGTGTCCAGCACGGTGACGCCCGAGTCCAGGGCGGCGTGGATGGTGGCGATGCTCTCGGTCCGGTCGGCCGGGCCGTACAGGTCGGACATGCCCATGCAGCCGAGGCCGAGCGCGCCGACGGCCGGGCCGGTGGCGCCGAGGGGACGGGTGTTCATGACGGTGGGTCCTCCAGTCGGTTTCGCGGCGAAGCTGCCGCTGACCCGAGCCTGCCTCGCCGGCGCCGAGTTGAGGAGAGGACTCCGAGTCCCTGGGACTGGGCGTCCCAGGGACTCGGAGTCCCTGGATAACTGTCGGTGCGGCAGGGCAGGGTGGAGCCGTGGACCGAACCCAACTCGCCGACTTCCTCCGCCGCTGCCGGGCCCGCGTGCAGCCCGCCGAGGTGGCCGGCCTCGACCTGACCCGCCGCCGCACCCCCGGCCTGCGCCGCGAGGAGGTGGCCCGCCTCGCCGGTGTTTCCACCGACACCTACACCCGCCTTGAACAGCGCAGAGGCCGACATCCGACCACCCAGGTGCTGGCCAGCCTGGCCCGCGCGCTCCGACTGACCGGTGACGAACGGGACCACCTGTACCTGCTCGCCGGGCACGAGCCACCGGTCCCGCAGGAGCCCACCGCGACGATCCGGCCCAGCCTGCGGTCGCTGCTGGGCCGCCTGTGGGACAACCCCGCCCAGGTGGTCTCCGACCTTGGTGTCGTGCTCGCGCAGAACCCGCTCTCGGTCGCCCTGATGGGTGATCTGGTCTCGGCGCACGGCTGGGACCGCAGCTTCTACTGGCGCTGGTTCGCCCGCCCGGAGAGCCGCGCGCTGTTCCCGGCCGAGGACCACCCGCACCACTCGCGGGTGCACGTGGCGGATCTGCGGGCCACCGTGGCCCGCAGAGCCAAGGACAAAGACGTGCTGGAGTTCGTCCGGGCCCTGCGCGCGAGCAGCGCCGAGTTCGCCGAACTCTGGGACGAACACGTCGTGGCCGTGCGCCGGTCGGATGAGAAACGCTTCCTGCACCCCGAGATGGGACTGATCGAGGTGCACTGCGAGATCCTGCTGACCCCCGAGCACGACCAGCGTTTACTGGTCTACTCCGCCGAGCCTGGCACCGTCAGCCACGACCGCCTGCAGTTGCTCGGCATCCTGGCCAACCAGACCCCGGAGGATCAGGCCGAGGCAGAGGCCGCGTTGGAAGAACTGGAGGCGATGGACCGATACCCCCAGGAGCCGTTCCAGTTCTGACCCGGTTCCAGCACGATCAGCCCGTCACCGCTGTTGAAGGCGTTCGGCGCGCAGGTCATCGGCTCGATGGTGATGCCAGAGCGCGGCGTGCGTGCCGCCGGGGCGTAGTCGTCGGTGTAGACCTGCAGGTAGTCGTAGCCGCCGTCCAGCCACAGCTCGGTGGCAGTGCCGGTCGCGTCGGCCACCCGGGCCACGGCGTGTCCCCGCTCGTCCCGGACCAGGTCGGTGAAGGCGGTGTCCAGGGCCGCCGAGCCGAGTGAGCGAGCGGTGCGGAAGTCCAGCGCGGTGCCGGTCACCGACTCCTTGCCGATGGGCAGCAGGCGGTTGTCGGTGGGGTAGTAGGTGGCCGCCGGCACGGTCAGCTCGACCGGTCCGGTGGTGGCCAGGTACGGGTGGTGCGCCGCGCCGAAGGGCGCCGGTGCCGAGCCGGTGTTGGTGGCCTGCAAGGTGATCCGGACGCCATCGGCGTCAACCTGGTGCTCGATACGGAAGGAGAGTGCGAACGGATAGCCGTACTGCGGACGTTGGTCCTGGGTCAGCACCACGCGGTCCTCGGTGTGCTCGACCAGCGACCACTCAGTCCAGCTCAGCAGCCCGTGCAGGGCAGCGCCCCGGTCCGGCTCGTTCAGCGGAACCTGGTGCCGCACCCCGCCGAAGGTGTAGGCCCCGTCCTCGATCCGGTTCGGCCACGGCACGATGGTCTTGCCCTGATAGCTGTCGCCAAGTTCGTCAGCGGCGTGGGTGAGCAGCCGCTCGACGCCGTCAACCCGCCAGGACAGCAGCGTGGCGGCCACTCCGGCCACCACCGCGGTGTGCCGGCCAGAGCGGATCTCGTACAGGCGCCCGTTCATCGTCATGGCGCGGATTGTGTCATCCGCGGCGGTGGGGCCGAGTCGCTCGTCAGAGTGTGTCGCCTGCCACGTAGGTGCGTGGGTCTTGCGAGTGGCGGTCAGGGACGGCGGCGTGGACGCAGGTCCGGACCTGCGATGGCACCGGGCGGTGTAGGCCGGATGTCGCTGTCGGGGCGTGCGAGCGGGCTCGCCTTCCTGGCGGTGGCGGCGCGAGGTGCCGGGCTGGTGGCGACGTGCGGGTGCCATGGGATGAGGCCTGCGGGTGCCGTGGGATGAGCGGTGGGCAGCCGTGCTCGCCGCGGTGGTGAAGCGACGTGGCGGGCAATGGGCGCGGCGGGCGGCCGGCGCGGCCGGGGACGGTCTGAGACGGGCCTCGGGGCACGGATGGCGCAGGGTGGTCGCTGGCGCGTGTGGGCGGATGGTGGTGCGTGCTGCCTGGCGTGGATCACGCGGGCCGTGCGGCGTGGCTGATGCGGTGGTACGGGTTCGATCGTTTGCCTCGGAACGACCGCGGTGTCGGGTCCGGAACGGCCGGGATGCTGGGACGGTGGCGGATGGGGTCAGCCGGCCAGCTCGTCGGTGCGGGACAGCCAGCTTCGGTAGACCGGGGCCTGGTCCGCCTTGGCCCAGTAGGCGCGGATCGCGCTGCTGACCAGGGTGTCGGTCAGGGCGGCCAGGGGGCTGTCGGTGCGGAAGGCCAGGATGTGGCGGAAGTCCGGGCGGGCGCCGGCGAAGGGGCGGACCGAGATGCCCTCCTCCAGGCGGAAGGTGGCTTGGGCGAGCATGACGCCCAGGCCGCGGCGGAGGAAGTCGCGGGCGTTGAAGCTGTCCAGGCGGTAGGCGATGCGGGGGATGAAACCGGCATTGGCGCAGATGCCGCGGAGGTATTCCGCGCAGCGGATTTCCAGGCCCTGGGGGAGGATCCAGTTCTCCTCGGAAAGGTCGGCCAGCGAGATCTCGAATTCGTTTGCTAGCGAATGTCCTGTTGCGACGGCGATGAACAGCGGTTCGGTGGCGATGGTGTGCACCGTCACGCCCGGCGGGCGGTCCAGGGGCATGCCCGGGTGCTCGGCGAGCACACCCAGGTCCGCCGCGCCACCCGCCAGAAGTTCCATCGCGGTCTGGCCGCAGCGTTCCTGCCGCAGGGTGATGTCGGCCTCCGGGGCCAGTTCGTGCAGGTGCTCGGTGATCGGACCCGGTAGCGGGGTCGGGTGGGCCACCACGCGGATCCGGGCCGGGCCATCGGACAGCGGGGCGCCGTGCTGGCGGGCCTCCTCGATCAGCTCGTCCACCGAGGGCACCAGGACCCGTACCCGTTGCACCACCAGCTCGCCCAGCGCGGTCGGACGGGTCCCGTTGCGGTCGCGGTGGAACAGCATGCCGCCGAAGGCGCGTTCCAGGCGCTGTAGCTGGCGGGTCAGGGCCGGCTGGGTCAGGCCGAGCCGGGTGGCCGCGCCGCTGAGACTGCCCGCCTCGCTGATGGCCCCAATCATCCGCAGGTGCCGGATCTCCACGTCCATGATCTCGATGCTAGGACGCGCTGACCTGGCCGCGTAGCCGCTGATCGTCCCCTGACCGGTCGAACCATGTCCCGCGGTCATGGCGAGGTGTCAGTGGCCCCCGCCGAATTGTTCAAATTCTAATGAGTTGCATGTTGTCCTCCACGACACCGGCACGGCTGGCCACGCGGGTGCTCGAACTTGTGCTTGCGCACCAGCGGAAAGCACGCAATGGCGGGCCGTGCGGACCGAGTCCGTGCCCCCGGTGCCTTTCCGCGCACCTGCCCGCGGTGATCCGGGCAATGGGGCAGAACCGGCCGATTCAGTTCGTCCTGCCCGCCTTTCCGGCCAAATCGCCCAACCGGGACAAGGTGCTCGGCCACCTGCCCGACCTGGCCGAGGAACTCGCCGTCGGTTTCCTCAGCGACCTGTGCGCGGAGCTGACCGGGCTGTATCCGCCGGGCGCCCGGCTCACCATCTGTTCCGACGGCCGGGTCTTCGGCGACCTGATCGGCGTGCCGGACGAGGCGATCACCGCCTACCAGCAGGAGATGGCCGCGCTCATCCGCGCCACCGGGTCGGCCCACCTCGATCTGTACACAGTGGACGACTACGCGCCCGGTTCCGGCCCGGAATCCCTGCGCCGCCTGCTCGACGCGGAGTACACCGAACCGATCGCGGAACTGCGTGCGCGGATCCGGGCCGACGCCGACCTGCGCGCCATGTACCTGGGCATTGTCCGCTTCCTGCTGGAGGACCGGTACGGCCCCGGCTACGCGGGCACTCGCTCGGCGCTGCAACGGGAAAGCCGCCACCGGGCCTATGGCGTGGTCGCCCGAAGCCGGGCCTGGGGCGAGCTGGTCGGCGCCCGGTTCCCGGACGCGGTGCGGCTGTCCATCCATCCGCAGCCCTGCGGCGCGGCCAAGCTCGGCCTGCTGCTCGGCCGCACCCCGGACGCCTGGCTCACCCCCTGGCACGCGGTGGCCGTGCGCGAGCCCAGCGGATTCACCCTGATGAAGCGGATCGAGGCCGAACAACTGGGCGCGCGGCTTGTGCACCGGGCCGGTCGCCCCAGCCACTACGTCCTGCCCTGAGCGGCTGGCTTTGGCGGCTGCTCGCGATCGCGGTGGCCGGGCTGACCGCGGGCGGGCTGGAACCGCGGTACCAGAACGCCTATCCGTTGGGATTGCTGGTCATCCTGGTGTGCGCAGCTCGGCGAGCAGTCGGGCGAACACCGGTTCGGTGATGATCGGGATGTGGTAGTCGCGGGCCTTGCGTGCCTTGGTGGACAGGGAATCCGGGTCCGCGGCGACCACGACCTTGGTCCAGCGGCAGACGTTCTCCGGGTGGGTGATCAGCCCGGCGGCGGCCGCGTGGGCCTGGAGCCGTTCGCGGGGTTGGTCGGTCTGGCCGGTGAAGGCGATACGGTCGCCGGCGTCCAGGCGGAATCCGGCGGGCAGCTCCGCGCCAGCGGGGCGGTCCTCCTCAGCGGAGCGGGGGACGGGGGCGGGGCTGGGGACGGGGGCGGGGCCGGGTGCCGTGCCGGTGCGGAACGCGGCCGGGTTCCGGCTCGCCCGGTGGTAGCTGGGGGCGCCTTCCCGGCGGGGGCGGCGGGCGACCGGATGGCCGGGCGCGCTCCGGTGCACCACCGGGGTGTCCAGGGCGAGGGTGAGCGGCCACGGGCGGGAGCGGGCGGCTTCGAGCAGCGGGGACCAGTCGTCGTGGCCCGCGGCAAGATAGTGCGCGAGCAGGGCCGCGGTGGCGCGGGCGTCGTGCAGGGCCGAGTGCGCGTTGGTCAGCGGGATGCCCGCGGCGGCGCAGCAGGCGGCCAGGTTGCGGCGGTCGGTGGTGAGGTAGCGCGGGGCCAGGGTCATGGTGCACAGGCCGTCGAGGGCATCGGCCGGGGGCAGGAGGCCGGCGGCGTTCAGTTCGGCCTGCAGGAATCTGGCGTCGAAGGTCAGGTTGTGCGCGACCAGGACCCGGCCGGTCAGCCGGGTGACCAGGTCGCCGGTGATCTCCTCGAAGGTGGGCGCGGGCAGCACCTCGCGGGTGGTGATGCGGTGGATGTGCTGCGGGCCCAGGTCACGGCGTGGGTTGACCAGGGTGCACCACTCGCCGGTGATGGCGCCCTGGGCGTTGACCTGGACCACGGCGATCTCGATGACGCGGTCGCGGCCTGCGGCGAAGCCCGTGGTCTCGACGTCCACCACCGCGAAGCCCACCGAACCCCCGATCCGTAGCGATCACCGGACGCAGCGTATCCGTCGCGATGATCACCGCCGGGGTCAGGCGGGCAGTTCGACGCTCTCGCCGGTGGCCAGCAGGGTCAGCGGCGCGCCGGTGCCGGGGCCGCGTTCGCCGAGCATGCTGCTGGTCAGGGTGCGGCCGATGTCGCTGAGCAGCACGTCGTGCACCTGGTAGGCCTGGCGGGGCTTGACCGCGCGCACGTAGTCGATCAGGTGCGCGACCCGGGACCAGGGCGCGTGCAGCGGCAGCAGCAGGGTGTCCACCGGCCGGTCGGGCACGGTGAGCGCGTCGCCGGGGTGGAAGACCGTGCCGCCGAGCAGGAATCCGCTGTTGGGCACCAGGGGCAGGTCCGGGTGGATCTCGGCGTGCCAGGTGCCGTGCACCTCGACCTCCACCGCGCCGAGGTCGAACCGGTCGCCGTGCCCGACCGTGGTGACCCGGCCGGCCAGGCCGGTGAGCTGGGCCGCGACCGAGTCCGTTGTCCACACCCGCAGTGCCGGGTTGGCGTCCAGGGCCTGGCGCAGGCGGTCGCCGTCGAAGTGGTCGAAGTGCTCGTGGGTGATCAGCACCGCGGTGGCGCCGGTGAGCGCCTCGGGCTCGGTGAAGGCGCCCGGGTCGAGCACGATGGTCTCGCCCTCGTGCTCGACCCGGACGCAGGCGTGGCCGTACTTGGTGAGTCGCATACCCGCAACTCTACAGTCTGGCTGTGCAGTTCGCGATCAGAACGCCGTGGGTGGCACGCCGGTCCAGGCGGTGCGGATCTCGGCGGGCACCCGGTCCTCCCGGACATAGGGATGCCGGGTGAAGATCATGGTGTCGCGGGCACCGGGCTCGAAGGGGCGCCAGCGGGGCAGGTCGGGCAGGCGGGGGTCGCCGGAGCGGGCGAACGCGCTGAGGGAGTCGTTGAGCTGGGTGGCCAGGCGCTGGGCGAACTTGAGGTTGGCCTGGGGGTGCAGTTGGTCCTGGCGGACCTTGCCGAAGGTGAAGGCCAGGTCGGAGGCGTGCACCGGACCCAGGGGAGAGGCGTCCTCGTAGTCGAAGCGGTAGGTCCAGGCGCGGGCGCCCGCGCGGTGGGCGGCTTCGGCCAGCCAGATCGAGGGCAGGCCGACGAAGGTGTCGCTGACCAGGTCCAGGCGCGGGTCGCGGCCTGCCGGGCTGTGTTTGCGGTAGGCGGCCTGGATCTGGGCGAAGCGGACGTCGCCGACGACTGATTCGAGCTTGGCTTCCAGGCCGGGGGCGAAGAGCGGGAAGAGCTGGGCGAGTTGCTTGGACTCGTCGCGGCAGGTGCCGATCATGAGGTCGACGGCGGGGGAGATGCGGCGCAGCGGGTGGGTGGGCAGCACGTGGCCGTCCAGGACCTGGTGGAAGACCTCACCGTTCAGTTCGGGGGCCTGGGTGGCGGTGGCGGCCGCGGCGACCACGTCGGCGGCGGGCACGGTGAACAGCTTGGGCGAGTCCGGGCCGGGGATGCCGAGCTGCTTGAGCACATAGTCGGTGGTGCGCTGGGCCTGGTCGGGGGTGAAGTGCGGGCGGGCGCCGCCGCTTTGCGTCACCGCCCGGCGGAACAGGCCGGTCGCGGCGGGCGCGCCCAGCAGGCTGCCGATGGACATGCCGCCCGCGGACTCGCCCATCACCGTGACGGTGCGCGGATCGCCGCCGAAGCCGCTGATGTTTCGCCGCACCCAGCGCAGGGCCTCGATCTGGTCCAGCAGCGCGGCGTTGCCCGACCCTGGCCGCCCGGTCAGGTGCAGGTAGCCGAAGGCGTGCAAGCGGTAGTTGATCGTGACCAGCACGAGGTCGTTGCGCTCGGCGAAGACCGTGCCGTCGTAGTCGCTGCCCGCGCCGCTGGTGAACGCGCCGCCGTGGATCCACACCACCACCGGCCGGCGACCGCTGGTGCCGCGGGAGTAGACGTTGAGGAACAGGCAGTCCTCGCTCTGCGGACCCGGCGGGCGGGGCGGTCCGGCCAGTTGCAGGGCGGCCGCGCCGAACTCGGTGGCGTCCTTGATCCCGCTCCACGGCCGCACCGGGCGGGGTGCGGTGAAGCGGTGTTCCCCGGTGGGCGGCTCGGCGTAGCGGATGCCGCGCCACACCGTGATCTCGCCCGCGCGCACGCCGCGCAGCCTGCCGAGCGGGGTGGTCGCGACCACGTCCGCGCCGGCCGCCGCGGCCACCCCCGGCACCGCGGCGGTCAGCATCGCGCCACCGGCCAGTCCCAGTGCCATCCGCCTGTTCACCTGTGCCACTTCGGCCTCCCGTTGTCCTGGTGTTCGCCCTCCACTTCAGCGCGGACTTGCCTGGAACCGGTCGTCCAGTACGCTGAAACGACGAAATCCCGCACAGTGGCGGTCCCAGTCGACGAGAACCGGCGAACGCATATGGATGATCTTGACAGCAGACTGGTCGCCGCGCTGCAGGTGAACGGCCGGGCCACCTGGTCGAGTGTCGCGGCGGCGGCCGGGGTGTCCGAGCGCACCGTCACCCGGCGGCTCGCGCCGCTGCTGGCCGGTGGCACGGTGCGGGTGAGCGCGATCCCCAACCCGGTGCTCGACCCCGACCTCACCGGCCTGGTCCTGCGCGTGCGCTGCCGCCCCGGCCGGACGCCGCCGGTGGCCGAGGCCCTGGCCGCGCTGCCCGAGGCGTGGCAGGTGCTCATCCTGGAAGGCGGCGACGAGATCGCCGCGACGCTGTGGGTGAGCACCCCGGACCGGCTGAAACTGTTGCTGCTCAAGGAACTGCCCAAGACCTCCTCGATCGACTCCTGGCAGACCCGGCGGCTGCTGTGGATCTTCCCGGACGCGCTGGGCTGGCAGGCTCCACTGCTGTCGGCCGAAGAGAAGGCCAGGCTGGGCGAGGTGGTCCCGTTGCCGGCGACCCGGCCGCTGCCCGCCCTGGACGAGGTGGACCGGCGGCTGACCGCGTTGCTGGTCAAGGACGGGCGGATGGGGTTCACCGAACTCGCCCGGCACAGCAACGTCTCGGAGTCCACCGCCCGCCGCAAGGTGGACGCCCTGCTGCGCGAGGGCGCCATCGCCATCACCACCGAGGTCGACCCGCGCCTGCTCGGCTACCACCTGGAAGCGTTGCTGTGGCTGACCATCCAGCCCGCCGGGCTCGGCAAGGTGGCCAAGGTGCTGGCCGCGCACCCGGCCACCCGGATGGCCGCCACCACCAGCGGGCCGAGCAACCTCCTGGTCGCGGTGGTGTGCCGGGACGGCGAGGACCTCTACGAGTTGCTGACCGGCACCCTGGGCGCGCTGCCGGAGATCACCGGCGTGGACGTGACCCCGGTGCTGCACGTGGCCCGGCGGGCCGGGGTCAGCCACTCGGCGTGAAGTACGGGGTGGTCGGTGGCCCGGCCGGGGGCGGCGGCACCTGCAGCACCGGCACCGGTTTGCCGCCGGGGTTGCCTTGTGTCTTGGCGCTGAAGGAGATCAGGCCACTGGCCGCGGGGACCTGGTAGGCGTTGTTGAGGTTGAGCAGCTGGCTGAGCACATCCGCGGGGCTGGGCCGGCCACGCGCCGCGCCAGACTGTTCGGCGGCCAGCCGGTCGTGCAGTTCCGGCCAGGACATCAGTTCGCGGACCAGGCGGATGGCCGCGCCGCGTGATCGACCCATGATGCGACGCTAGACAGGCGCCGCGAACCGTAAGGACAGCTGTCTCCAACGTTATGTGGTCAATCTATTACCTGGAGTCATTGGTCAGGGTCGGAGCCAGCGGTCGAACCAGGCCCGGGTGCGGCGCAGCAGGTCGAGTTGGTGGTTGCGTTCCCGGATCGAATGGCCCTCTCTGGGGTAGATCACGAACTCGTGCTCGGCGCCGAAGTGGCGCAGTGCCCGATGGAAGTACACGGCCTGGCCGAGGGGGACGTTGGTGTCCTGGGCCCCGTGCAGGATGAGCACCGGGGTGCGGACGCGGCAGGCGAAGGAGACCGGGCTGACCGCGTCATGCCGGTGTGGGCCGATTCCGTGCCACCCGGTGCTGCCGCCGAGCGCGGCCTCGAACTGTCCGTTCTCCCCGGTCGCGGCGAGCATCCCCCAGTCGACGACACCAGCGCTGACCAGCGCGGCGCGAAACCGCTCGGTCTGCCCGATCGCCCAGGCGGCCAGGAAGCCGCCGTGGCTCCCGCCGGCGATGCCCAGCCGATCGGGATCAGCGATGCCCTCGGCGATGAGCAGGTCGATGCCGGTCTGGATGTCGGTCCATTCCTCCTGGCCGACCCGGCCTGCGACGCTGGCGGCGAACTGGTGGCCGTGGCCTTGGCCGCCGCGCGGGTTGGGCAGGAACACCGCGTAGCCAGCGGTGGCCAGCCACTGCGCGCTGGGGAACCAGAACAGCTGGAGCCGATCGGCGTACCGGTCGTAGGGGCCGCCGTGTGCGATCGTGACAAGCGGGAACGGGCCGTCCGAAGCGGATTTCCCGGCTGGCAGTACGAGCAGGCCGTCCAGATCGAGGCCGTCGGCGGCACGATAGGCCAGTGCTCGCTGGGTGCCGAAGGTGATGCCGTCCAGTTCGGGTCGGGTGTCCGTGATCTTCCGCAGCGGCCCGGCCGGTGGTCCGAGGTGAACGTTCGTGGCTTGGTAACGGGTGCCGGTCAGTACCGCGATCACCGTGCCCGCGGGGGTGGTGGTGAGGGCGTCGAGGCGGCCGGGGTGCTGCGACAGTGGGGTGGGACCGTCGGGGTCGAGCCGGGCCACGGTGGTGTTCAGGCCGTCGGCGAACACCACCAGCGGGGCGGCGTCGGTCTGGCACAGTTCGGTGGGGCACATCGGCAGGCCGGCGGTGCGGTTGCGTCGGACGTGGCTGCCCAGGGCCAGGTCGAACACGGCGGTGCCGGCGTGCAGGACCGGTGGGGTGAGTGCGACATAGCCGAGGTGCCAACCGTCCTCGCCTGGCCACCAGGTCAGCGAGTGTGCGTCGGCCTCGACCGGTCCGAGGTCCACCGCGGTCCCCGTTGCGGGGTCGAACAGGTGCAGTCGGCTGGTGCGGGGGCCGTAGTCCTTGTCGGCGCTGGCCTGGGTGAGCACGGCGAGCGGGCCACCGTCGGGTCGTTGCCGCAGTTCGACGACGTGCCGGTGGCCGAACACGCTCGGGGTACTGACCTGGCCGGTGCGCAGGTCGAGCAGGCGCAGCCGGGCACGCGGTTCGCGCTCACCGACGACAATGGCGTCATCGCGGTCCTGGACGCGGCGCGTGTCCTGCTCGGTGGGCTCGTCCTCGGCGAGCAGCGCGACCAGGTTGGGATCGGCGAGCGGCAGGTGGTCGATGATGCCGGCGCGCCAGGTGGTCAACGCGATCACCACGTCATGGGCGCGGGTAAGCCGGTGCACCTGCGCGGTGCCACGCTCGGCGCGGTCGGACAGGAAGTACAACGTGCGCGAGTCCGCGGACCAGCGAGGCCGGGACTCCGTCGCGGTGTCGCTGGTCGCCCGGCGCCACCCACCGTCGCCTTCGAGGTCGGCGAGCCAGAGTGTGGTGTCGAGGTGGTCACCGATTCGGCTGGTGGGAGCGAGAACGTAGCAGAGCAGCTGCCCGTTCGGCGCGATAGCCGGGGTCTGCGGGACGTGCCCCTCGACCACGAGTTCGGCGGTCAGACCTGTCATGCGATCAGTGTGTCAACGTCACCAGCGCGGCACCCCGCTGCCCGGCCACCGTGTCCGTGGGGCAGCCGGGGCTGTGATAGGTGTTGTCCCGGCGTGGACACGGTGAGGGGTGGCGGGGATGACCGGCGGCGAACCGTTCAAGCACGCGGTGCTGGAGGGCGTGCTCGAACGGATCACCTTCGCCAACGAGGACACCGGCTACACCGTGGCCAGGGTGGACACCGGGCGCGGCGCCAACGATCTGCTGACCGTGGTCGGCGCGCTGCTGGGCGCGCAACCCGGTGAATCACTGCGGATGCGCGGGCGGTGGGGCTCACATCCGCAGTACGGCAAGCAGTTCCACGTCGAGGACTACACGACGGTGCTGCCCGCGACCATCCAGGGCATCCGGCGCTACCTGGGTTCCGGGCTGATCAAGGGCATCGGACCAGTCCTAGCAGACCGGATCGTCACCCACTTCGGCGTGGACGCCCTGGACGTGATCGAGCAGACCCCGCAGCGGCTGATCGAGGTGCCCAAGCTGGGACCCAAGCGCACCAAGCTGATCGCCGCCGCCTGGGAGGAACAAAAGGCCATCAAGGAAGTGATGATCTTCCTGCAGGGGGTCGGCGTGTCGACCTCCCTCGCCGTGCGGATCTACAAGCAGTACGCGGAGAAGTCCATCGACGTGGTGCGCACCGAGCCCTACCGGCTGGCCACCGACGTGTGGGGGATCGGGTTCCGCACCGCCGACACCATCGCCAAGTCGGTCGGCATCCCGCACGACAGCCCACAACGGGTCAAGGCGGGCCTGCAGTTCACCCTGTCCGAGGCCACCGGCAACGGCAACTGCTTCCTGCCCGAACAAGAACTCATCAGCGAGGCGATCAAGATCCTCCAGGTGGACACCGGACTGGTGATCGACTGCCTGGCCGAACTCATCGCCGAGGAAGGCGTGGTCCGCGAACAGGTGCCGGGCGAGGACGCGGAAACTCCGGTTGGCGCGATCTACCTGGTTCCCTTCCACCGCGCGGAAATCAGCCTGGCCGCCTCGCTGCTGCGGCTGCTGCGCACCGGGGAGGACCGGATGCCGGAGTTCGCCGCGGTGGACTGGAGCAAGGCCCTGGACTGGTTGCGGCGGCAGAACAACACCGAACTGGCCGGGGCACAGGAAGAAGCGGTGAAGCTGGCGCTGACCGAGAAGGTCGCGGTGCTCACCGGCGGCCCCGGCTGCGGCAAGAGCTTCACCGTGCGCTCCATCGTCTCCCTGGCGCGGGCCAAGAACGCCAGGGTGGTCCTCGCCGCGCCGACCGGCCGCGCGGCCAAACGCCTCACCGAGCTGACCGGGCACCCGGCCGCGACCGTGCACCGCCTCCTGGAGCTGCGGCCCGGCGGTGACGCGGCCTACGATCGCGATCGCCCGCTGCCCGCGGATCTGGTCGTGGTGGATGAGGCGTCGATGCTGGATCTGTTGCTGGCCAACAAGTTGGTCAAGGCCATCGGGCCCGGCGCGCACCTGCTGCTGGTCGGCGATGTGGACCAGTTGCCGTCGGTGGGGGCGGGGGAGGTGCTGCGTGATCTCCTGGCCGCGGACAGCCCGATCCCGCATGTGCGGCTGACCCAGGTTTTCCGGCAGGCGCAACAATCCGGGGTGGTCACCAACGCGCACCGGATCAACGCGGGCGAACAGCCGATCACCGACGGCCTGGACGACTTCTTTCTGTTCCCGGTGGAGGAAGCCGAGGCGGCCGCCGAGTTGACCGTGGATGTGGTGGCGCGGCGGTTGCCGAAGAAGTTCGGGGTGAACCCGCGGCGGGATGTGCAGGTGCTGGCCCCGATGCACCGCGGTCCGGCGGGGGCGGGCGCGCTGAACCTGGTGCTGCAGGAGGCGTTGACGCCCAGCCGCCCGGAGGTGCCGGAACGGCGCTTCGGCGGGAGGGTGTTCCGGGTGGGGGACAAGGTGACCCAGATCCGCAACAACTACGACAAGGGCGCCAACGGCGTGTTCAACGGCACCCTGGGCGTGGTGGTCGCGCTGGACAACGATGAGCAGAAGCTGACCGTGCGCACCGATGAGGACGAGGACGTCGACTACGAGTTCGGCGAACTGGACGAGCTGACCCACGCCTACGCGGTGACCATCCACCGCAGCCAGGGCAGCGAGTACCCGGTGGTCGTGGTCCCGCTGACCACGAGTTCGTGGATGATGTTGCAGCGCAACCTGCTCTACACCGCGGTGACCCGGGCGAAGCGGATCGTGGTGCTGGTCGGCTCGCGGCGGGCGATCGGTCAGGTGGTGCGCACGGTCGGGGCCGGGCGCAGGCACACCGCACTGGCCTGGCGGCTGCGCGGATAGGCGTTGCGCGGCAACAGGATCGTGCGGGTCAGGACTGGTCCAGGGCTCGTTCGATCGCGCGGCGGGCCCTGCCCGCGGCCGCCTGGTCGTGCTGGAGCTGCATGGCCGCGTTCAACGCCAGCCCGGCGGCGATGATCTCGAACAGCGCCTGGTCGAGATCGAACCCGGCGGGCAACTCGCCGTTGTCCACCGCCGCGACCAGGTCCGCCCGCAGCTGGTCCCGCCAGCGCGACCACACCTCGGCCACCGCGTCGCGGACCCGGCCGGGGCGGCCGTCGTACTCGGTGAGCGCCGCGGTCATCAGACAGCCACCGGGCAGCAGCGGCGCTTCCAGATAGTCCACGGAGTTCGCGCACACCACGCGCAGCCGCGCCAGACCCGGCGGCTCGGCCAGCGCGGGCTCGACCACCCGGTGCCAGAAGTCCACGAACGCCTTGTCCAGGGTGGAGATCTGCAGTGTCTCCTTGGTGCCGAAGTGCTTGTGCACCCCGGACTTGCTCATCTCCAGCTCCTCGGCGAGCCTGCCGATGGTGATGCCGTCCAGGCCCTCCTCGGAGGCGATCTCGGCGGCCCGGTCGAGGATCCGGCCGCGGGTGGCCTGCGCTTCGACCGCTGAACGTCGTGGCGACATGTGACGAGGATAGCGTACGCGCGTTCGCTATTGATTTAGAGAACGCCCGTACGCTAACTTCCCCGGCAGTCACCGGAACGAGGGAGTGCGAGATGCGGGTGCGACGACTGGGCTGGGCCGGCGTGGAGATCGAGGCGGGCGGCGGGCGACTGGTGATCGACTACGTGCGGGACCTGTCACCGCTGTTCACCGGGTGGCAGCCCGGTGCGGGACTGGTCAGGCCGAGTGGGAAGGTCACTGCCGCGCTGCTCACCCACCTGCACCGCGATCACACCGACGCGGCCGCACTCGCCGACGTGCTGACCCCGGGCGCACCGGTACTGCGACCGGCGCCCGGCCACGGCGACGACCTGGATAACGTGACAACCCTGCCCGCCGAACGCGCACTGGCCCGGCACGAACTGGCCGCCGAGGTCGTGCCCGCCTGGTCCACCTGTGAGGTCGGGCCGTTCCGGGTCACCGCGGTCCCCGCCGTCGACGGGCTGGGCGACCCGCAGCTGAACTGGGTGGTGCAGGCCGACGGGCAGCGGGTCTTCCACGGCGGCGACACGATGTTCCACGGCTACTGGTGGCTCATCGCCCGCCGGTTCAGCCCGGTTGACGCGGTGTTCCTGCCCGCCAACGGCGCGGTGGTCGACGCGCCGCACCTCCAGCCGCCGAGCCCGCTGCCGGCCGCGATGGACCCCAGGCAGGCCGCCGCGGCCGCGGTGATCCTCGACGCCCGGCACGCGGTGCCGATGCACTACGAGGCCGAGCAACCGGACAAGATCCCCGGCTACGTCGAGGTCACCGACCCGGAGCGGGAGTTCCGTGCGCACGCCGGCGGGCGGGCACGTGTGCTGGCGGTCGGGGAATGGCTGGACCTGGCTGCCTGACCGGTTACGGGGTCAGGGCCAGCGGCAGGGTGGCTTTGGTGTGCTCGTCCTGGCGCCCGTCCACCGGGACCACCGGCACGCCCAGGCTCTGCGAGGCCCGCTGCGGACTCAGCCACAGCCCACCGGCGGCCACGCCGACCCTGGCGCGGGCCTGGGCGACCAGGTCGCCGCGGGCCGTGCGGGACAGCGTGTAGGAGGTGCAGGTGAACATCGCCTCCGGGGCGCAGCGGCCGAGCAGGGCCACCGCGTCGGCCGGGTCCTTGGGCACGAAGCAGGCCTGGCGCAGCCGGCCCACCGAGACGTCCCGCCAGGACTCGGTGACCCGGTGCCGGGCGGTGCCGTCGTGCGCGACCGGGCCGGAGACGACCTCCGGGTCGGCGCCGACGGCGACCAGGAGTTCCTGGTGCAGTTCCAGGGTGTCCAGGGCGGTCGCCGGATATCCGGCCTCGGCGAGGCGGCTCACCAGGCGGTGTGCGGCGCTGGCCACGGCCCGCCTGCTGCCTTCCTGGCCGCCGCCGCGGGCCAGTGCGGCCAGGGGGGCCTCGGCGGGGCGGTAGCGCAGGGACAGCCAGTGCACCCGGATCGGGGTGGCCGCGCCGGTGCTGGCCGGCAGTCCGGGCAGTGCCCACACCACCAGCTGGGCGCTGCTGAGCCGGATGTCGGAACGCTCGTAGACCTCTTGGAGCAGGCGGATCAGCGCGTCCGGCGTAGGGTGTGCCGCCGGTGCGATCCGCACCATCGTGCAGAAAGAGGCCGCTGCCTCAAGAGTTGCCACTCCTACCCTGTTGCCCGCCCGGTCCACCTGGGTATGCACGGACAGGTCCGGTAACAGGGCCCGCAGCGGGGTGGCCGCCTCGCGGGCGGCCAGCCGGGGCCTGCGGCGAAGGAAGCGCAGGTAGAGGGCTGCCCAGCGGTACGGCGGCAGGCCGCGGATCCGGAGCAGGGTAACGGCGAGGGCGAGGGTGGCGACGGTGATGGCGGCGATACTCACCGGTCCGAAGGGGACCGCGGTGGCCAGCACGGCCAGCGCCGCGATTTCCACCACGGCAATTGTGCCCGCGCCCAACGGCACCACCCGTCCCCGCCGACCGGTCGAGGGAACGCTCATCCGCATGCACCACCGAGAGTTTGGGAAAGCCTTGCGGCACAAGGATTCCGGCCAACGAACCACAGGAAGTGACAGTGGTGATCGATAGTATGGCCCAGCAGAGAATGGCGCGAGGGGGCAGCGGCGGTGTGGACACAGAAGGACCAGGTGCAGGCCTACCAGTTCCTGCGCAGGCGACTGGTGTCCGCGCTGGTGGCCGGGGACGCCAATCACCCGGTGTCGCCGGGCAGGCGGTTGCTGCTGGGCACGGTGCTCGGACTGGCGGTGGCGCTGCTGGTCACCGCGGTGTTCGGGATCATCGGCGTGCTCAGCCCCGCCCGTGCCGCGGAGTGGAAACAGGGCGGCCAGGTGATCGTGGAGAAGGAGACCGGCGCCCGGTTCGTGCTGGGTGAGGGCGATGTCCTGCACCCGGTGCTCAACTTCGCCTCGGCCCGGCTGCTCTCCGGGGGCAACGGGGATCGCACCGTGACCGTGCCCGCCAAGACCCTGGCGGATCTGCCGCGCGGGGTCACCGTGGGCATCCCGGGCGCGCCGGACTCGTTGCCGGAGCCGGGGCGGCTGCTGAGCGGGCCGTGGACGACCTGCTCGCGTGGCTCGGCCGATCTGCCCGCGAACGTGGAACCGGGGTCGAGTGTCTCCATCGGAGGATCGCCGGGCGGCCGGGAACTCGGTGCGGGACAAGGACTTCTGGTGCGACTGGGCAGCGGGGAGCGATTCCTGCTGACCGGCGGGCACCGGTTCAAGCTGGCCGATGACCGGGCCGCGGCGGCGCTGGGTTATGAGGCGGTGCAGGCGTTGCCGGTGGCGCGCAACTGGCTGAACACGGTACCGGTCGGCCGGGATCTGGCGGTGGTGGCGGTGCGGCAGGCCGGTACGCCGGGGCCGCGACTGGGCACTGTGGACACCCGGGTCGGGCAGGTGCTGCGGGCCGAGAGCGTCGCGGACGGCTTCTACCTGGTGCGCGCCGATGGCGTGTCGCCGGTGAGTGAGACCGAGGCGCGGCTGGCGCTGGCCGCGCCGGGCAATGCCGCGGCCTATCCGGACCGGCGGAGCCGGGTGCTGGCGGTGCCCGCCGCCGAACTGGCCGAGGCGCCGCGGGCGGAGACCCCGGCCGAGCGGGAACCGACCGGCTATCCGTTGCGGCGGCCGGAACCGGTCTCCCTCGGCGGATTGCCGCGGACGGTGTGCGCGACCGATTTCGCGGCCACCGGAGCGAAACTGACCTACGGCGGCACCTCGACCGAACAGTCCACTGTGGACGAACGGGGCCGGGTGGCGGATGTGGCGCGGGTGCCCGGTGGCGCCGGCGCCCTGGTGGCCGACCAGCCCGCGCCGGGGGCCTCCTCCGGCGCGGTGTTCCTGGTGACCGATGCGGGCTGGAAATTTCCGATCACAGGTGGGGAATCGGTGCAGGCGCTGGGATATGGGGCGGTGGCGCGGCAACCCGTGCCGGCGAGTGTGCTGGCGTTGTTCCGGACCGGCCCTGTCCTCGACCGCGCCAGGGCGCAGGAGGTGATGGCACGGTGAACAGGGAGCCGATCAGGGTCGGGGTGATCGAGGATCACCCGCTGTACCGGGCCGCGGTGGCCAGGGTGCTGGCCGATGCCCCCGATATCGAGGTGGACGGCATCGCCGAGTCGGTGGCCCAGTTCGCCGCCCGGCGCACCGGATCGGGCTCGGTGGTGGTGCTGGACCTGAAGTTGCCGGGCGTGCGCGACGCGGCCGCGGTGATGGAGGTCGTCGGCATGGGCCACCGGGTCCTGGTGGTCTCGGCGCACGCCGGGCAGTCGGAGGTGCTGGGCGCGATCGCGGCCGGGGCCAGGGGATATCTGTCCAAGGACAGCGACGGGGACGAGATTCTGCGGGCGGTGCGGGAGATCGCGGCCGGGAACAGTTACGTCTCGCCGATCCTGGCCTCCTACGTGCTGAATGCCTCCCGCGATCGCAACAACGGTCCGGTGATCGAGTTGTCGGTGCGGGAACGTCAGGTGCTGGCGTTGCTGGCCGCGGGGGAGCGGGATCAGGACATCGCCGAGGCGATGGCGATCAGCGTGCGCACCGTACGGTCCTACCTGGACCGGATCCGGGACAAGACCGGGTGCAGGCGGCGGCCGGAGCTGACCCGGTACGCGATCGAGGAAGGACTGGCGCACAGCACGCCGACGGACTGGGCGGGCCGTAGCTGATGGCGCCCGCCGTCGGGATCTCGACCTACCTGTCCGGACTGATGCTCAGCGGGATGCACACGGTGGCCGCGCCGCCGGAGGACCGGGTCGAGCAGGTCGTCGACCCGGCCGGGATGTCCGGCGCGGAGCGGATGTGGCTGATGGTGGGCTCCTACTGCCGGACGCCGGTGGAGAGCGTGCTGACCCGCTCGGCCCGCTACGTGCTCCTGGTGGCGGTGCTCGCCCGCCTCGTCGGGTTGCCGCTGCTGGGCGCGATCGTGCTGGTGCGTCAAGGCGTTGCCGCCGCGTGGCCGGTCGCGGTGTTCACGGTGCTGGCGCTCGGGCTGAACCTGGCCGTGGCGGTGCGGTTCGTGGTCCACAGCGGCATGCGCAAGGAAGCCGTGCACGCGGCGCTGTGGGCCGACCTGGCGCTGGGGATGAGCGCGGTGCTCGGCGTGTGGCTGCTGAGCACCGGAGCGGTGTTCCTGGACGCGATCACCGTGGTGGGCGCCTACTTCCTGGGACTGGTGTTCCTGTGGACGGTGCTGCGCGGGGTGGTGTTCGGGGCCGCGGTGGCGGTGCTCGGCGCGATGCTGTTGCTGCCACCGGGGGAGTGGGCCCTGGCCGCCGGTTGGGCGGTGGACTTCCTCCTGGCGGTGGTGGTGGGCGCCTGCCTGCTGTTCTACGTCGGGCTCGCGGTGCGGCTGGCCATCTCGGTCGGCATCATCCGCGGCCGGGACGCCGAACGGGTACGCGGGGCCCGGCAGATCCACGACACCGTGCTGCAGGCACTGGAAGTCATGGCCATGGCCACCCCGGCCGACACCACCCGGACGGCCGAGACGCTGTCCGAGCTGCGGCAGCTGGCCCGGCGGGAGGCGGCCCGGTTACGGCGCACCCTGGAACGGCCAGGGGTGGGCGCGGCGGCGGTGCGGTTGAGCGAGGACCTGGCCGAACTGGTGGCCGATATGGCCGGGGACGGGCTGCGGGCCCGGCTGGTGCTCTCGGAGATCAACGACTCGCTGACCCAGGTGCGGCGGGCCGCGATCCGGGACGCCACCAGGGAAGCACTGCGGAACTCGGTCAAACACGGTGGCGGCGAGGTCGTGGTGCGAGTGGAGGAACGGGATGGCGGGATCGCGGTGACCACCCGGGACTACGGCACCGGGTTCAGCCCGGCGGACCGGCCCGCCGGGTTCGGCATCCGGGAGTCGATCACCGCGCGGCTGGGTGAGGTCGGCGGCACGGCCACGGTCGACTCGCGGCCCTCCGGCGGCACCCGGGTGACCTTGTGGGTGCCGCGATGAGCCGCCGCCTGGCCGGACTGGTGGCGGTGTGTTCGTTGTGCGCCTTCGGGTTCGCGCCGGTCGCGGTGGCCCAGCAGTGCGCGGCCCCGGCCGGGAACTACACCGGTCCGGTCAACTGGGCGCAGCGCCTGGTCGGGGCGGAGCGGGTGTGGCCGCTGACCGACGGGGCCGGACAGCGGATCGCGGTGGTCGCGCCCGGCGGGGTGGAGGCGGCCGGACAGCTCGCCGGGCGGGTGCGGGAAGCCCAGAGCGACTGCGACGGGCGGGGCACCTTCGCGGCCGGGATCATCGCCGCGCCAACGGATCCGGGCACCACCTTCGCCGGGATCGCGCCGGGCAGCCAAGTACTGTCCGTGCGGGTCCCCCAGGGCGATCCGGACTCCCTGGCCGCCGGGATCACCCGGGCCGTGGAAGGCGGGGCGACCGTGATCGCGGTGGTGAGCCCCTCGGCCAGTGGCAGCGGCGCACTGTCCGCGGCGGTGCGCAACGCGTTGTCCCGCAACGTGGTCGTGGTGGCCTCGGCGGCGGGAGACAAGCCGGGCACCCGCACCTACCCCGGTGCGCTGCCAGGAGTCCTGGCCGTCGGCGGGATCGACGCGAACGGATCACCGGTGTCGGCGGAATCCGGCGAACACCTGTCCCTGGCCGCGCCAGGGGCCGACCTGGTGAGCGTGTCCGCCGGTGGACGCGGGCATCGCTGGGGCGTGGGCGCGCCCGCGTTCGCGGTGGCCTATGTGGCCGGGGCGGCGGCGCTGGTGCGCGGCTACCGGACGGACCTGACCGCCGAACAGGTGCGGACCCGGTTGCTGGTCACCGCCGGTGGCGCGGGCGGGGCACACGATCCGCTACTGGGCTGGGGTGTCCTGGACGCGTACTCGGCGGTGACCGCGGAACTGCCCGAGGGCATCGCGGCACCGGTGGTGGGGGAGCGGCCCAGCGCCGGACCCACACCGACCGTGGTTATCGCGGCCGGACCCCCAGAACCGCCCAGGCAGGACCGGCTGGCCGGGGCCCTGGCCGTGCTCGGGGTGCTGGCGGCCGGGGTCGCGGTGGTGGCCACCGCGGCGGCGCGACGCGGACGGGCGCGCGGCTGGCGAATTGGTTAGCGGCCACCGCGCCGGTGCCGGAGGATGGCCCGATGCGGTGGGACGAACAGGCCAGGACGGCCGTGGAGACAGCGCTCAACGAAGCCGACGTGCTCGGTCTGCGGATCGGGCCCTCGGCGCAGTGGTGTGAGCTGCTGCTGCACGTGCTCGCCCTGCCGGAAACCGGCCCGATCGACCCCGACGCCCGGCGGATCCTGCGCCTGAACGCGCCCGCGCGAGTGCGGGTGCTGCTGCGGAAATCCTTGCCGGACGGGGGTTTCGGGCCGGTGCTGCCCCTGGTCGACCTGGCCGCGGTGGAGGAGTTCTTCGCCGGGCTCACCTGGTCGGGACAGATGTACGGGTGGCGGTTCCTGGACGAGCCGTCACTCACCGAGGACTGGCCCGCCGAACCCAGCCTCACCGTCCACTGTGGACCCGGCACCGGTCCGCGTGAGCTGTACTGGTTCAACGAATGCGGACGCGCCGACGGCGCCTACTGCATCGAGGGCACGGTGACCTTCGAGGACCTGACCGTGCTGCGCGCCGACGGCACCCCGGTGCCGATCGAGGAGTTCACCGCCGACGGCCGCCGCTACTGGCAGGCCCTCAACAGCAGGGACGAACGGCTCAGCGACGCGGCCCAGCGGGTGGCGCAGACCGGAACCCCCGGCTGGCGGCCGTACGCGCGGGTCAGCGCGGATCGCGGGTGAACAGATCGAGGATCAGCTTGCGGTACTGATCGGCGTGATGGCGGTCCTGGCGCAGGTAGTTCTCCCGCGCCGTGGTCACGTTGGTGCCGGTGCGATCGATCTCCTCCGCCGCCTCGCCGAGGGTCCCGGCCAGGCGGTTGCGGGTCGCGGTGTGCGCCTGGGCGGCCTGGCCGGACTCGGGGATCTGGCCGAAGGCGTCAGCCGGTAGCGGGGCCGAGGTCAGGTTTCCGCGCAGGGTGCGCAGCTCGGCCGCGCCGGAGTGCAGGGTCCGGGCCAGTGGGCCGAGGGTGCCGCCGCTGGCGTGGAAGGACTGCCCGGTGCCACCCCGCGCCGGTGCCGGAGCGGCTGGCCGGGCGGGTGCGGGCGCTGGTGCGGGAGCCGGTTCGTGCTGCTGGACCGGCTGGACCGGGGTGCCGGTGACCAGGCCGGAGGCGGTGCGGGCCCGGTCGAGGTACCGCTGGTAGTCGCCGTTGGTGAAGGTCGACCAGGCCCCGAAATTGGTGCCGTTGCCCGAGATCGCGAAGGCGTTGGTCGCATTCGTGGCCGGATCCAGGTTGGCCACCCGGTCCCGCTGGGTCTGCTCCAGGGCGGTGCCGCGGCCGGGGTTGAGCGAGCGGATCTGCCACAACCCCACCGACGGGCCCCAGGTCGCGTTCTGCAGGGTGAGGTCGCCCTGGGCCCCTGGACGGCCGCTGGACTCGGCCAGCGCGACCGCGACCGCGGTGTTGAGCCGGTCGCCGCGGAACCCGGCGTCGTAGGCGTGCTGGGCGATCTGCTGGTCGGTGAGGCGGTCGTTGAGGGGGTTGGTCATCGCCGGCGCCTCCTAGTAGCGGAAGGACGAGGGTGGTTCGGGACGGTTCTCGGGTTCCTCGCCGATCACCTGCGGGGTGATCACCGAGGATTCGCCCCACACGTCCTCGGTTTCGACCAGCCACGGCGGGATCCGGCGGCCACCGCCCATATCGCCGCCCTGCCCACCGCCCATCGGCATCATGGGCATCATGGGCATGCCGCCTGCCATGCCCTGCGCCGCACCGGCCGCCGCGCCCATCGCACCGGCGATCCCACGCGCGGCCGCGGCGGCGCCGACCGCCCCGGCGAGTCCGGCCGCCGCTTGCGGCCCCTGGCCACCGGCCCCGGCGACCTTGCCGAGTCCGCCACCGCCGCCACCGCCGAGCTTGCCCAGACCCGCGGCGAGGCCGGCGCCGCCCGCTGCCGCGCCCGCGCCGAGCTTGGCCGCCTCCGCACCCGCGCCGGGTGCGGGGAGACCGGTCTGCGGATCGGGTTTCCTCGCCCAGTCCGGGATTTTGGGCAGTGTCCCGGCGAACCGGCCGGCCGCCGCGGCCGAGGCCGCCGCCAGCCCGGCGGTGAACATGCCGCCGAACAACGGCGGCCGGGACTGCGTCGCGCCCGAACCGGGATGATCGGCGCCGGGAGTCCCGGACGGGACCTGACCGGCGGGGGAGTCGGGGATGGACGCCTGGGCGACCCGGTAGCGGTTCGCGAGGTCCTCCATGATCAGCACCGCCCGCGCGTGACTGGCGTTGGCCACCTGCGCCGCCTGCTGCTGCTGACGCACCGCCGCGACCGCCTCGGCCTGCTGGGTGGCGACCCTGGCGGCGAGTTCGGGGGAGGTGCCGGGACCGAGCTGGATCGGCGTGCCGGCCAGGCGCAGGGTCGCCGCGGAGACCTCGGGGACCTCGGTGGGCGGCGGCATGGTGGCCTGGGCGCGGATGAGCGCCTCGGCCGAATCGTGCGCCAGGTTGCGCATGGCGTGCGCGGCCTCGGCGGTGCGGCGCAGTCCGGCGGCCAGGTCGGTGATCATCGCCTGGTATTGCTCGGCGGCGCCACCACGCCACTGGTGCCGGAACCGGCTGAGCTGCTGTTCCAGGTTGCCCGCCTGCTCGTGCAGCCGGGAACCCACCGCGTCCCAGGAGTCCGCGGCCGCGCGCATGGTCTTGGGCTGCCCGGCGTGCAGCATGTCGTAGAGCTGACGATGGCTGTAGCGGGCGAAGTCGGTCGCGCTGACGATCTCCACGGGTCTCACATCCTCCCGGGATCGGTGCGCGGATCGTTGATATGCAACACGTTGCCCAGGTTCAGCAGCGACTGCCCGGCCTGCTGGTCGAGCCTGCGGTAGGCCTCGGCGATGGTGTGCGTGACGTCCTCGGCGAAGTCGATGGCCTGCCCGGCCCGGCCCAGCAACGCGTGCATCTCCTCCGCCGCGGCCAGATGCTGGGTGCCCAGGGTGCTGGCCTCGGTGAACGCGCCTAGCTGGACCTCGCGCTCGGCCAGGCCGCCCAGGTGCGCCAGCGGCTGGGACATGCCGGTGAGCTGGGTGCCCAGCTCGCGGGCGAAGTCCACCAGCGACGCCAGGTGCACGGCGAAGGAGTTGTTCTCGGTGCTCACCCCTGCCCCCTTCGATTGCTGTTGGTTCTCACGCGGGCCGCCAACCCGGTCCAGGGTGAAGTTTCCGGGTCTACCCTGGACCGGGGCCGACGGCAGGCGGGGGTATCAGCCGCCGGGGAACAGGTTGGCGTTCGTGCGCTCCATGGCCATCTGGTCGGTCATGGCCTTGCCGGTGTTGGCGGAGAAGTTGCGGATCACCGCGACCATCTCGCCGATCGCGGCCCGCAGGTCGTTCTCGGCCTGCTGCGCCTGCGCGCCCGCGGCACTGCCGGACTGGTACCAGGTGTTGCGCAGGTAGGCGAGGGAGCCGTCCAGCTCGTGCATGTGCCGTTCCAGCGCGTTGGCGCGGTTGCTGAGCGACTCCGAGCTGTTGGCGAGCTGGCTGAAGTTGACGGAGACGACATCTCCGCCGTTGCCCTGGGAATGCATTGGCGTCTCTCCCTCTCCGGGTTCAGGCCCCGCCGGCGAGGCGGTTGAAGACGGATCCGGCCGCGCTGTTGGCCGCGGCGCCCGCCACCTTGTTGATGTCGTCGGTGGCGTTGCTGTCACCGGTGTTGTAGTTCCGGCTCACGTCGGTCATCAGGCTGGACATCCGGTCCAGGGCGCCGGTGGCCTTGGCCATCTTCTCCTGCAGCGTGGTGTGCAGCTGCTGGAAGGCCGCGGCCTGGTTGCCCTGGTAGCTGTTGCTCAGCGCCCAGCCGAGGTCGCTCTGCAGACCCGACATGGTGGATTTGGTGGCGGTGGCGGACTGGTGGAAGCCGCTGATCGCCTTGGTCATCGCGGCGGCATCTGCCTCAAAGCCGGGACCGGCCATGGGCGAACCACCTCCTCTCATTCACCGGGGTGTTTCCTGGTTTCGAGCCTAGGTCCGACGATGTTGCCGCCCAACGGCACAAGTGCCGGTTGCGCTGCCGGTACTTGTACCCACAGAGATCAACTTCCGGGTGTCCAGGCGACCTGGACGAGCTGGTTTCCGTTGCGCCGTGAGACAAGCTGGCCCCGTCCCGGCGGTTGCGGGGAACTGCGGACATCGCCGAGCAGCACGCCTTCGTCGCGGGAGCCGGACATGATCAGGCCAGGGGAGCCGAGTTCCTTGATACGCATCAGCACTGGGTCATAGATGCCGCGGGCCGCGCCACCGCTGCCCCTGGCGAGCACGACGTGCAGGCCGATATCCCTGGCCTGGGGCAGGAATTCGACCAGTTGCAGCAGCGGGTGCCCGACGCCGCCCTGGGTGGCGACGAGTTCGTAGTCGTCGATGAGCACGAACAGTTCGGGGCCGCTCCACCAGTCGCGGCGGCGCAGCTGGTCGGGGGTGACCTCGGGGCCGGGCAGGCGGGCCCGCATGGCCTGGGTGACCTCGGTGAGCAGTCCTTCGAGGACCGGCGCGCTGCCGGCGTAGCCGAGGAGGTGGTCGCCGTGGACGGCGCCGAGCAGGCCGCGGCGGTAGTCCACGACCAGGATCGCGGCCTCTTGCGGGGTGTAGCGGGCCATGATGCCGTCGGCGATGGTGCGCAGCAGCCCCGATTTGCCGCCTTCGACGTCGCTGAAGGCCAGGAAGTGCGGTTCGGTCTGGAAGTCCAGGAACACTGGTTTGAGGTCGGCTTCGGCGATGCCGAACGGGATCTGCTTACCCGGGTGCGCCGCCACATCGGGCAGTTCGCTGGCCGGGAATTCGTGGGGGAGCAGCCGGACCCTGGGCGCGGGGTCGCCGGTCCAGGCGGCGGTGATCTGTTTGACCAGGTCGCCGGTGCCCGCGGTGGTGGAGTCGGCGGTCTGCACGCCGTCGATGCGGGGGAGGGCGCCGAGGAAGTGCAGTTTGTCCGGGGTGAGGCCACGGCCCGGTGCGTCGGCTGGGACGTTCTGGGCGGCGCGGCGGTCGATGGCGGAGTCGCCGGGGTCGCCGAGGCGGAGTTCGTAGCGGGTGCTGATGGAGTCGCGCAGCGGTGGCCGCACGGCCATCCAGTAGTTGGCGGCGATGGCCACGTGGATGCCGAAGCCGAGGCCGCGGGCGGCCAGCCGGGTGATCGCCTCTTCCAGGTGTTCGTACTCCTCGCGCACGGTGGTCCAGCCGTCCACGACCAGGAACACGTCGCCGAACTCCCGGTCGCCGAGTTCGCTTTCCCGGATCTCCTGGCGGCGCTGGCGGAAGGTGGCCATCGAGTCGACCGCGTGCTGGGCGAAGAGGGCTTCGCGCTGGGCCAGGAGGGTGCTGAGTTCGGCGACCAGGCGGCGGCAGGAGTCGGCGTCGCGGCGGACCGCGTAGCCGCTGACGTGCGGTAGTCCGGCGACCGGGCCGAGGGCGCCGCCGCCCATGTCCAGGAGGAAGAACTGGACTTCGGCGGGGGTGTGGGTGAGGGCGAGCACGCCGAGCAGGCTGCGCAGGAAGGTGCTCTTGCCGCTTTGCGGCGCCCCGACCAGCAGCACGTGCCCGCCCGCACCGGCCAGGTCGGCCCACATGAGGTCGCGGCGCTGTTCGAAGGGTTTGTCCACAATGGCCAGTGGCACGGTGAGTTTCCCGTTGCCGCCCCAGCCGATTGGAGACAGTCCGCGTTCGGGATCCTCGCCCAGCGGCGGCAGCAGGTGGTCCAGAGTCGGCGGTTCGTCCAGCGGGGGCAACCAGATCTGGTGCGCGGCCGGGCCCTTGCCGACCAGGCGGTCGACCATCGCACCCATGATCGTCTCCCCGGTGGCGGCCTGCACCACCGCGGCGGTCTCGGCGTGGGCCGGTTCGACGATCTCCACCCGGTCCAGGGAGTAGAACAGCACCTGGCGGCCCGGGGCGGTGCTGGTGCCGCTGTCGCTGATCTCTCGCGGTGGCAGGTCGCCGGAGACGTAGGCGGCCTTGAACCGTTGCAGTGTCTCGGTGTCGCTTTTGAGGTAGGCCGAGCCGGGGATCGCGGGCAGGTGGTAGGCATCGGGCACGCCGAGCACGGTGCGGCTTTCCGCCGCGGAGAAGGTGCGCAGGCCGATCCGGTAGGACAGGTGCGCTTCCAGCCCGCGCAACCGGCCTTCCTCCAGGCGTTGCGAGGCAAGGAGCAGGTGTACGGCGAGGCTGCGGCCGAGGCGGCCGATCATGACGAACAGGTCGACGAACTCCGGGCGGCTGGAGAGCAGTTCGCTGAACTCGTCGATGATCAGCAGCAGTGAGGGCAGTGGGGCCAGGGGCGCGCCGTTCTCGCGGGCGCGTTCGTAGTCCCGGACCGAGGCGAAGTTTCCGGCCGCGCGCAGCAGTTCCTGGCGGCGCAGCATTTCCCCGTTGAGCGCGTCGGCCATCCGGTCGACCAGGGTGAGGTCGTCGGAGAGGTTGGTGATCACCGCGCAGGTGTGCGGCAGCCCGGTCATACCGGCGAAGGTCGCCCCGCCCTTGAAGTCGATCAGCGCCAGGTTCAGGGTTTCCGAGGAGTGCGTGACCGCCAGGCCGGTGACCAGGGTGCGCAGCAGTTCGCTCTTGCCGGACCCGGTCGCGCCGACCACCAGGCCGTGCGGTCCCATGCCGTTCTCGGCGGACTCCTTGAGGTCCAGCTCGATCGGCCTGCCCTCCGGATCCAGTCCCAGGGGCAGGCGCAGGCGTTCGCGTGGGGTGCGCGGCCGCCAGGTGACCGCCGGGTCGACGTCGCGCGGATCGCCGAGGCCGAGCAGTCCGGCCAGGCCGAAGGAGGTGTTGACCGGTGCTTCGGCGGTGACGGCCACGCCCTGGAAGCGCGGGGTCAGCGCGCGGGCGAGGGCTTCGGCGGCGGCGATGTCCAGTACGTCGGGCTCACCGAGGTAGGCGACCCTAGCCTCCGAGCCCTCGCCGGTGACCATGCCCATCCGCTGCGGCGAGACGTGCAACCGCAGGCTTTCGGTGCCGGGGGTGTCCAGGGGCACCTCGTGACTGACATCCAGCACTGTCACCCCGTGCTGCCCACCGGCGGGAGCCAGTCGCGGATCGCCGAAGGTCCGTCCGCCGTCGACGATGAGCAGAATGTGCGGCTGCTCGAAACCCATCCCGGCCCGTTTGGTGAACGGCGCCCGGTCCCCGAGATCCTTGCCCAGCAGATCAGCGAGGGTGGTGAGATCGCCTGCGACCAGGCGGGCCGGGCCGACCGCGTCCGCGGCGGTGGCGTCCTGGGCGTGCGGCAGCCACTTCACCCACTCCCACTCACCGCGCCGGTCCGCGGCCACGCACACCGCGATCCGCAGGTCGGCGGGGGAGTGGAACACCACCGCCTGGGCCAGCACCGCCCGCGCCAGATCCAGCACCACCGGTCGCTGCCCGCTGATGCCGATCCGGGCGAAGGAGCGCAGCGACACCGACACCGGCAGGTCGGGCACGGTGGAGTAGGCGCGGATGAAATGCCGCAGCGAGGTCGAGGACACCGGGTCCAGCTCCTCCAGGGGCACGGTCTGCGGCGCGCGCAACGGCGTGGCCAGCCGCTGCGGTCCGCGCCCGGCCCGCAACTGCCCGAACTCCGGCTCCGAGCGCCGCCGCTCCCACAACCGGTCCCCGGCGGCGAACGTCCAGAGATCTCCAGGTTCGGGATGGGCCTCGACCAGGTAGGCCCGCTGCGCACCGGCCACCTCGCGGACCTGCTTGCGCAGATTGGCCAGGTACTGCTGGTAGTCCCGCCGCTCCTCGTTGATCTTGGCCTTGTTCTGTGAGCGCCCCTGAGCCAGGGACATCACGATCATGCCGATCATCACCACGACGAACAGACCGCCGAAGACATAGGTCATCACGCCGCCGCCGCGTCCGATGTAGACGAAGGACATGGCGCCCATGCCCAGCATCATCGGCAGCATGAACAGCAGGCCCATCATGCCCTGGTTGCCGCCCTTGGCCAGCATGGGCGGGGACTGCAGGGTGATCTCCCCGGCCGCGGGCTCGGGCAGGCGTCGACTCTTCCGCGCGGTCTGCACGCACCCGATTCTGGTCACTTCGGCCGTCGCGGTGGTGGGTACTTTTGCCGTCTGTGCGCAGGCCCTGCCGAACTTAGGCTCACCACGGAGAACGTGACCGGCAGACGTGGGAGGGTGAGATGGCCGTGAGCCTGCCTGGGTTCGACGCCAGCCCCGAGGAGATGCGGTCCGTGGCGGGCAACCTCAGCGGCATCATCATGCAGGCGGCCAACACCGTCAGCGCGCTGCGCTCGATGAAGGTGAACCCCTCGGACTTCTCCACCCTCGGCGCCGCTGTGGCCGCGATGAACGCCAAGCTGGAGGCCAGTCAGGTCAGCTCGCTGAACACGCTGCTGTCGTTGTTGCAGGAGTTCAACGACAACGTGCGCAAGGTCGCGGACACCTATCAGGATCAGGACCGGCGGATCGCCGACGCCTACGCGGGCCGGCAGACGGAACTGGCCGCGGTGTCCTCCACCCTGTGGAGTTCTCCGAGTGCTGAGAGGCTGGCCGCCGCCGCGACCGGTGCCAGCCTCTCGGCCACCGCGCAACCCGGCTCGGTGGACAACGTCCTGGGCTACCTGCGTTCCGCCGGCATCGGCGATCAGCAGCAGCGCAGCTTCGCCGACGCGGTCGCCTTCGCCCGCTGGCTGGACGCCGGACCGGCGAACCAGCAGGCCACCGGCGTGATCGGGGTGTACGCGGGACTGGCCCGCGACCTCGGCGACGTGCCGGGCGGGGTCCGCTCCGGGGACATCGTGGTGCTGGCCTTCGACCGCGGCCCGGACCCGGTGATCGCCGTGGCCGGCGACCGCGGGCAGCTCTACAACCACGGCCTGGTGCAGCCCAGTTTCAGCGGACTCGCCGACACCAGGGTGTACCGCCCGATCTCGGCGTCCTGAACCCGGCACCGGCGAAGCAGAGGAGATCCGCGTGACCGCGATGACTTTTCCCGTCAGCGCCGCCATGGACGCCACGGCCACCGGCGGCGGGCCGGGCACCTTCCTCAACTGGATCATCAACGGCAACCCGAGCCAGATCCTCAAGCAGGTCACCGATCTGCTGGCCAAGGCCAACGAGTTCGCCCAGCTCTACGACCAGCTCAAGCAGGCAGGCGAGCAGTTGCGCAAGGTCTGGCGCGGCCCGGCCTCCGGCGCGGCCAGCAAGAAGATCACCACCCTGCTGGACTCCTTCACCAAGATCATCTCGGTGGTGAAGGAGGTCGCACAGAAACTCGGCCTGGCCGCCTCGATCATCCAGAAGGCCCAGCTGGCCTTCAAGAGCATCGTCGCCGCGATCAACCCCACGGTGTCCGGACTGATGTCCAACCCGTGGACCTACGCCGCCGCGGTCGCGCTGTCCACCGCCACCAGCGGCGCGTTGAAGGGTTTCCTGGCCGCGCTCGGCGCGCTGCTGAAGTCCCTCGGTGCGGTGGAACTGGCCGCGAAACTGACCACCATGGCCGAGGTCATCGGCCACCTGGAGAAACTGGTCGGCCTGGTCACCGGCAAGGACCCCGGCACCGGCGCGGGCTCCGGCCCCGGCGGCCAGCAGGTTCCAGCCCCGGCCGGACAACAGCCGACCACCTTGCCGGCCAAGGACTTCACCGGCTACCAGCCGCCCGCCCTCGGCGCCACGCCGCCGGGCAACGGGCAGAACATGTGGATCCCGGTCGACCCGGCCGCGCCCGCACCGGCCCCCGGAACTCCCGCCCCGAGTGGCCCCCCTGCCCCCGCCCCGTCCGTCCCCAGCGGTCACGGCGCGGGCGGCGGGGTGAGCGTCACGGTCACCACCGGCGAAGGCAGCGCCACGGTGACCGCGCCCTCGGGGCGGGACACCATCGTCAACGCCACCGTCGGCAACACACCGATCAAGGTCGCCATCGACGGCGACGGTGACGGCAAGGTGTCGGCGTGACCACCCAGCTGGTCAGCCCGGTCTCGGCGGTCCTGGCCGGCTACGCCGCCGCGCTGCGCCAGTTCCAGGTCATCGTCACCGGCAACCCGGCCGCCCTGGAAGCCGAGGCCGCCCGCCTGCTCGGCCTGGCCGATCGACTCTCCACAGTGGCCAGTGCGACCCTGGAGGCCGCGCGCAAGGCCAATAGCGGCTGGCGCGGCCCGGCCTACGCCGCCTTCCTCGCCCTCGTCGAACGCTGGAGCGTGGCCGTGCGGCTGGGCGCCGAACAGGAGCTGCGCCAGCAGGCCGACCGGCTGCGCTCAGCCGCGACCGCGCTGCGCAAGGCCCGCACCGCCATGGACAAGGTGGTCGCCGACTTCACCGAACGCGGCCGCAACGTCGAACGGCTCTCGGTCTCCGCGGCCATCCACGGCGGCGACTACCGGCCCTATCTGGTGCACGCCAACGCCATGGGCGAGGTCGCGGTGCTGGCCGCCCGCAAGATCGTGGCCCAGCTCGGCGCCGAACTCACCGGCCTGTTCCCACACCACGGCCCGGCCTCGCCGCGCACCCCGTTCCAGCGCCTGGTCGACTACATCGGCAACGAGATGGCCTACAACGGCCGCTCCCAGACCACCGCCGGCCTGCACCGGCTGAACAACCCCGGCTGGGGCGCGCTGCTGGAGCCCCTGGACTCCGCCCGCAACAAGGCACACGCCCTCGGCCTGTTCACCTGGCTGGTCCGGCCCGGCGGCCCGTGGGACCACAAGGGCGAGATCCGGCAGCTGATGGGCATGAACCGGCAGACCGGGTTTCTCACCTCGGTCGACGGCACCAACCTGCAGATCCGGCACGACTTCTGGTCCAACCTGCACTACGGCTACGTCGGCACCGCGGCCGGGTTCAACTCCTTCGAGCTGCACCAGGGCGCCAACGCCGCCGACCTGGCCAGCGGGCACTGGACCGACCCGGCCGACCAGTACGCGGTGGAGATGGGCATCCAGCTCTTCGGCCAGGTCCCGCCCGACCAGCTCACCCCCGAGGTGATCCGCCAGTACATCACCGACCCGACCCGGCTGAACGAGCTGCGCCAGCGCGGTTCGGTCACCCAGTAACACTCCACTAAGGACGGTCACATGCAGCCCGATCCCTTCGCCGCCTTCGATCGCGGCGACACCCCCCAGGTCGACGACCTGCTCGAACGGGTCCGCCGTCAGCAGGAGGAGATCGAGCGGATCCAGCGCAACGTGGAGTCCATGCTGGTGCAGGGCCGCTCCCAGCGGGACGAGGTCAGCGTCACCGTGCAGGGCACCGGCAGGCTCACCGAGGTCACCATCGACCCCAGGGTGCTGCGCCAGGGCGATGCCAGGGCACTGGGGGAGTTCGTGGTGGAGGCGGTCAACGACGGGCTGCGCAAGGTCGCCGAGGCCAGCACCGCCCGGTTCGCGCCGGTGATCGAATCGGCCTCCCGCTCGGAGAACTTCCAGTTCTGACCAGCCCGGCTCTGACAGGGACGACACGCATGACGTCGACGGCACGGCGGGTCACCGTGGTGACCCCGCGCGCCCGGATGGACCTGGCGCTGCCCATGGCCAGCACGGTCGCCGAACTCCTGCCCCAGCTGGTCCGCCTGGCCGGAGCCCAGGACCATCCCACCGGACCCGGTCCGGGCTGGGGCCTGTCCCGGCTGGGCGAAGCCGCGCTCGCCCCCGGTCTCACCGTGGCCGCCGCGGCCGTGCGCGACGGCGAGGTGCTCTACCTCAGCCCGCGCGAACGCTATGAGACCCCGCTGCTCTTCGACGACGTCGTGGACGCCATCGCCAGCTCCGCCACCGCCCACTCCGGCGCCTGGCAGCCCACCGTGGGCCGCACCCTGGGCCTGTCCGCGGCCGCGATCCTGTTCACCGCGGCCACCCTGCTGGCCACCGCCGCCCTGGCCGGGAACTTCTTCGCCCCCATCGTCACCGGCGTGCTCGCGGTGGCCCTGCTGCTCATCGGCGCCGCCCTCACCCGGGCCTACGCCGACGAGCGCGCGGGCAGCGCCTGCACCGCCACCGGCGCCACCGCGGCCCTCCTAGCGGGGATGACCGCGCTGCCACCGCACAACCCACTGCCGCTGCGGGCGGACTCCCTGGCCCTGGGCCTGGCCGCGCTGACCCTCCATGCCGCCATCGCCGCCGTGCTCCTGGCGCACCGCCTGGCCTGGTTCGGCGCCCTGGCCACCGCCGCCGCCCTCGGCGCGCTCACCGCCGCCACGGTGCTGCTCTTCGACCTGGACCCGGTGCACGCCGCCGCGGTCGCCCTGCCCGTGGCCACCGCGCTGGGCGCCGCCGCCCCCATGATCGCGTTGCGCTTCGCCCGGCTCCCGCTGCCCACCGTGCCCGCCGACATGAAATCCTTCCGCGCCGACGAGAAACCCGCCCTCGGCCCCGACGTGCTGGGCCAGACCACCGCCGCCGAAGAGATCCTCACCGGGCTGCTCGCCGCCTTCGGCGCGCTCGTGCTCGGCAGCGCGGTAGTGCTGACCCAGTCGCCGTCGATGTGGCCCGCGCTGCTGGTCGGCGTCACCGGCCTGGCCTGGATCCTGCGCTCCCGCGGCTACGCCGGCACCCTGCAACGCATCGTCGTAGTAGCCGCGGGCCTGGGCGCGCTCGGCGTGCTGGGCGTCTGGCTCGGCCACGCCCTGCCCACCCCGTGGCTGCTGGCCACCGCAGCCGTGCTCGCCGTCGCCGGGGGAGTCTCGGTCAGCTACGCCGGCCGCGTCGTCCGCGGCAAGCACTCCCCGCAGGGCGCCCGCCTGCTCGACGCCCTCGAATACACCCTGCTCATCTCGGTGGTCCCCCTGGCAGGCGCGGTCCTGGGCGTCTACAACGCCATCCGCGACGCCGTGAGCTGACCCAGCCCCACCCCTGGCAAAAGTCCTTCCGCAGTGGCAAAAATCTTCATGCTCCCGATAACTTCAGTGTCGAGTGAAATTAATCATCCGACCACCACAACCCCCAACCCAAGAGCGCACCGGCCGGAACGGTTAGAGTGATCGCGTGTCGAACAGGCAAAACGGTGGACGCCGGCACGACATCCTCGGCGCGACGATCGAACACATCCGCACCAGGGGAATCGCTGCCACGCGGCCCGCGGACATCGCCGCGTCCCTCGGTATCAGCACGGCATTGGTCTTCTACCACTTCGGCACCATCGAGAACCTGATCACCGAGGCGTTCTCCGCCGCCGCCGAGCACGACCTCGGCCGCCTGGAGGAACTCCGCACCGCGGGCAGCGCCCTGGTCCGGCTCTCCGCGGTGCTGCGCTTCTACGCCCCCACCGGCGACGCCGCGGGCTGGGTGCTCTGGATCGAGGGCTGGGCCGCCGCCCTGCACGATGACAACCTGCGCAAGGTCGCCCAGAACCTGGACCTGCGCTGGCGCGCCGTGGTGGAGGAACTCATCCGCGAGGGCGTGGCCGACGGCGAGTTCGTCTGCCCCGACCCGCGCGGCGCGGCCTGGCGGATGACCTCCCTGCTCGACGGCCTGGCCGTGCAGCTGGTGGCCCGCCAGGGCACCGTCCAGCCAGAGGACCTCACCGGGTGGATGCACGAGGCGGTGGCCAGGGAACTGGGCATCAGCGCGGACAAACTCAGCGCGCTGGTCTGATCGGTCTGTTACGGTCCACCGCATGCAGCGCGCCAACGTCACCACGACGCCGGAGATCGTCCCGGCGCGCTGACAGCTTGACTTGACGCGAAGCCCCGGGGCGGGTGCCCCGGGGCTTCGCCGTGTGGTCACCCGCTCGCCTGCCAGCGAGGAGACCACGATGCCCGATCACCGCAAGCTCGGCCGCGAGCTGGACCTGTTCGACTCCGACCCGCTCATCGGCGCCGGCCTGCCCTACTGGCTGCCCGACGGCGCGATCATCCGCCACCGGCTGGAGGAGTACGTCCGCGCCGCCGAGACCCGCGCCGGCTACCAGCACGTCTACTCCCCGGTGCTGGCCAAACGCGAGCTGTACGAACGTTCCGGGCATTGGGCGCACTACCGCGAGGACATGTTTCCGCCGATGGACCTCGGCGGCGAGCAGGTCGTGTTGCGGCCCAGCCTGTGCCCGCACCACGCGCTGATCTACCGCTCCCGCGCGCACAGCTACCGCGAACTGCCGCTGCGGATGGCCGAACTCGGCGGCATGTACCGGGCCGAACTCTCCGGCGTGCTCGGCGGCCTGACCAGGGTGCGCGCCATCCAGCTCAACGACGCGCACATCTTCTGCACCCTCGACCAGGTCGCCGCCGAAGCCGCCGGCGCCCTCGACCTGATCCGGAAAGCCTATGCGGCACTGGACATCCAGGACGCCCGCTACCGCCTCTCCCTGCCCGGCCCCGGCGGCAAATACGTGGCCGCCCCCGAGCTGTGGCAGCGCGCCAGCGCCCTGCTGCGCGAGGTCCTAGACTCCGCCGGGATCGACTACGCGGAGGCCGAGGGCGAGGCTGCCTTCTACGGCCCCAAAATCGACGTCCAGATCGTCGACAGCGCCGGCCGCGAGTCCACCCTGTCCACCGTCCAGGTCGACTTCTACCAGCCGGAGCAGTTCGACCTGCACTACATCGGCGCCGACGGCGGCAGGCACCGCCCGGTGATGGTGCACCGCAGCGTGATCGGCAGCGTCGAACGCGCGGTGGCGCACCTGATCGAACGCCACGGCGGCGCGTTCCCGGCCTGGCTGGCCCCCCGCCAGGTGGCCATCCTGCCCATCTCAGAGGCGGAGGAACCCGCCGCGCACGACCTGCTGAGCCACTGCCGGGAGGCGGGCCTGCGCGCCGAGGTGATCAGCGCGGGGGAGGGGTCGCTCGGCGCCCGGATCCGCAATGCCCGCTTGGTCCCGTATCAGGCGATCCTGGGCGCCCGGGAGGTCGCCGAACACCGGGTCGCGCTGCGCCTGCGTGACGGCCGTCGCCTGGACGCCATGCCGGTGGAAGAGTGTTTGCGCAGGGTAGGGGCGGTTGTCGAGGCTCACAGCCCACGGCTCTGGGATAATGACTGATACCTGGATATACCTGTCCAGTTCCCGTCAGAACCGGCGGGCGGCGGTCGACACCGGCCAGCGATGATCGATACTATGCTGACTGTCTGGTTAGTCAGCCAGGTGTCGTTGTGGTGAGGAGTGGTCCATGGTCGAGGTCGTCCAGCAGCCGGTCGCCCCGGCCGAGGAGCAGACCGGTCCGCGTCCGCCACTGCTCGAACTGACCTGGACCGACCCGATCACCGGCAAACGCGGTTTCCTGGTCATCGACCGCCTGGTCCGCGGCGTGTGCAGTGGCGGCCTGCGCATGCGCGAGGGCTGCACCCTGGCAGAGGTCCGAGGGCTGGCCCGCGGCATGACCGCCAAAGAGGCCCTCAACTATGACCCCGCCGCCCGGTACCTGCCCTTGGGCGGGGCCAAGGGCGGCATCGACTGCAGTCCCTACGACCCGGAGTCCAGGGCCGTCCTGCGCCGCTATCTGCAGGCGGTCCGCCCGTACCTGGAACGGTCCTGGACCACCGGGGAAGACCTGGGCCTGCGCCAGGACACCCTGGACGAGGTCGTCGCCGAAGTCGGCCTGCGCAGCTCCATCCAAGCCGTCTTCCCACTCCTGGACGACGAACCCGCCGCCATCCAACGTCTCGCCGACGCCTTCGCGGTCAAGGTCGACGGCATCTCCCTGGACGAGCTGGTCGGCGGCGCGGGCGTGGCCCAAGCCGCCCTCACCGCCATGGCGGAACTGAACCTGCCCCAGGACGGCGCCCGCGTGGTCATCCAGGGCTTCGGCTCCATGGGCGGCGCCACGGCCAGGTTCCTCGCCGAAGCGGGCCTGCGCGTGGTCGGCATCGCCGATGTGCACGGCACCATCGCCAACCCCGAAGGCCTGGACGTAGAACGCCTCCTGCTCACCCGAGACCCCTTCGGCGCCATCGACCGCACCCAACTCCGCCCCACCGACCAGGAACTCCCCAGAGAAGCCTGGCTCACCCTGGACACCGAAGTCCTGGTCCCCGCCGCGGTCTCCTACTGCGTCAACACCGCCAACCACTCCCGGGTGGCCGCCAGGCTGATCGTCGAAGCCGCCAACATGCCGGTCACCCCCGAGGCGGAAGCGCCCCTGGCCGCCAGGGGAGTGGTGGTCATCCCCGACTTCGTGGCCAACTCCGCCACCAACTCCTGGTGGTGGTGGACCCTCTTCGGCGACATCAACCCCAACGCCCCCGAGTCCTTCACCAAGGTCCGCACCCAGATGCGCCACCTGGTAACCCAGATCCTGACCCGCTCCCGCACCACCGGCGAACTCCCAAGAACCGCCGCCACCGCGATGACCACCGAAAACCTCACCGCCATCGAGGCCCGCTTCGGCTGACCACAACACGATCGCCGATGCCCTCGCCACCGGCCCAGCGTGGAACTGTCCTCAACCGCCGGGCGTCCGCGCTCCGGCGACGGTACGACGAGCATCGCGCCACGCGATCAACGCCGTCCGCCACCGTGGCGAGGCCATCGCACCTCCACGGCGCCGGTCCCGCAACTGATCGATCAGCCAGCCCGGTGCGGCAGCCTGCTCGACCGCGTCGCTTTTCGTGAGCAGGGTCCCGGTGCGCAACGCGTGCCGGGCCCGGGCCATCGACGTGAGCCCCAGGTCGGCGATAACGGGGTTCAGCCACAACCACGGCCGCCGAGCGGCCCACGCCCAGTACCCGGTCAACTCGGCCCGGGCCGCCTCCCGGACATCGTCACCACTCACCGCGGGCAACACCGCCTGTGGCGCCCGCCCGAGCACGGCATACCCGTGCAGCACCAGCTCGGCCCTGGTGACACCGGAGAGGATCCGCTGGACCAGCAACCCGTGGGTCCAGGTCGGATGCTGCACCCCGACCTCGGCGAGCGCGGCGGAGTCCACGTAGACACACCCGAGGTCGAGCCCGGCGCCCGCTCCCGCGTCGAGGTCCCGGTGCACCGCCACCAGCGCGGCCTGTCGAGACGCGTCGACCGGACCATCGACCAGCGCGACCAGGTCAAGATCGCTGACCCCCGGGATGTAGTCGCCGGTGGCCAGTGACCCCGCGACGAACACGTCGGTGACCCACTCGAACCCGGCCAGTCGTCCAGCGAACTCGGTGACTATCGGCGCCATGCGGCTACTTCTCCGCATCACGGATGATCCACAAGGACAGCAGGATCATGCCGATGATCGCGCCGATCCAGCCCGCCACGAAGACCACAAGCTCGGTCTCAGTCCACTCAGTCCCAGTCCACATCGCCTGTCCCCCTTCACCGAATGGTGCCCCACTTCCACCGTACCGGCGTACCGGGCTGAGCTGTCCGGCCTTCCCGCCCGCAAGAAAAAAAGCTCATCGCCTCTGATAATTTCAGTGACAATCGAAACTAATCCGTCTCCACCCGCAAAACCCAACACAGCCAAGAAGGACACAGGCATCGCCGAAGCTGGTGGACCTAGCTCTGCCGGAGGCGGCGCAGTGCGAGGTAGCCGCCGATGGCGGGGATGAAGGCGAGCAGGCGGGTCCGGGGCGGGGTGTTCTCCCGGAGCAGGCAGGCGGCGATGACCACCAGGTAGGCCGTGCCGTGCAGCGGGCCGGTCAGGGCGCTGACCGGGCGCCAGTGCACGGTGACCAGGTTGAGCAGCAGGACGGCGACGGTGATCATCTCGGCCAGGGCGGCGTAGCGCAGCAAGCGCATCTCAGGCTCCGGTGGTCGAGCCGGGGCGGACGATCATCAGGACCACGACCACCGCCCACAGCAGGTTGAACACGCCGGTGCCCATCCGCAGCCGGTTCAGCAGCCCGCGCCACGGCTGCTCGCCCTCAGCCTGGGGCAGGGCGTTGACCACTGTGTTCTGCGCGGGCACGACCACCAGTGCCAGCACCGCCGCGGCCAGTGCGGTCAGGATGATCGAGACGATCAGCCACACATCGCCGAGCACCTTCAGCTGCACCGCGGTGGCCAGGCCGAAGACCGGCACCACGATCCCGGCGACCAGGTAGCCCCGGGTGATGCGCCGCAGCAGCAACGTCACCGGCACCGCGCCGGCCTCCGCGCGCAGGGCCGCGCCCGCGTAGCGGGGGAACAGGCTGGCGGCGACGGTGACCGGGCCGATGAGCACGATGGCGGCCAGCACGTGCACGCTGAGCAGGAACTTCGTCATCGGCTCAGCCCGCCGTCGCTGCGTTGGCCCGCCATACCACGCCACGGCGTTCGTGCTCGAACAAGGTTTCCACGGCCACAGCCGTTGGTGCGCCATGGAATCGCTCGACCAGGTGCAGCGCGAGGTCCAGACCGGAGGTGACGCCACCGGCGGTGACCAGGTCGCCGTCGTCGACCACCCGGGCGGGGACGGCCGTGGCGCCGAAGTCGGCGAGGCGGGCCATGGCGCTGCGGTGGGTCACCGCGGGGCGATGGGTGAGCAGGCCGGCCGCGCCGAGCAGCAGGGAGCCGCCGCAGACGGCGGCGAGCACGGTGTCCGCGCGGGCGGCGAAGGTGTGCAAAGCCTGGTGCAGTTCGGGGGTGAGGGCGGCGGTGAGTCGCTGGGCGATCTCGGCGGCGTCCTCGGCCATGGAGCCCGCGGTCCCGGGCACGATCAGGATGTCGGCGCGGCCGGGGTCCAGGGCCGCTTGGGCGTGCAGGGTGACGCCGGTTCCGCTGAGCACCGGCCGGGCCGCGCCAACGGTGGCCAGTTCGGCGGTGAGTGGGCCCGGGGTGTACTGGCTCGCGGCCGCGAACACCTCGTGCGGGCCGATCGCGTCGAGTGGGTCGACGCCGTCGAACAGGACGATCTGGACGAGCATGGTGATCCTTTCCTCTTGGGGTCGATGACCACCTTGGCCGGAGCGGGGCCGGGAGAGGAGTGGCTGGAAAGCCAATAAACACCGAGTTTCAGCCACTTCACTGAGCTGCGGTGATGGGTAGGGTGTGGCCTTATGCGGGTGGTGGCCATTGTGGCGTTGAACGATGTGGTGCCCTCGGATCTGGCCATTCCGTGCGAGGTGTTCGAGCGGACCCGGCTGCCCGACGGGCATCCCGCCTACCAGGTGCGGGTGTGCTCGGCCGGTGGTGTGGTGGACGCCGGGCTGTTCGAGTTGCGCACCCGCTGGGACCTGAGCGGGCTGGCCGGTGCGGACACCGTGATAGTTCCCGGGGTCCGCGATGTCACCGTTCCGGCTGATCCCGCGGTGCTGGCCGCGCTGCGCACGGCCGCGGCCGCCGGGGTCCGCATCGCCTCGGTGTGTTCGGGGGCGTTCGTGCTGGCCGAGGCCGGTTTGCTGGACGGGGCGCGGGCCACCACGCACTGGCTGGGCGCGGCCGCGCTGGCGGCCCGTTATCCCTCGATCGAGGTCGATCCGGATGTGCTTTTTGTGGACAACGGGCAGATCCTGACCTCCGCCGGTGCGGCCGCGGGCATGGACCTGTGCCTGCACATGGTGCGCAAGGACCACGGTGCCGCGGTGGCTGCCGACATCGCCAGGGTCTCGGTGATGCCCCTGGAACGCGCGGGCGGACAGGCCCAGTTCATCGCGCACTCCGACCCGGCGCCCGACGGCGGTTCACTGCAACCGCTGCTGGTGTGGCTGGCGGAGAACCTGGAACGGCGGCTGAGCCTGGTCGAGCTGGCCCGGCAGGCGCGGTTGAGCACCCGGACGCTGAGCCGCCGCTTCCGCGAGCAGACCGGCACCACCCCATTGCAGTGGATCATGCGGGAGCGGTTGCGGCGGGCCCAGCACCTCCTGGAAACCACCGGGCACTCGGTGGACCGGATCGCCGCGCAGGTCGGTTTTGGCTCACCGACGGCGTTCCGGGACCGGTTCCGGCTGCTGGTCGGGGTGTCCCCGGCTAGCTATCGGCGGTCGTTCCGGTCGCCGGAGTGAGAAGCTTGCGCTCCGCCGGGGTCAGTGGCACCTCGGGCAGGTAAGTGCCGCGCGGGCCGCGCAGGATCTGCCAGATCATCCGCGGGCTGAACAGCCGCAACGGCGAGGCGAGCAGGGTGAGCACACGCAGGTTGGTGCGCAGGATGCCGGGGCGGCCGGGGATGGCGGCCACCATCCGGTCGGCGTAGCGGTAGTGCAGCCGGGCCAGCTTGCCCGGCGGACGGCCGGTGGTCGTGGTGTGCGGCAGCCGCAGGTCCTGGGCGGTGGCCAGCCGCCAGGCCGGTTCGGTGACCCTGGCGATGGTGCGCTGGGCGCGGCGGGCCGAACCGGGCAGCAGCGGATGGTGACGCTGCCACCGCTGGCGCAGCGCGCGGGCGGCCAGCGCGGCGGTGGCCATGCCGTGACCGTAGATCGGGTTGAAGGTGGCGTAGGCGTCGCCGAGCACCAGCAGCCCATCCGGCCAGAACCGGGCGCGTTCGTAGAAGTGGCGGTGGTTGGCGGTGTTGGCGAAGCCGTGCGGCGGGGTCAGCGGGGTGGCCGCGGCGACCAGGTCGGCCAGCACCGGATCGGGCAGTCCACGCAGGAACGGCTGGTACTCCGCCTCGGTGGTGGGCGGCGGATCGTGTTTCGGGCCGACCACGGTGACGATCCAGCGGTCGTGCTCGATGGGCGAGAGCATCCCGGCCACCGCGGGGCGGCCGGAGTGCGGGTCGGATTGCACGACCAGCATCGGGAATCCGGCCGGGGTGCCGGGCGGGGCCTGGTAGACGCGGGTGGAATAGCGGATGCCGGAGTCGATGTGCTCGCGGTGCACGGTCGGCATCTTGAACTCGGCCAGCCACTCGTGGGTGTGCGAGGAGCGGCCGGTGGCGTCGATGACCAGGTCGGCGGTGAGGCGGCGGGTGTCGGTGGCGCCGCGGTCGCGCAGCCGGACGCCGCTGACCCGGCGGCGGTCACCGAGCAGACCGACCACCGTGGCCGGTGCGGCCACGGTGATGCGCGGGTGGGCGAGCACGCGGCGGCGGACCACCCAGTCGGTGAGCGAGCGGCTGGCGCTGATCACCCCGGCCTCCGGGGACAGGCGTTCGCGCCAGCCCTTGGGGTTGCGCATGAGGATGGTGGTGGGGTGGTCGAGTCGCTGCGCGCCGAGCCCGGTCAGCTCCTCGACGATCCCGGGCAGCAGGTCCTCCAGCGCGGCGTAGCCGCCTTCGACGAAGACGTGCGTGTGCCGGGCCTGCGGGGTGCCCTTGCGGTGGTCGGGGCCCTCGGGCAGTTCGTCGCGGTCGATGATGGTGACCGCGTCGACATGCTCGGCGAGCACGTGCGCGGCGAGCATCCCGGCGAGACCGCCGCCGAGGACGACGGCGTGTTGAGTGGGCACTCGCCCATCCTGCCACCAGCGGTGGACGCGACGATCACGGTCGGTGCGGACCCGGCTGCGTGCGGGTCATCGGTGCGGTGGCTGGAACTCGCCGACCGAAGCCGGGTCACAGGTTGTCGGGGTCGGGCACCCGGAAGCTGTGCGCGGGGAAGCCCGCGGTGGACAGGATGTGCACCGGGGCATAGGTGTCGCCGATCCAGACCGGGCGGATGGCCAGGCCGGTGATCTCGCCGGTGATCTCCGGCAGCAGCCGCGCTCCGCTGCACCGGGCGGACAGCGGTCGCCGGTGATGCCGGGGGTTCTGCACCAGGTCGAAGCAGGCCAGGGTGTTCACGCCCTCGGGGCCGCCGGCGACCAGGAGCAGGCGGCGGTTGGGGGTGAAGACGCCGCCGCGGATATCGGTCAGCGGCAGGGGACTGGGGCCCAGGTCGATGTCCCAGTAGGGCAGGTGGCTCAGGGTGGTGGGGTCGTAGGCGCGCAGGGTGCGCGGGTGGTGGGTGGCGCTGGTGTAGAGCAGGCCGAGTTGGTTGCCGCACCAGGTGAACAGGCCCTCCTCGGGCAGTTCCTTCGCGGGCAGCCAGCTCTGATCGGTGCCGTCGGGGCGTAGCCGCCAGATGCCCGCGGGGCCGGTGACGGGGACGTCGAGGTGGCCGCGGTGGGAGACCGGGGCGCCGAAGCCGCCCGCGGTGGCCAGCACGGGCGGGGCGGGGTGGAGCAGGCCAAGGTGCTCGCCGTCGTGGGCGTGCGCGCCCAGGGCCGGGCCGCCGGCGGTGCTGGTGGGCAGGTACCAGCAGACGTGCTCGCAGCACACGGAGCCGGTGCGGACCTCGGTCCAGTCGGACACATCGGGGGGCGCCAAGCCGGGCGGCTGGGTTTCTGTGCTGTACTCGGCCATGACGGTCCTTCCGCGCCGGCGCTGACATGGGGAGGCGCCCGCCACCCCCAAGCGCGGGCGACTCCACCACATCAAGCTTCTGTCATCGGTGTGCGCCCGTGCGTCGTGGAAACTACGGACATCGGGCGCGGGGTCGGCGGTTTTACAGCTCGATCGGCTCCGGCACGGCCAGTCCGTGTGCGCCGCCGTGCGCGGTGAGCACGTGCAGCGGCGTGTACTCCCCGCCGTGCCACCACGGCCGCAGCACCAGCCCGGTGGCCCGGCCCGGCACCTCGGGCAGCAGGCGGGCGCCGGTGCACACCCCGACCGGGCGCGGTTGGCCGGGGACGTGCAGCAGGTCGAAGCAGAACACCGCGTTCGGGTCGGCGGCGATGAGCAGGACGCGGGAGTTCGGGGTGAAGACGCCGCCGCGGATCCCGGTCAGCGGCAGCGGGGCCGGGCCCAGCGGGATGTCCAGCCCGGGTTCCGGGATCAGTGACTCCGGGTGGTGGGCGCGCAGCCACCGTGGGGTGGCCGGATCGACGGTGTAGTGAAATCCGTCGTGGGTGCCGAGCACTCCCGGTTCGGGCAGTTCTTCGGGCAGACCGGGGTGGCCGGTCGGCGCCCAGGTCGCCACCTGCGGGACGGGGCGCAGCGTGCCGAGGTCGTGGCCGATGAATGTGCTGGTCATGGCGGATCCCTCCCGGACTGGTGGCACCGGTGAATGCTCGTCCCAGTCGGGGGGTGGCCGCGTCGGTGTAACTACGTACATCCGGCGATCGGGTGAACTTTCACCACACGTCGCCCACTCGCCAGTCGCAGATCAGCTCGCTCGTGCGATCCAGTGGCGGACCCACGGGCAGGACGTGGATGGCGTCGTCCTCCTCCGGGGTGCGCACGATCCCGGCCGGGGTCAGCGCGGCGGTCGGTCCCAGCCAGGGTAGCCAGCCGCGGCCGCGGTAGAGGCGCTGGGCGTCCTCGGCGGCGCCGAGCGCGCCGAGTTCGTAGCCGTCGCGGATGATCCGTTCCAGGGGCGCCATCAGCCGGCCGCCGTGGCCCTGGCGCTGGTGGCCGGGGTGCACCGCGACGCCTTCGACGTAGCCGGTGCGCAGCACCCGGTCGGCGTGCAGGAGCTGGCGTTGCACCACCGCGGCGTGCCCGATCAGCGTGCCCTCGGCGTAGAGCAGCGCGTGCATGCCGCCCAGGCTGTGCGACCAGTCCTCCTCGGTGAATCCGCCGTCGAAGGTCAGCTCCAGCAACGCCCGCAGCGCGCGCCGGGTGCCGGCGTCCAGGTCGGCGGTGTGGGTCACCCGCAGCTCAGTCATCGGCGAGATCCCTGGCGATCCGGCGCAGCCCCGCGGAGAGTTCGGCGGCGCTGGGCACGGCCTCGGGGTCGATCAACCACTGGGCCAGGATGCCACTGAGCAGCGCCTGGTGGACCGCGCCGACCTGCCGGGCGTCCCCGCTGCCCGCGCCGACCTGCTGCAGCAACTCGGCCAGGCCGAGCCGGGCGTGCTCCATGCCCTGGGCCAGGCTGGCGCGCACCTGGGGCAGTTCGTCGATGAGCGGGAAGATCTCGAAGGTGGCCACCCACATCCGCCGGTGCGTGTGGAAGCTGGCCAGCACCCGCTCCCAGTAGGTCTCGAAGCGTTGCCGCGCCGTGGCTTCCGGGTCCAGTTCGGCGGCCAGATTGGCCTCCAGCTCATCGCCCCAGTCCTGGATCGTGAGGTAGAGGGCCTGGTTCATCAGCTCCTGGGTGGAGCCGAAGTGGTAGCCGATCGCGGCCAGGCTCACCCCGGAGGCGCGCGCGATGTCCCGGGCGGTGGTGCGGGCATAACCCTTGTCGTACAGGCACTGCTTGGCCCCCACCAGCAGTGATTCCCGGTTATTGGTCATGGTGGGCATCCTCGCACATGTCCCAGACGAACGTCTCAGACAGATGTACTAGACATCAGTGCTAGACGTTTGTATGGTTCTGGCCATGACCAAGACCGTGCTCATCTCCGGCGCCAGCATCGCCGGTCCCGCCCTCGCCTACTGGCTGCGCCGCCACGGCTTCCGCCCCACCGTCGTGGAGCGCGCCCCAGCCCCGCGCGAAGGCGGCTACAAGATCGACGTCCGCGGCGCGGCGATCACCGTCTGCGAGCGGATGGGCATCCGCGCGGCCATCGAGTCGGTGGACACCAAGGTCCGCGGCGTCACCTTCGTCACCGAGAAGAACAAGCCGATCGCCACCATGGAGGCCGACTTCATGTACGGCCGCGGCACCGGCGACGCCGAACTCTGGCGCGGCGACCTCAGCCGCATCCTGGTGGCAGCCTGCGGGGACGAGGTCGAGTTCGTCTACGGCGACTCCGCCACCACCTTCACCGAGACCGGCCAGGGCGTCGAGGTCACCTTCGAGCACGGCGCGCCGCGCACCTTCGACCTGGTCGTGGGCGCCGACGGCCTGCACTCCAGCACCCGCGCGCTGGCCTTCGGCCCGGAATCGGACTACCTGCGCCACCTCGGCCGCTACATCTCGATCTTCACCACCCGGCACCACATGGACCTGGACCGCTGGGAGCTGTTCCACAACGGCGTCGGCGGCACCGCCTGCATCTACCGCACCGGCGTCAGCGAGCCTGCCAAGGGCCTGCTCATGTTCGGCGCCGGGGACCTCCAGGTGGGCCGGGACGTCGAGGCCCAGCAGCGGGCCCTGCGCACCGCCTTCGCCGGGATCGGCTGGCAGGCGCCCAACCTGCTGGCCGAGATGGCGACCGCGCCGGACTTCTACTTCGACGCCGTCGCCCAGATCCACCTGCCGCGCTGGAGCACCGGCCGGACCGTGCTGCTCGGCGACGCGGCCTACTGCGCCTCACCGGCCTCCGGCCAGAGCACCAGCCTCGCCCTCGTCGGCGCCTACGTGCTGGCGGGGGAGCTGGCCAGGCAGGCCGACCACCCGAGCGCCTTCGCCGCCTACGAGCGGATCATGCGGCCCTACGTCGAGGTCAACCAGCAGCTCGGCGTGGACGGCGCCAAGGGCATGATCACCGACACCGCCTGGCAGCGCCGCCTGCGCGGACTCTCCTTCCGGCTGCTCAAGCTCACCCCGTCGGGCGCCCGCAACCGGATCGCGGCCAAGATGCACGAGCAGATCCAGCGCGCCGCGCACGCCGTCGACCTGCCCGACTACCCGGTCACCGCGCCCGCAGGGTCCCGCTGACTCAGCCCCAGTCCGGCTCGGTCGCCCCGCCCGCGATGGCGGTGACGATCTTGAAGCACTTCATCGCCTCGGTCATGTCCGGCGCGTCGAAACCCACCCGCAGCACGCCGATCTGATCCACGGTGGGGATCACCGCCGCGGCCATCGCCAGGTGCGCCGCGTCGAACTCCACCTCGATCCGGTGCGGCCCCGGCGCGAGGGCCCGGCGCCCGGCCAGGTTCATCGACCGCCGCGCCCCAGTGGTGATCAGCTCCCAGGACAGGGTGGGCGGCAGGCAGATCGCGGCATAGCGGCTCACGCACTCCTTGACCGCGACAAGTTCGGCCGCCGGCACGTACTCGGCGGCGTCCGCGCAGCACCGGTCGTCCCCGGTGATCATGAGCACCGGGACGCCGTGCTCGGCGGCCAGGGCCGCGTTGAGCCTGCCCTCGCTGGCCAGCACCCCGTCCAGCCACACCCCGGTGATGGAGTTTTCCAGGTAGGTGTGCGCCAGCACGCCCTGCTGACCGGCCGCGGCGTGGTAGCCCAGGAACACCACCCCGTCCACCCCGGAGTCGATGCCCTGCATCATCGACAGCGGTTTGTGCCGCCCGGTGAGCAGCCGCGCCCGCACATCCAATTCCTCGATCAGCAGATTCCGCTGCGAGGAGTGGGCCTCATTGACCAGGATGTCGGTGGCACCACCGGCGGCCAGGCCGGCGACGCAGGCGTTGACATCACCGGTGAACACCGGCCGGAACCGCTCCCAGCCGGGAGTGCCGGGCTTGACGTCGGCGCCCCAGGTCACCCCGGTGACGCCCTCCATATCGGCCGAGATCAGAATGCGCACGGTTGATCACGTTACGACCTGGTCAGTACTTCGCGGTACTCGTTGACTTGTTATGTGGCGAGATGGTTATTTCTTGGCACCAGCCTGGAAGGGGAAGTCGATGACCTCGGCACGCAGGGTGCGCGGACTGCTCGGCGCGATGCTCGCCGGTGCGGTGATGGCCGCGCCCGCCATGCTCGCGGGAGCGCCAGCCGCCACCGCGCAGCAACCCGCGAGCAGTGTTCTGCGGGTGGGGCTGTTGCAGGGCATCGACTCGCTCAACCCGTTCCTGGCCAGCCTGCAGTCCTCCACGGAGATCGGCAGGCTGATGTATGACTTCCTCACCTCCTACAAGGTCGAGGACAACAGCCCCGGCGAAGGTCTGGCCAAGGAATGGACCACCGCGCCGGACAAGCTGACCTGGACCTTCACCCTCCGGGACAACGCGAAGTGGTCCGACGACGCGCCGATCACGGCCAAGGACGTCGCCTACACCTACAACCTGATGCTGCGCGACCCGGTCGCGGCCACCGCCAACGGCAACTTCGTCGCCAACTTCGAGTCGGTGACCGCCTCCGCCGACGGCAAGCAGGTGGTGATCAGGACCAAGACGCCGCAGGCCACCATGCTCGCCCTGGACGTGCCGATCGTGCCCGAGCACGTGTGGTCCAAGGTGAACAACCTCAAGGACTTCACCAACGAGACCCAGCCGGTGGTCTCCAGCGGGCCGTTCACCCTGCTGGAACACAAGCCCGAGCAGCACGTCAAGCTCAAGGCCAACAAGAACTACTGGCGCGGCGCACCCAAGATCGACGAGCTGCACTTCCTCTACTTCAAGAACAGCGACGCCGCCGTGCAGGCCCTGCGCAAGGGCGAGGTGGACCTGGTCAACCGGCTCACCGCGGCCCAGTACCAGTCACTGCAGGGCGACAGCACGGTCACGCTGAACAAGGCCAACGGCCGCCGCTTCTCCGAACTGGTGCTCAACCCCGGCGCGGCCACCAAGGCGGGCGCGCCCATCGGTGACGGGCACCCCGCGCTCAAGGACCTCCGGGTCCGCCAGGCCATCGCCAAGGCCATCGACCCCAAGGCCCTGGTCGACCGGGTGCTACAGGGCTTCGGCCAGGTCGGCGGCGGATTCCTGCCCCCGGTCTTCCCCGACTTCCACCTCACCCCCGAGGCCGCCGGCGCCAAGTTCGACCCGGGCGCGGCCAACGCCGCCCTGGACGCCGCAGGCTATGCCAAGGGCGCCAACAACATCCGCGTCGGCCCCGACGGCAAGCCGCTGAACTTCCGGCTCTACGCCCGCAACGACCGGCCCAACGACATCACCGGCGCGGAGTTCATCAAGAGCTGGCTGGCCGACATCGGCGTCGGCGTGGAGCTGCAGACCATCTCCAGCAACCAGATGAACGAGCGCACCACCGGCGGCCAGTACGACATCGCCTTCTCCGGCTGGGGCACCAACCCCGACCCGGACTTCATCCTCGGCCTGCACACCTGCGACCAGCGGCCCGGCCCGGACGGCAAGGGCGCCACCACCGACGCCTACCTGTGTGACAAGACCTACGACGAGCTGTACAAGGCCCAGCTCAGCGAGTTCGACCGGGCCAAGCGCGGCGAACTGGTCAAGCGGATGCAGAAGGTCGCCGTCGACCAGGCCGCCAGCATCGTCCTGTACTACGAGAACGCCCTGGAGGCCTACCGCAGCGACAAGTTCGCCGCCTTCGCCCTGCAGCCCAGCACCGGCGGGGTCATCCGGGAACAGAACGGCATGTGGGGCTACTACAGCGCCACCCCGGCAGGCGCCGCCGGAGACAGCGGATCCGGGAGCAACACCGGGCTGATCATCGGCATCGTGGTCGGCGTGCTCGTGCTCGGCGGTGGCGCCGTGCTGCTGGTGACCCGCCGCCGCAAGGCCGGCGCCGACGACCGGGAGTGAGCGCGTGAGCGACCTGCTCGCCCCGGCCGAGCAGCTGGACCCAGCCGCCCAGAAAACCAGGAAGTCCACCGGCACCGCGCGCTATCTGCTCGGCAAACTCGGTGGCGCGCTGCTCAGCGTGTTCTTCGTGGCGGTGCTCGGGTTCCTGCTGTTCCGGGTCATCCCCGGCGACCCCGTGCAGACCATGACCCGCGGCCGCCCGGTCGGGGCCGAGCAGATCGCCCAGCTGCGCGCCGAATTCGGCCTGGACCGTCCACTGTGGATGCAGTTCCTGGACTACCTCGGCGGGCTGTTCCAAGGCGAGCTGGGCACCTCCTACACCTACCGCCGCCCGGTGGGGGAGCTGATCCTGGAACGCCTGGGGCCCACCGTGTTGCTGGTGGGCACCGGCACGCTGATCGCGGTGGTCATCGGGCTGAGCCTGGGCATCCGCAGCGCCTGGCGGCACGGCAGCCGCTTCGACCAGTTCTCCACCGGGATCTCGCTGACCCTGTGGTCGGTGCCCACATTCTGGCTCGGCCTGATCCTGATGATGGCCACCGGCAACGCCTTCCCCTCCCGGGGCATGCTCGATCCGTCCACTCCGGACGAGTTCTTCCCGCAGGTGCTCGACATCGCCCACCACATGGTGCTGCCCTGCCTGACCTTCGTCGCGGTGGTCTTCGCCCAGTACCAGCTGGTGATGCGCTCGGCGCTGCTGGAGGAGATGGGCGCGGACTACCTCAACACCGCGCGCGCCAAGGGATTGACCGACGACGCGGTCCGCCGCCGGCACGCCGTGCCCAATGCCATGCTGCCCACGGTGACCCTGGTGTTCCTGCGGCTGGGCCTGGTGGTGCAGGGCGCGGTGACCGTGGAGACCGTGTTCTCCTGGCCCGGCCTGGGCCTGCTGCTCTACGACGGGCTCAGCGTGCCCGATCTGCCGCTGCTGCAAGGGGTGTTCACCGTGCTCGCCGGAACCGTGGTGGCCATGAACGTGGCCGCCGACCTGCTCTACCGGGTGCTCGACCCCAGGGTGCGTGCCTCGTGAGCGCCCCGGAGACCGCGCGTGCCCTGGCCTGGGCCCGCCGCCGCGAGGCCGCGGGCCGCGTCTGGCGGCAGTTCCGCACCGACCGCGGCGGCCTGGTCGGCCTGCTCGGGCTGATCCTGTTCGCGCTGCTGGCCGTGGCCGCGCCACTGTTCACCGACCCGGCCGATCTCGACGTCACCAAGACCACCGGCCGGCCGTTGCAGGGGCCGGGCGCGGACTACCTGCTCGGCACCGACGAGACCGGCCGGTCGGTGCTGCTGCTGGTGCTCGGCGGGGCCCGGATCTCGCTGACCGTCGGCCTGGCCGCGGCGGTGCTGACCATGCTCATCGGCACCCTGGTCGGCCTGCTCGCCGGGCACTTCGGCGGCTGGGTGTCGGCGGTGCTGATGCGCTTCACCGACTTCTTCCTGGTGCTGCCCTCGCTGGTGCTGGCCATCGCGCTGAGCAGCGTGCTCGACCGCGGCCTGGTCACCATCGTCTTCGCCATCGGCCTGACCTCCTGGCCCAGCGCCGCCCGCCTGGTCCGCGCGCAGACCCTGGCGGTGGAAGCCCGGCCCTACATCGAACGCGCCCGCGCCCTCGGCGGCGGCCACACCCACCTGATCACCAAACACGTGCTGCCCTCCACCCTGCCGCTGGTCTTCGCCGACACCACGCTGCAGGTGGCCAGCGCGATCGTGGCCGAGTCCACCCTGTCCTTCCTCGGCCTGGGCGATCCGACCCAGGTCACCTGGGGATCGATGCTGCGCAACGCGCTCAACAGCGGCGCGGTCTCCGCAGGGGCGTGGTGGTACGTGATCCCGCCCGGTATCGGCATCGTGCTGGTCGTGCTGGCCTTCACCCTGTGCGGGCGGGCCCTGGAAACCGTGCTCAACCCACGGCTGCGGACCTCGGGGGGACGCTGAGATGACCCTGCTCGAACTCCGCGACCTCACCATCACCTACGCCTCCGCCCGCGGCCCGGTGCCCGCCGTGCGCGGGGTGAACCTGTCCCTGGACGCCGGGCAGACCCTCGGTATGGCGGGGGAGTCCGGCTGCGGGAAGTCCACCGTGGCCATGTCCATCCTGCGGCTGCTGCCGCGCAGCACCACCATCGGCGGCCAGATCCTCCTCGACGGCGAGGACGTCACCGGCATGTCCTGGGGACGGCTGCGCGCGGTCCGCTGGGCCGCCGCCTCGGTGGTGTTCCAGGGCGCGATGCACGCGCTCAACCCGGTGCGGCGCATCGGCGAGCAGATCGCCGAACCCATCCTGCTGCACAACGGCGCGGGTGCGGCGTCCAGCCGACAGTCCGATGTGGACAGAGCGGTGGCCGAACTCCTGGAACGGGTCGGACTGCCCGCCCGGCACGCCCGCGCCTACCCGCACGAACTCTCCGGCGGGCAGAAACAACGCGTGATGATCGCGCTCGCGCTGGCCTGCTCCCCACGACTGGTCATCGCCGACGAACCCACCACCGCCCTGGACGTCATGGTGCAGGCCCAGGTCCTGGACCTGCTGGCCGAACTGGTCGCCGAACGCGGCATCGGCCTGATGATGATCAGCCACGACCTGTCCGTGCTCGCCCAGACCTGCCAGCGGCTGGCCGTGATGTACGCGGGTCGCATCGTCGAACTCGGCCCCTCCCACCAGGTCACCACCGCCCCCGTGCACCCCTACAGCGCCGCGCTGTCGGCCGCCTTCCCCACCGTCGGCGACCCGGCCTCCCGGCTGGCCCCACGCGGCCTGCCCGGCGACCCGCCCGACCCCGCGGACCTGCCCGGCGGCTGCCCGTTCCACCCCAGATGCGGTGTCGCCCAACCGGAATGCGCCACCCAGGACCTCCAGTTGCGGCCCGCCGGACCCGAACACACCGCCGCCTGCGTGCACGCCCACATCCCCGCCCCGGAGGCCGCCCGATGAGCCCGCTGCTGCGCGCCGAGGACCTCGCGGTGCACTTCCGCTCCCGCAACGGCGCCACCGCCCGCGCCGTGGACGGGGTCAACCTCACCGTCAACGCCGGCGAGATCACCGCCCTGGTCGGCGAATCCGGCTGCGGCAAAACCACTTTGGCCCGCACCCTGCTCGGCCTGGAACGCCCCACCCGCGGCCAGGTCAGCTTCGAGGGCGAGCCGCTGCCCTACACCACCAAGGGCCTGCGCGCCTACCGCCGCCAGGTCCAGCTCATCCTGCAGGACCCCACCGGCGCGCTCAACCCGCGCCAGACCGTCTACGAGGCCGTCGCCGAGGGCCTGCGCATCCACCGCACCCCCGGCAACGAGGCCGACCAGGTCGCCGACGCCCTCTCCCGGGCGGGCCTGCGCCCACCCGAACGGTTCTTCCGCTCCTTCCCACACGAACTCTCCGGCGGCCAGCGCCAGCGCGTGGTCATCGCAGGCGCCCTCGCCCTGCACCCCCGCCTGCTCATCGCCGACGAGCCCGTCGCGTCCCTGGACGCCTCCGTCCGCGGCGAGATCCTGGCCCTGCTGCTCACCCTCCGCGCCGACCTCGACCTGGCCGCCCTGGTCGTCACCCACGACCTGGGCCTGGCCTGGAACATCGCCGACCGGGTCGCGGTGATGTACCTGGGCCGGATCGTGGAGGTGGGCCCGGTCGAACAGGTCCTCACCCACCCCCAGCACCCCTACACCCAGGCGCTGCTCTCCGTGCTCGGCGAAACGCCCACGGTGCTCACCGGCGAGGCCCCCGACCCGACCCGCGTGCCCGGCGGCTGCCGCTTCCACCCCCGATGCCCCGCCCTGGCCAGCGGCGCAGCCGACCCGGTGGCCGAGTCCTGCCGCCGCCGCGACCTGCCCATCCTCACCGGCCAGGCCGACATCGAAGTCGCCTGCCACCTGGCCACCGCCCCCGTGCGCGGCTGAGATCCAGGTCAGGGCATTCTGAACCCGTGCCACCGGAACCCGCCATCCCCGTCGAGCTAGTCCAGCACGCGCTACGCGCCATGCGCGCCGGCACCTTCCGCGTCGACACCATTCCCGGCGGGGTGACCGTGAGCCTGGTGATGGCGGTCAGCCCCGCCGGCCGTCGCAACGCCGCCGAACGCCTCACCCGCTCCCTGGCCGAGTACAACCTCACCCTGGACGCCCCCGACCCGATCACCGCCCTGACCGACAGCCCGACCGGCTTGCGCGTCATCCCCGCCCATGGCTGAGCGCCTCGGCGGCACACCCGCCCCCGCCACCGACACCACGGTCCACAACCGCGACTGGGACATCGACCAGGACCTCGACGGCCAGACCTTCACCAGAGTCGCCTTCCTCGACGTCGACCTGTCCGAGATGTCCAGCCGCCAGGCCAGTTTTGTCGACTGCACCTTCCGGCAGTGTCGTTTCAACGCCGCCGAACACACCGGCACGGCTTTCCTGAACTGCACCTTCACCCGCAGCCGCTTCTTCGACACCACCTTCACCGACTGCAAACTCACCGGCAGCATGTTCGACAACTGCACCTTCGAGCTGTTCAAGGTCAGCGGCGGCGACTGGTCCTACGTCGGCCTCCCCGGCGCCAACCTCAGCCGCGCCACCTTCACCGGCACCCGCCTGCACGAGGCCGACCTCACCGCCGCCCGCCTCCCCAGCGCCACCCTGCACCGAGTCGACCTGACCGACGCCCTGCTGCACCGCGTCGACCTCACCCGAGCCGACCTCCGCGGCACCGACCTGTCCGCCCTGGACCCGCGCAACGCCGAACTCGAAGGCGCCCTGATCGACCCGGAACAAGCCCTGGTCATCGTCACGGCGCTGGGCCTGCGCGTCGGCTAACCTCGACAGAAAGGGGTTGAGTCCATGACCGAACACAAGCCGGACCCGAAGTTCGCCAAACTCCCCGACCGCATCCCCCTGTCGGAAACCAGCCCCGCCAAGGACACCAGCCAGCCCCCCGACTTCGACGGCGGCAAAACCGAACGCGACATCGCCCTGCAATACCCCGCCTGACCCCCAGCCCCCGCCCCCCCCCAGCAGCACACCCGGCCTCCGCAGCCCACCCGGCCCCGCAGCCGCACCTGGCCCACCGCTCGGCCCACCGCGCTACCCCGCCGCACCGCACCGCCCTGCCACACCGCCGCCCCGTCGCCGCACCGCCCCGTCGGCCTGTCGGCCCGCAGCGCTGCGCTGCCCAAGCGCCGGGTGCCCCGCGCTGGTCCCTGCCCCAGGCTCGGTCCCTACCCCAGTCCTTGCCCCAGTCCTGATCCCTGCCCCAGTCCTGATCCCAGCCCCAGTCCTGATCCCAGCCTCGGGCCCGGTCCGGCCTGGCTCCGATCCCCGTCCCGGCGTCGGCATCAACCACCAGCGTCGAGGTAGCTCCGGCACAGGCACCAAGCCCAACCCAGCCGCCACCATCCTCACCGCGATGCGCCCTCCCAAAAACCGCGCGCCCTGACCGGCCTCCACCGGCTAGCTTCCCCGCCATGAAAGCCCGGCCACCGGACCTGGACGACCACACCCTGCACCAGGCCCTGCAAGCCTGGAACATCACCGCCACCACCCTCACCCACGCCCCCGTCGGCTTCGGCGACCACCACTGGACCGTCACCGACCAGCACACCCGCCGCTGGTTCATCACCGTCGCGGACCTCACCGCCAAACCCCACTGCGGCCCCACCCCCGCCACCGCCTGGCACGGCCTCCACCAAGCCATGACCACCGCGGCCGCCCTCCCCCTGGATTTCATCGCCGCCCCGGTGCCCACCCCCGAGGGCGACACCCTCCGCCGCCTCGGAGTCCACTACGCCCTCAGCGTTTTCCCATTCCTGGACGGCACCACCGGCCACTTCGGCGACCCCGTCAGCCGCCCCGACCGCACCGCCACCCTCACTCTGCTGGCCCACCTCCACTGCACCAAACCCCCAGCCACCACCCCGATCTTCCCACCGGCCCTACCCTCCCGCGCCACCCTCACCACAGCCCTGGCCACCCTGCACAGTCCCTGGACCGGCGGCCCCTTCGCCGAACCCGCCCGCGCCCTGACCGCCCAGCACGCCACCCACCTGCACCACCGCCTGACCGAGTTCGACCGCGGAGCCGCCACCCTGCACGGCGCCCCTGTGATCACCCACGGCGAACCCCACCCCGGCAACCTGATGCGCCTGGAAAACCGCCACATCCTGCTCGACTGGGACACCGTCGGCCTGGCCACCCCCGAACGCGACCTCTGGCTGGTCGCCCAGGACGATGAGGACCTGGCCCACTACACCGAGATCAGCGGCCGCCCGGTCGATCGCTCGGCACTGGAGCTGTACCGCCTACGCTGGGCCCTCGACGACGTGGCGGCGTTCCTGCACTGGTTCCGCTCCCCACACGCCCGAACCCCCGACACCGAACGAGCCTGGACCGGTTTCACGGAAACCCTGTCCGCGCTCACGGGTAAGCCGGGCACCGCCACCGCGCTCGCAGGCATCATGGCCACGGCCAGCACGGCCAGCACGGCCAGAGGCGAGGCGGGCGCCGCCATCACGGTCTCAGACACCGCAGCCGCGGATGCCGTGGTCACGGATCCGGATCCCACCGCCACGGATCCCACCGCAGCGCCCTAATCAGCACGCCGACCACCGCACCTAGCCGGAGGAGTCAAGTCGGTCGCACGACGCCAACCGCCCGATCCACACCGCGCGGCACGCAAGCACCCTAGGCCGGGCCACGCAGGAGCCGGGTGGTCGAACTCCTCCTCCCCCCCGCCCCCGAGAGTGATCGAACTCCCCGGGGCCCGCGCGTTCCCGATCACGGGATCCGAGCCCGCCCAGCAATCCGGCTGGCTAGTGTGGGTGATCATGAGCGAGCAAAAGGAACGCATGCTGCGCGGCGAGCTGTACCGCGACAACGATCCCGTGCTGGTCGCCGAGCGCAGGCATTGCCAGCAGTTGGTGGACCGGTTCAACGCGACCCGCTCCGGTGAGGACGAGGCGCGGCAACAGATCCTGACCGAGCTGCTCGGCGGGATCGGCGCCGGATCGTGGATCATGCCACGGTTCCAGTGTGACTTTGGCTACCTCATTCGCATGGGGGACAACAGTTTCATCAACTACGACGCGATCCTGATGGACTGCGCGCCGATCACTATCGGCAACGACGTGTCCATCGGCCCGCGGGCTCAGCTGCTCACCTCGTTGCACCCGATCGAGGATCACGAGCTGCGGCGGCAACGCTGGGAGACCGCGGCACCGATCATCATCGGGGACAACGCCTGGCTCGGCGGTGGGGTCATCGTCTGCCCCGGCGTGACCATCGGCGCGAACACCGTGGTCGGCGCGGGCAGCGTGGTGACCAGGGATCTGCCTGAGCGGGTGCTGGCCGTCGGCAACCCCTGCCGGGTGATCAGGGACTTGTGAGTTCCTGACCTGCGGCATTACCTCTGAGGTAATCGACAGCTTGACCTGTGACGGGAGATCGTCATGTCCACAAGGACAGCCGAACTTCCGATCAAGGAGTCACGATGACCACTCAGGTTTCCGCCGCCACCGCCAATCCCGCCGGTCTGCTCCGCTTCGCCCTGCGGCTGGACGCGGTGGCCACCGGCGCCATGGGTGTGCTTCTGCTGCTGGGCAGCTCCTTCCTCGCCGAGTTGCTGGGCCTGCTCGCCGGGCTGCTGCTCGGGGCGGGTGTGGTGCTGGTCGTGTTCGCGGCCGGAGTCGCCACCGTGGGTCTGCGGCGGCAACTCAGCCGGGTCGGCGCCTGGGAGATCGTGGTGATCAACGCCCTGTGGGTCGCGGCCAGCGTGGCGGTCGCGGCCACCCTGCCGACGACCGGCCTGGGCGTGGCGTTTGTGCTGGTCCAGGCGGCAGTGGTGGCGGTATTCGCTGAACTGCAGGTGGTCGGGCTGCGCCGGTCCGCCCGGTAATCCATGGCTTGTCCAGGGCCTCGGTGGTCGCTACAGTTGCGCTCCATTCAAACTTGAGTAACGGGGGAGTCATGCGCATTCTGGTCACCGGGGCCAGCGGAACCATCGGCGGCGAGGTCCTGCGGCAACTGCTCGCCGCCGGACACACGGTGCGAGCACTCACCCGGGATCCGGACCGGGCCGGCCTGCCCGAGGCCGCCGAGGTCCTCCGCGGGGACCTGACCGCCCCGGAAACCCTCACCGGGGTGTTCAAGAACGTGGATCGGCTCTTCCTGGCACCTGCTTTCGCTGTGTCGGCAACGGTGAACGACGTGCTGGCGACCGCGACCACCGCCGGTGTGCGGCGGGTCGTGACGCTGTCCTCGGGTGCGGTGGTGGAGGACGAACCCGGCCATGGGGACGCCGACTACCACCACGCCGACGAGGTGACCGTGGAACAGGCGGTGCAGGCCGCCGGGGTTGAGTGGACGCACGTGCGGGCCGGGGAGTTCATGGCCAACACGCTGGACTGGGCACCCGCCATCCGGACCACGGGTGTGGTGCGCTCGCCCTTCGGCAAGATCGCCTCCGGGATGGTGCACGAGACGGATATCGCCGCGGTCGCGGTCGCGGCGCTCACCGAGGACGGACACCACGGCGCCAAGTACGTGCTCACCGGACCCGGGCTGGTCACCCCGCCGGAGCAGGTCGCCGCGATCGGCGCGGCGATCGGGCGCGACCTGCGTTTCGAGGCGATCAGCCCGGACCAGGCACGGGCGGACTGGCTGGCACAGGGCTATGACCGGACCTTCGTCGAGTGGATGCTGGGACATGAGGACGCTCCTGTCTCCGAATTGGATCTGGTGGGGGCGGCGGAGTTGACCAATGACGTCGAGCGGGTGCTGAACCGGCCCGCTCACACCTACGCGCGATGGGCGGCCGATCATGCCGACGACTTCCGGTAGCCGGGGGCCGAGGAGCCCCGCCCGGGACAGTCCCGGCCGCGACAGCCGCGGCGAGCCGGTCACCGGCGGCAGGACCGCCGCGGCCAGGAATGGCCGGCACGAAGGCGTCGCGACCGCGTCGCCGCCGTCCGCCTCGGTCACGACCCTCGCGGGCACGGTTCAGCGTTCTCGGCCTGGACCAGGTCGTGTGGCCACCACGACCCAGACCACGCGGCCGGTCGGCGAACTGCTCCGTGAGTGGCGGGACCGCAGGCGGCTCAGCCAGCTCGAGTTGTCGGTGCGGGCCGACATCTCCACCCGGCACCTCAGCTTCGTGGAGACCGGGCGGTCCAAGCCAAGCCGGGACATGCTCCTGCACCTGGCCGAGCACCTGGACCTGCCACTACGGGAACGCAATCACCTCCTTCTCGCTGCTGGATACGCGCCGGTCTACGCCGAGTCGGCACTGGATTCGCCGCACATGACCGCGGTCCGGACCGCGGTGCGGCAGATCCTCACCGCCCATGAGCCCTACCCGGCCATCGTTATCGACCGGGCCTGGACCATGGTCGAGGCCAATACCAGCATTGGCGTGCTGACCGAATCGGTGCGACCGGACCTGCTGGTGCCACCGGTGAACGTGTTGCGTGCCAGCCTGCATCCCGAAGGACTCGCGCCGCGGATCGCGAACCTGGGGGAGTGGCGGGCACATCTGCTGGGCCGGCTGCGGCGGCAGGTGGCGATGACCGCCGATCCGGTGTTGACCGAGTTGTACGAGGAACTGTCCGGCTATCCGTGCGCCGAGCCGGAGCCGGAGATCGAGCTGCCCGGACCGGGCGAGGTCGTGGTGCCGCTACGCGTGCGCCACGAGGGCCGGGAGCTGACCTTCTTCAGCATGGTCGCCACATTCGGCACGCCGGCGGACATCACCGTCTCCGAACTGGCGATCGAGTCGTTCTTTCCCGCCGATGAGGCGACCGCGACCGTGTTGCGCACACGGCGGGGTTGACCGACTCAGGCGATCGGGTTCATGGTCTGCCTCCTCACTGCGCCCACGGGGGCGCGAACACCTGACCGTTCAGCTCCGCCGAGATGCCCGCGCTCGTGCACGCCAGGACCGAGAGCGGGCGCTCGGCGGTACAGCTCGCCGGGCGCGATGGCCAGCGCCATGCTCGGCGCGACCACCCGTTCGACCCCGTCCGCGGTCGCGGTCAGCGGGCCGTCCACGGGCACGAAGACCTCCTCGCGATCGACCGTGTGCGCGTGGAATGTGTTGGCACCCAAGGAGAACGTCGGTCCGGGGTAGGTCCTGTTCATCTGTCCCTCCAGTGAGATGGTCAAGCGGCTTGTCGAGATTGAAGGTAAAGCAGCTTGACCACATCGCGCAAGTCGGTGTTGAATGCAGATGGGCGAACGAGCGGATCTAGGGTGGCGCCATGGCCGAGAGGCAGCTTCCCGTGACGCTCGCGATGGTGTTCCGGTTGATGAACGACCGCGTGCATGCGCGGATGGACGAGCAGGGATATCCCGGGCTTCGACCCGCCTACGGATACGCCTTCAACTTCCTGTCGCACAACCCCACGACGACCGCGGTGGCGCTGGCCATCCATCTTGGGGTCACCAAACAGGCGGCGGTGCAGCTCGTCGAGGAACTGGAGAATCAGGGTTTTGTGGCACGGCGCCCACACCCGGGCGATGGTCGCGCCAAGATCGTCGAACTGACCGAACGAGGCAGACAGTGCATCCAGGAAGTCGAGCTGATGTGGCTGGAGGAGGAGGAACGTTGGGAACAACTGGTTGGTAAGCAGGCGCTGGAGGAGGTGCGATTCGCGCTCTGGGCTTACGTGCGCAATTCAGAGCGACCGGTCGGACTGCGACCACTCTGGTGACACGTTCCGGTGGCGAGGGCCCGGGCTGACGGGCCGTCGACCGTCGTGGACATGACCGTCAGCGCGGACGGCGGTCAGGGCGACGGGCGACGGGCGACGACCAAGCTGACGAAGGGCCAATGCGGTGCGGGCCGCGCTGGGCTGAGACTGGCGGCGCCTGACCGAGTCGGATGCGTCGGCGCGACTTGCTCGGGCAGCGGATGGACAGGGCGCGGCTGGTCGCGGGCCGCTGTCGCAGGTCAGACCTGCTTGGCGACAGTCATGATCGAGGTCGCCAGGGTCGCGCACTGGGGGAGTGGGCTCGGTGAACTGGTTGAGGGCCGGATCGGCCTAGGCCAGGTCGGCGGGACTGTGCAGGCGGTGCCGAGCCGGAGCCCGTGGCCGGCCTGGCCGAGGCGGCCACGCCGGTGCTGATCAGTTGACCGGGGTGACCAGGCGGAGTGAGCTGAGCAGCAGCTCGGTGAAGTCCGCGCCGATCTCGGTGACGCTCTTCGGGCCACTCGGGCGGTACCAGACCGCCATGTGGTGGATGGCGCCGAAGAAGGAGTGCGTGACCAGGTCCGCCGAGATGTCCGGGCGGAACTCGCCGGCACGCTGGCCTTCTTCGATCAGGCCGCGGAAGCGCTCGTGGTAGCGGCGGCGTTCGGCGCGGACCGTGGCCAGGGTGGTCGGCGGGAGGTGGTGCATCTCGCGGAAGAACACCGTCACCTCGCGCAGGCTGTTCGCGCTGCTGGTCACCACGTCCTCGGCGGCGGCGCGCAGGCGTTGTGCGGGCGATCCGGAGCTGGTCGCGATCTGTTCGAGGCGGTAGGTCTGCAGGAACAGCAGGCGCCGGTAGACCTCGTGCAGTAGCTCTGCCTTGGACTTGAAGTAGTGGTAGAGCCCGCCCTTGGTCACCCCGGCGGCGTCGGCGATCTCCTGGACCGAGGTGGCCGGGTAGCCCTTGTCGGCGAACAAGCGCGTTGCGGCATCGACCAGTCGCTCCGGGACAAACCGGTCGGTCGGTGCGGACTCGGATCGTGCTGACACAGTGCTGATAATGCCACTAACTGGGGTGATTCACTGCACCCGATGAGCGGCATTGCCGACATTCCAACCGGTCGGTAACCTCCGTGGGGTGGCATTGACGGACACCCGAGAGATCGACGCGCTGGTGGTGGACTACGGCGGGGTGCTGACCACCTCGATCCGGTCGTCCTTCCGCGACTGGTGCGAGGCCGACGGCATCACCCAGGACAGCCTGCGCGACCTGCTCGGCGACTGGCTGGGCGCGCGGGCCGAGCCCGGCAACCCGATCCACCTGCTGGAGACCGGCGAGCTGGACACCGGCGAGTTCGAGCGGCACCTGGCCGCCCGGCTCACCACCGTGGACGGCCGGGCCATCGACTCGAAGGGACTGATCCGGCGGATGTTCGCCGGGGTGGGCCCGGACGAGGCGATGCTCGACCTGCTGCGGGATGCCCGCGAGGCCGGACTGCGCACCGCGCTGCTGTCCAACAGCTGGGGCGGCGGCTACCCGATGGAGCGGCTGCGCGAGCTGTGCGAGGTGATCGTGATCAGCGGCGAGGTCGGGCTGCGCAAACCCGACGCGGCGATCTACGAGCACACCCTGGAACGGCTGGGGCTGCCCGCGGGGCGTTGTGTGTTCGTCGACGACGCGGAGCCGAACGTGCTGGGCGCGCGGGCGGTGGGCATGCACGCGGTCTGGCACACCGACGCGGCCGGCACCGTCGCGGCGGTGAACGCGCTCGCGCCGGGACTGGCGGGAGGATCGGCATGACCGGGCCGGAGAAGACTGGCAAGCCCAGGACGCTCGGGAGTTCCGGAGCCTCCGTGGGCGGGGACTCCGGAACCCCCGCAGGCGGATCCTCCGGAGTCCCCGTGGGCGGATCCGAACAGCTGCCAGGCCTTGACCTGGGGCGATTCCGCGCCTACCTCGATGAGCAGCGGCCCGGACTGCGCGCCGGGGAGCTGACCGCCGAACTCATCGCGGGCGGGCGGTCCAACCTGACCTACTCCGTCAGCGACGGAGAGCACGACTGGGTGCTGCGGCGGCCGCCGCTCGGGCATGTGCTGGCCACCGCGCACGATATGGGCCGGGAGTACCGGGTGATCACCGCGTTGCGGGACACCGCGGTGCCGGTGCCCACCACCGTGCTGCTCTGCGCCGACCCGGAGGTGCTGGGCGCGCCCTTCTACCTCATGGACCGGACGCCGGGGCAGGTGTTGCGCACGCGGTCCGACGCCGCCTGGCTGCGGCCGGAACAGGCTCGGGCGTTGTCACTGGAACTGGTGGAGGTGCTGGCAGACCTGCACGCCGTGGCGCCCGAATCAGTGGGCCTGACGGACTTCGGGCGGCCGGACGGGTTCCTCACCCGGCAGGTCAACCGGTGGAAGAAGCAGCTGGACGCCTCGCGGAGCCGGGAACTGGCCGGGATCGACGACCTGCACGCCCAGCTCGGCGCGCGGATCCCGGAATCGGGAGCGCCCGCGATTCTGCACGGTGACTACCGGCTGGGCAATGTCCTGGTCGGCGCGGATCCGCTGGGCATCACCGGGGTGCTGGACTGGGAGATGTCCACCCTGGGCGACCCGCTGACCGACCTGGGACTGCTGGTGGTCTACAACCATGACCTCGGCGCGGCCGGCGAGGAGATCTCCGGCAGCAACTCCGTGCCCGGACTGGCCGGCACCGACGAGCTGATCGCGCATTACGCCCAGCACGGCGGCCGCGACGTCGGCAGGCTGAACTGGTACGTGGCGCTGAGCTTCTTCAAGCTCGCGGTGATCGTGGAGGGCATCCACTTCCGGTTCGTGGCCGGCAAGACCGTCGGCGCGGGCTTCGACAAGATCGGCAAACTCACGCCCCTGCTGGTGAGCAGCGGGCTGAACGCACTGGCAGAGGAGAGCTAGATGGACTTCGCCCTCGACGAGCGGACCCTCGAACTGCGCGAGAAGCTGCTGGCGTTCATGGATTCCCACATCTACCCGGCCGAGCAGGAGCTGCTCGGCAAGGACGTCGCGCCCGGCGCGGAGTGGGACCGGCCGTCGGTGATGGAGGATCTCAAGGAGGAGGCGCGCAGGCGTGGCCTGTGGAACCTGTTCCTGCCCGGCGCGCACGGCGCGGGGCTGACCAACCTCCAGTACGCCTCGCTGGCCGAGATCACCGGCCACAGCCCCAGTCTGGCCCCGGAGGCGCTCAACTGCGCCGCGCCGGACACCGGCAACATGGAGCTGCTGGCCGAGTTCGGCTCCGAGGCACAGCAGCGACGGTGGCTGGAACCGTTGCTGGGCGGGCAGATCCGCTCCGCGTTCTGCATGACCGAGCCGGAGGTGGCCTCCTCCGACGCGAGCAACATCGCCACCCGGATCGACCGCGACGGCGACCATTACGTGGTCAACGGCCGCAAGTGGTACGCCTCCGGTGCGATGAGCCCGGACTGCGCGGTGCTCATCGTCATGGGCAAGACCGACCCCGGCGCGGAACGGCACCGCCGGCAGAGCATGATCATCGTTCCGTCGGACACCCCCGGTGTGGACATCAAGCGCGGCATGCACGTCTTCGGCTACACCGACGGCGCGCACGGCGGGCACGCCGAGGTGGTGTTCACCAACGTCCGGGTGCCGGTGGAGAACCTGGTCGCCGGCGAGGGCGACGGGTTCGCCATCGCGCAGGCCCGGCTCGGGCCCGGCCGGATCCACCACTGCATGCGCCTGGTCGGCATGGCCGAGCGTGCCCTGGAACTGATGTGCCGGCGGGCCCTGGACCGGGTCGCCTTCGGCAAACCCCTGGCCGAGCAGGGCGTGGTGCGGGAGTGGATCGCCGAATCCCGGGTGCGCATCGAGCAGACCCGCCTGCTGGTGCTCAAGACCGCGTGGCTGATGGACACCGTGGGCAACAAGGGCGCGCACACCGAGATCCAGGCGATCAAGATCGCCACCCCGCGGATGACCGAATGGGTGGTGGACAAGGCGATCCAGGCGCACGGCGCGGGCGGGGTCAGCCAGGACCTGCCGCTGGCGCACCTGTGGGCCCAGGGCCGCACGCTGCGCCTGGCCGACGGTCCGGACGAGGTGCACCTGGCCTCGCTGGCGCGGCGGGAACTGAAGAAGTACAAGGGCTAGACAGCGAGGAACCGGGTCCGGTATGTCCACAATGGACATACCGGACCCGGTTCTGGGCTCAGCTACGCCGGAACGAGAACGGGCAGTGCGTGCCGCCCAGGCCCAGCGTGGTCGGCCGCTCGAAGGTCAGGCCGTGCCGGTCCGGGTCGATCGCGCCGATCCAGCTCTCGTCGAAGGCGCACAGCGCCGGCGTCAGCTCCGCGGCATCGTGCGCCTTGAGCACCTCGTGGTAGAAGCACTGCCGCACCTCCAGCAGGTACTCGCGGTCGTCGTCGGCCGCGCGGTGGAAGGTGAAACCGGCGCCGAAGGCGTGTTCCTCCCGTGCTTTGCTGATCGCGACCATGGTGCCGAAGGCGTCCTCGGCGTAGTCCAGGGCGTACCGGGTGCCCTGGGCGATCTGCTCGCCCAGCGGCTCGGCCAGCGCGCGCCGCAGCAGCGTGTGCCGGTCGATCTCGCCTGGCAGCAAGCGGAAAGCGGCCACCACCATGGTGGTCAGCGCGAGGTTGTGCCGGGCCGCCTCATCCACGATCCGATGGGACTGGGCCGCGGCCAATTCCGCGCCCAGCGCCCTGGTCGCGGCCGGGTCGAACCCGGGGACCCGCTCGGCGAGCCAGGTCAGGAAAGCCTCGATCAGCGGCGGAATCTCGACCGCGGGATCCGGCACATAGGCGGCGTCGAGCGAATCGAACTGGTTGGTGGACATACTGGTCCTCTCTCAAGGTCCCAGCGCGCTCCACCAACCGACCTGGCGCTGACTAATGGTTGACGTCAGCCACTATGGCACAGCCCCTAAGTCGCCAGGGTGAAATCGGTGAAGGTGGCGGTGAACCCGGTGCCGTCCGGGGAGGCGCACATCGGGCCGATCCAGGCCGGCCGTTTCGGCGGCAGGTAGGCCACCCGCAACATGGTCTCCGGGGCCGCGCCGTCCACGCCGTAGCGCACGGTCACCGCGTCGCCGGAACGCTCCACCGACAACCGCACCTCACGCAGCCCACCCGGCGCGGGCAGCACCGACCAGTCGGAGAACTCCCTGGTGGCGACCGCGCTCAACCACAGCCGGCCGTCCAGCTCGATGCCGGTCTTGATCCAGTTCCGCTCGTCGAGGCGGATCATCAACCCGGCCTGGTCGTAGCGGTCGTGGTAGTCGCCGCGGAAGGTCACCGACGCGGTGAAATCCCCGGAGACCCGGCGGCCGAGAAAGTGCCCGGTGTCGCGGATGAAGCCGTAATGGGTGACGCGCCAGAAGTCGGTGTCCGGTGCCGTCCGCACGGTCAGCCGTCCGTCCGCCACACTCCATTTGGGCGGCTCGTTGAGCCAGGCCCAGTCACTGCTGCCGAAGTCCGCCGCACTCATCTCGCGATCCTAGGGCGGTGGAAACTCGGTTGGCTCCGGCCGGACGGCGGGAGCATGATCGGCGGCGATGGCTACCGAGTCCGTTCTGGTGAACTTCGTCTACGCCCACAACGTCGGCCACGCGATCGAGGCGTTGCACTACGCGCACGGCTACCACCTGGCCGATCCGGACCGGCGGATCGCGGTGGTGCTGAACAAGAAAACCCCGGTCGAACTGGCCTCCTGCTGCGATTGGGTGGACGAGGTGTTCGAGGTCGAGGTGGACCTCTTCGACGGCGAGTTCGACGCCGCGGCCGCGCTGGCCGGGATCCCGAGGGACTGGGACTGGGTGGTCGGCGACCTCCGCGGCACCCAGGACGTCCAGCGGGAGCTGTTCCCCGGCCTGGCCCGCTACTACGACACCGCCGCCACCCACTTCCGCGCGGCCAAGGGCACCGGCCACGCCGGCCTGGTCAAGATCGGCCCGTCCTACCGGCCGCATCAGGAACTGCGCCTGCGCCTGCCCCAGACCGAGCTGGACCGGGGCGCGGCGCTGCTGGGCGCGGCGCCGGTGAAGATCGCGGTGCTGCCGGGCGGCAGCGCGCCCCGCGAGTACTACCCGTCGATCGCCTCCTGGGAACTCATCCTCGGCGGGCTGGCGGCGAAGTTCCCTGGCGCGCGGTTCTGCTTCCTCGGCAAGCTCGACACCGGGGACGGGCGCACCGGCACCAGCTTCGGCGCCGGCGAACTCGACCGGTTGCGCACCGCCTTCCCCAGTGTGGCCGCGGTGGACGTGCCCCTGGTCGAACAGCTGGGCGCGCTGGCCGCCTGCGACCTGCTGGTGTCCCCGCACTCGGGCTTCTCCTTCACCGCGGGCACCCTCGGTGTGCCGTGGCTGACGCTGTCCGGGAACCGGTGGCCCGAGTACTACTTCAACGGCGTGCCGTTCTACTCGGTGCTGCCCGACCAGGATCGGTTCCCCTGCTACAGCATGTTCGCCGCCGATCCCGACCTGGTCGAGGAACCCGGCGGGCCCCGCGCGCCCAGCATGAGCCAGGCCCGCTTCGCCGCCGATCTGCCCGAAATCGTGGCCGGCGCGGAGCTGTTGCTGGGTGACTGGAGCTATCCGGATGCGCTCAGTGACCACTTCCAGCGTCTGAGTCGCCGTTTTCCCGACTGGAGCACGTGGTTCTTCGCCATTGATGGTGTGCATCTTCCGTTCATAAGCTGATCGGGGAGTCCTCGTTCACCTGATGCGGGCGGATGACGCGGTTGACCCGCTCAGCGCTCGAACACGTCACTGAGTCTTGGCATGCTGTATCTCTGCGTGACCAGTTCGCCACGGCTTCAGGAGACGACCATGCTCAGTGCGTTGCAGCGCGAGAACATCGGCGCGCTGTTCGACGTGTTCGACCACAGCGGCCTCGGCCGCATCGAGTGGGCGGACATGGAGCGCATCGCGCTGACCGTGATCGCCCGCCTCGGGATGACCGTCGACGACCCGAAATGTGTGCTCTACCTGCAGGCTTATCGACGGTGGTGGGCGCAGTTGCAGCACGACGCCGGCCACGGCGACATCGGCAGGGTGGACCGGCCCTCATTCATCGCCGCTTTCGAGAAGGGCATGATGGCCGAGCCCGGGTACCTGGACCGGGTGCTCTCGGTCGGTCTGACCGCTTTCGACGCGGCGGACACGGACGGTGACGAAGTCCTCGATGAGGAGGAACTGGTCACGCTCTACGTCGCCAGCGGCCTGCCCAAGGAGGGCGCGACCGCGCTGTTCCAGCAGATCGACACCGACGGCGACGGCAAGATCAGCCGCCAGGAATGGCTCGCGGCCAGCCGCGAGACCTATGTCGGCGACGATCCCGAAGGTGTCGGCGCCAGCACCCTGGCGCAGAACTGGCTCGCCCAGACCTGACCGGCCATGACCAGCATCCTTCCCGTCGCCCCCCGCCGGCTGCCCGGCCTCGGCCATCTGCCCTACCTGGCATGGGACCAGGTCGGCTTCTACACCTCGCTCCTCGGTCTCGGACCGGTGGTGCGCATCTACTTCGGTCCGATGGAGGCGTTGCTGCTGACCGATCCGGCGCTGATCCACCAGGTGCTCGTCACCGAGGCGGACAAGTTCGCCAAGGGCCGCATCTTCCGCAAGACCCGCCCGTTCTTCGGCAATGGCGTGGCCACGTCCGACGGTGAGTTCCACCTACGTCAGCGCAGGCTGATGAGCCCTGCCTTCCACCAGCAGCGCCTGGCCGGATACGGCGACGTGATGCGCGCCGAGGTGGAGCGGATGATCAAGGGGTGGAAGCCGGGGCAGCGGATCGCCTGGGAACAGGCCATGTACGCGGTGACCCCGCACATCATCGGCAAGACCCTCTTTGGCAGCGATCTGGGTGCGGAGGCCGCCGCGGAGATCCACCGGTCACTGCCCCTGGTGCTGCGCGGCGCGGTCACCCGCTCGCTGAACCCGCTGCCGTGGCTGCCCGCCGCGGTGTCCCGCCGTTACGACGAGGCGGGCCGGCGCCTCGACGTGATCATCGACCGCATCCTGTCCAGCTATGCCCACGACGACACCGACCGCGGCGACCTGTTGTCCATGCTGCTGCACGCCCGCCACGACGACACCGGCCAGAGCATGAGCCGCCAACAGGCCCGCGACGAGATCATGACCCTGCTCGTCGCCGGCACCGAGACCGCGGCGGTGACGCTGTCCTGGCTGTTCCTGGAACTATCCCGGCACCCGGCGGTCGAATCCCGGCTCCACGCCGAACTGGACGCCGTCCTGGCCGGCCATCCGATCACCTTCGCCGACCTGCCGCGCCTGCCGTACCTGCGGCGAGTGGTCGACGAGACACTACGGCTGCACAACCCGGTGCCGATGTCGATGCGCGCCGCCCAGACAGAGGTCCGCCTCGGCCCGGCGCTGACCCGCCCCGGCACGGAGGTGGTGTACAGCCCGCTGGCGCTCCATCGCGATCCCCGCTATCACCCGCGACCGCTGGAGTTCGATCCGGACCGGTGGGCGAGTCCGCCCGCGCCGGGTACCTACCTGCCTTTTGGCGGGGGGCGGCACAGGTGTATCGGGGAGCGGTTCGCGATCGCGGAGATGATGATCGCGACGGCGACGATCGCGGCGGAGTGGCGGGTGCGGTCGGTGCCGGGGTATCGGGTGCGATCGGTGGCTTATACAACACATCATCCGGTGTCGCTGCCGATGATTCTCGAACGGCGGTAGTTGGGGTGGGGTTTTGGCTGGTCGAGCTTGGGAGGGAGGGAGTTGGATCACCTGATCGGGTGGGAGAGTGAAACATGAAGGCAACCAAAACGCGGGTTTCCGCGTTCCGCTAGAGAGCGGTGTGCGGGGCGGAGGGCCGGAGGCGCGGTTGGGCGACCGAGACCGCCACGGCCGTGATCACGTCGCTGCTCGTGGATGCTGGTTGAGCTTGCGCGCGAGGGCTGACCACCGTCGGGTGCTGGCCACCGTCGGGTGCTGGCCACCATTGCGTAGGCCGGCGCGGCTTGGATCGGTGTTGGGTGGGTTGGTGTTGAGTGGGGTTGTGCTCGGTGTTGCGCCGAGCCGGGATTCGGGCATCGCTGGTCGCCGATGGTGGCTCGTGTGCGCTGGCGCAGGTGCACGCGGGTGGGTGTGTTCGGGCACCCGCGACCGCGGTCGTGATCATCGAGTCGGGCAGCGGCTACCGTGGCGGGCATGCGCACTATCGGCCTGCTCGGCGGCATGAGCTGGGAGTCGTCCGCGATCTACTACCGCCTGGTCAACGAGCTGGTCCGGGATCGGCTCGGGGGCCTGCACTCGGCGCGGTGCGTGTTGTACTCGGTGGACTTCGCCGAGATCGAGGAACTCCAGCGGGCGCAGGACTGGGATGGCGCCGGGGAGCGGCTTGGGCAGGCGGCCAGGGCTTTGCAGCGGGCCGGGGCGGACTTCGTGGTGGTGTGCACGAACACGATGCACAAGGTCGCGGACCAGGTCGCCGCCGCCGTGGACATTCCGTTGTTGCACCTGGGTGACGCCACCGCGGCCGCGGTGCTCGCGCGGGGTGTGCGGCGGGTGGGACTGCTGGGGACGGCGTTCACGATGGAGCAGGAGTTCTACCGGGAGCGGCTGGCGGGGCATGGGCTTGAGGTGGTGGTGCCGGGGGCCGCGGACCGGGAGTTGGTGCATCGGGTGATCTACGAGGAGTTGTGCCGGGGGGTTGTGCTGGCGGCCTCGCGGGTCGCGTTTCGGGAGGTCATGGCTCGGTTGGCGGCGGCTGGGGTGGAGGGGATCATCCTGGGGTGTACCGAGATCGAGTTGCTGGTGGCGGAGGGTGACTCGGAGTTGCCGTTGTTTCCGACTACCCGGCTGCATGCGATGGCGGCGGTTGAGCTGGCGCTGGGGTGAGGCCGGTGGGCCAGGTGTGGCGGGCGGGTGAGCAGGGCGGGGTTGGTGGAGCTGGATTTGATGGGGCTGGGCTTGGTGCGGAGGCCCGCGTGTGGAGCGTGCGTTGACCCCCGAACGGGCGACCTCGCGGGTGCTTGCCTAGGTTGAGGGGCATGAGCAGCCTGACGAGTCTGGGTGTCCTCGCACAGTGGCCGGTGGAGCACGCCGCGGCGGCTGTGGTCCGTGCGGACGGCGCGATCCTGGGCACCTACGGACCGCAGGATCGGAGTTTTCGGCTGGCCTCGGTGACCAAACCGCTGACCGCCTACGCCGTGCTGGTCGCGGTGGAGGAGGGGGCGCTGGAGTGGGATCAGCCCGCGGGGCCTCCGGGGGCGACTGTCCGGCATCTGGCCGCGCACACCTCGGGGCTGGCCTTTGACTCCGCGGCGGTGCAGGCGCAGCCGGGGGCTCGGCGGATCTACTCCAACACCGGGTTCGAGGTGCTGGCGGAGACCCTGGAGAAGAGTTCCGGGATCGGGTTTCCCGAGTACCTCCACGAGGCGGTGTTCGCGCCGTTGGGGATGACGGGGTCGGTGTTGACCGGGTCGGCCGGGGCCGGGGCGGTGTCGACGTGTGCTGATCTGGCCCGGTTCGCCGCCGAGTTGCAGCGGCCGACGTTGGTCTCGGCGGCGACCGTGGCCGAGGCGACCTCGGTGGCCTTCCCCGGGCTCAACGGTGTTGTGCCTGGTTATGGCATGCACAAACCCTGTGACTGGGGGCTGGGGGTGGAGATCCGGGGGGAGAAGTCGCCGCATTGGACCGGGTTGCGGAACTCGCCGCGGACCTATGGCCACTTCGGGCAGGCCGGGACCTTCCTGTGGGTGGATCCGGCGGCGGAGGTCGCGTGCGTGGCGCTGGCCGATCGGGATTTCGGGCCGTGGGCGGTGGCGGCGTGGACTCCCTTCAACGACGGTGTGCTCGCCGAGTTGGGGCGCTGACAGGCTGCGAAGTGGGGCGGAGGCGCGGTTGCGCGCGCCTCCGCCCTGGCGCCGCGCCTGATCACAGGCCGCCGGTGTACAGGAGTCGGTTCGGGGTCGAGGCCGGGGTGCCGCCGATCTTGTCGGGGGTGCCGTTGTTCCAGAGCCAGCTCATGATCTCGTTCTGGGACCGGTCGCCGTAGGCGTGCTTGAACAGTGCCGCCGCGCCGGCCACGTGCGGGGTCGCCATGCTGGTGCCGCTGATGGTGTTGATCCGGTTGCCGGGCCAGGCCGAGGTGATGTCGGTGCCGGGGGCCAGCAGTTGGATGCACTGGCCGCGGTTGCTGTAGGTGGCGTAGCCGTCGGTGCGGGTGGTGGCGCCGATGGTGATCGGGCGGGCCGCACGCGCCGGGCTGTACTTGCAGGCGTCGTCGGTGGAGTTGCCGCCGGCCACCGCGACGAAAACACCCTTGTCGGACAAGCGGTTCGCCGCCTCGTCGACCTGGGCGATGCCCGGGGTGCCGCCCAGGGACAGGTTGGCCACGGCGGGCCGCACCGCGTTCGCGCCGATCCAGTCCAGGCCGGCGATGATGCCCGACCAGCTGCCTCGGCTGTCACAACCCAGCACCCGCACCGCCACCAGGCGGGTCGCCTTGGCCACGCCGTAGACCGCGCCGCCGACCGTGCCCGCCACGTGCGTGCCGTGGCCGTTGCAGTCGTTGCCGTTGCGGCCGTCGCCGATCGCGTCGAAACCGGGGCGCGCCCGGCCCTGGAAGTCCGGGTGGTCGAACTGGATGCCAGTGTCCACGATGTAGGCGGTGACGCCGGATCCGTTGCGGGACACGGTATACGCGCCGTCCAGGGGCAGTGAGCGCTGGTTGATCCGGTCCAGGCCCCAGGAGCCGACGGCCCGCGCCGACGCGCCGTTGGCCGGCGGCAGGTCGAGTTTGATCTCGGCGTCGGCCACCACCGACTCGATCTCCGGCAGCGCGCGCAGCAGCGGCGCCACCAGCGGGCTGATCTTGGCGGCGAAGCCGAGGAACAAGCCGCTGTAGCGGAACTTCACCTCGATGCCGAGGCCGAACCGGTCGATCAGCTTGTCCACCGTGTCCAGGGTGCCGCCCTTGGCCAGGGTCACGATGAACTGGTCCGGGATGATCTGCGGACTGGCGCTGGTCACCGGGCTGGGCGCGGGCTTGGCCGGTAAGGGCGCGGCGACGGCGGTGGTGGACGCGGCGAGAACCAGGAGCGCCGCGGCGGCGAGTACTCGGGCCGTGCGTTTCATGACTTCCCCGATCGGTCGACGGATGGGTGTGCACCCACCTACCGAGCGTGGTCTTGTCGGCGCGAACTGGGCATTCCCCGACGGGGCGGGGCTGGGGCGTGGAGTAACGCAACACCGGTGTCCATCGCACTGGGTGTCCGCGAGTCCACCGCACCGGATGAAAAAGCAGGGCTCTGGTCATCCGGTACGGGGAACTCGCGTGGGTAGTTGCAGGCGAATCGGCGGTGTGAACCGGTGGGGTTCACGCGGATGGGCAAGCAGGCGCGTGCGTCGTCGCTGACCATCGGTCACCACCCGGCTGATCCGTTCAGCGGCGGTGCCGCTCACGTGGCGTAACTCCCGCCCGGGATCTCTAGACCAGCGCGGGTTCGTCCAGCAGCAGGGTGCCCGCGTCGGCGTCCAGCAGCGCGGAGACACCCAGCGGCACGGTGAGCTGGTTGGCACAGTGCCCGAACCCGACTTCCCAGGCCACCGGCACACCCAGCCCGCCGAGCCGGTCGGTCAGCACCGCCCGCACCTCCGGCATCGGTCCGCAGGAGGTCCAGGAGCCGAGCGCGATGCCGGTGACCCCGTCGAACCAGCCCGATCGCAGCAGGTGGGTGAGCAGGCCGTCCAGGCGATACGGGTCCTCGGTGACGTCCTCCAGCACAGCTAGGGACCCCGGCGGCGGCCGCCGGCCGTGCCCGGCTGGCAGGCCGAGGTCGGCGGCGAGCAGGCTGAGTGTGCCGCCGACGGTGACCCCGCGCGCCTGGCCACCGGTGATCGGCTCGGCCCCGCGTCCGAGTTTGCCGACCGCGGCCGGATCCAGCAGCGACCAGCGCAGGTGTTCGCGGGCGGGCAGGTCGTCGGTGAACATGGCGCTGGCGGTCATCGGTGCGAACAGGGTGACCTGACCCAGTTCGGCCGCGATCCGGGTGTGCAGTGCGGTGACATCGCTGGACCCGGCGAACACCTTGGGCGGCAACGACTTCAGCTCCGCCCACGGCACTAGGCCGACCATCCGCTGACAACCGTAGCCGCCGCGGGCGCACAGCACCGCGTCGATCTCCGGCCGCGTCCACGCCCACACGAAGTCCGCGGCCCGGTCGGCGTCCAGACCGGCCAGGTAGTCCAGCTCCGGGTGGGTGTCCCGGACGTGTGCGCCGACCGAGACCGTCAGTCCCCAGGACTGGAGCTGTTCGATGCCGGTGTCGAGCTGGGCAGGGGGGACCGGCCCGGCCGGCGCGATCACCGCCACGTGACCGGCGCGCGGCACCCGTGGCGGTCGGCGCAACCCGCTCACGAACGCAGCTCCAGCGCGGGCACCCCGGCCGGGCTGAACCCGAGGGTCTGGCCGAAGAAGGACAGCTCGGCTTCTAGGGCGGCCTGGATGTTCTCCGCCCGCCGGAATCCGTGCTGCTCACCCTCGAAACTGCGGTAGGCGTGCGGGATCCCCTTGCCCGCCAAGGCTTCCAGGAACCTGTCGCACTGTTCCGGCGGGCACACCTGGTCCTCCAGGCCCTGCAGCAGCAGAATCGGCCCGGCGAGCTGGTCTACCCGGTTGGACGGGGAGCGCTCCCGGTAGCGGGCCTCTGCTTCGGGCAGTGCGCCGACCAGGCCGTCGAGGTAGCGGGACTCGAAGTCGTGGGTGCCGCCACCGGCGAAGGACAGCAGGTCCAGCACCGGGAAGTAGGCCGCCCCACCCCGGTAGGTGGCCACCGAGGTCAGTGAGGCCGCGGTGGTCCAGCCGCCGGCGCTGCCGCCGCGAATGCCCAGCCGTAGCGGGTCGGCGGTGCCCTCGGCTGCCAGGGCCTCGGCCACGGTGGCGCAGTCCTGGACGTCGACCACGCCCCATGCCTCGCGCAGCCGGTCCCGGAAGGCGCGGCCGTAGCCGCTGGAGCCGCCGTAGTTGACCGCGACCACGCCGATGCCGCGGCTGGTGAAGTAGGCGAAATCGGCGCTTAGCGTGGGGGAGACCTCGCCGGTGGGGCCGCCGTGCACGTGCACCAGGAACGGCGGGCGCTCGCCCTCGGGGGCGGTGAAATCGGGGTTGTGCGGCAGGTAGACGTAGGCGGGGATGCCGACGCCGTCCGGGCCCGCGAAGATCCGCTCGACCACCGGTGGCAGGTAGGCCGGGTCGGGCAGTCCCGCGGGCTGGCCGGTGAGCGTGGTCAGCTGCCCGGTGCGCAGGTCGACCTGGGCGACGGCGGGTGCGGCGGCCGGGCCCGCGGCGACGCCGGTGACCAGGTGGCCGTCCCGGGCGAACGTGGTGCGCCACACCGGAAGCGGCAGGTCCAGCGCGGTCAGCTCGCCGGTGTCCTCGGTCAGCACGGCGAGTCCGTGCCTGCCGCGCAACAGGTGTCTGCCGTCGTCGAGCGGGACGAACCAGCTCGCGCCGAGTGTCCACAGTGGACCGCCGTAGTCGGCTTCGGCCCGGTGCAGGGCGCGCTGAGTGCCGTCCAGGCTCACTCGGTGGAGGTTCCACCAGCCGTCCGGGTCGGTCATCGCGTACAGCGAGTGGTCGTCGGCCCACTCGAACTGGCAGACCGACTCGGCCGCTCCGCCCGCCACCACCCGGTGCGGCCCGGCGGTTCCGTCGCCGGTCAGCTCGGCCACGCACAGTTCGGTGCCGTCCCAGGGCATGGCTGGGTGGTTCCAGCCGATCCAGGCCAGGTGACGACCGTCCGGACTGGCCTGGGGCGCGCTCATGAACCGGTGACTGGCGGCCAGCACCCGGATCGCGTCGGGGCCGGCGGCGGCCGCGCCGGAGACCGGGATCGCGATCAGCTCGCGCAGCAGGTCGGTGGGGCGGTCGCCGGTGATGGTCTCCCGGACGCACCAGATCTCGGCGCCGCCGGGGCCGGGACGCAGGTCGCCGTAGCGGAAGCCGTGCTCGCGCTCGGGCGCCGGGGTCAGCGGGACCGGCTCGCCGCCGGCCACGTCGACCAGGTGGATCCGCTGGTCGGCCCAGTCGGTGAAGGCCACCCGGTCGCCGTCACCGGTGGTCAGCACCGTGTAGGGCGCGCCGCCGTACTCGTGCAGCCGGTTGCGCGCGCTCCACGGCGCCGCCAGCACCTGCTCGGCCCGCTCGCCGGCCCGGCCGCGCAGCAGGGTGACCCGGCCGCCCTCAGTGGGCCTGCCCTCGGTCCAGTAGGTGAAGCCACCGTGTGCGCGCACCCAGTGCGGCGGCGCGGTGACGGCGCTCGCGTCGGCGGCGCTGATCGGCGATGTCCAGTTGCCATACCCCAGTACGGTGACCACGATCGCGAGCCTAACCGGCTACCGTCCGATGTCGACAGAAGATCACCACAGTGATCGCCAGCAGGTGAATTCGCGTCGCCGATCCCGGATGGTGGGGATGCCTCTGCCGCCCTCGGGGCCGTGGCCTAGGGTCAGTGGTGCCATGGCACGTGTCATTCACCTCTTCCGCCAGCCCGAACGGTTCATCGCCGGAACCGTCGGGCAACCAGGCGACCGCTCGTTCTACCTCCAGGCCAGCGAGAACGGCCGTACCGTCAGCGTGTTGCTGGAGAAGCAGCAGGTGTCGGTGCTGGCCGAACGGCTGGGCGCGCTGCTCGAGGAGGTGCAACGGCGCTTCAGCGCCGAGGTGCCGCCCGACGCGCCGGACGACCTCGTCGACACCGAACCCCTCGAAGTGCCCCTCGAGGAGGAGTTCCGCGTCGGCACCATGGGTCTGGGCTGGGACGCCGAAGCCGGCGCCGTCGTCGTCGAACTCCTCGCCGTCACCGAGGAGGAGATCGACGAGTCGGTCGTGCTCGACGACACCGAGGAGGGCCCCGACGCCGTCCGGGTCTTCCTCACCCCGGTGCAGGCCAGGGCGTTCGCCCAGCGCGCCGAACGGGTGGTGGGCGCAGGCCGTAAACCCTGTCCGCTGTGCAACGAGCCGCTCGACGCCGAAGGCCACGTGTGCCCGCGGCAGAACGGCTACCGCCGCGGCGAGCCGAGCTGAGCACGCCGGTGCGGCCTGGGGATGACGGCGCGGTCGAACTGCTGACCCGTGGGACACTGGACGTGCAGGGCAGGCTGGTCGACGCCTCCAACGCGACGCTGTTCTGCGGCATCGAACACAACGGTGTGCAGGCGCAGTGCGTGTACAAGCCGATCCGCGGCGAACGCCCGCTGTGGGACTTCCCGGACGGCACCCTGGCCGGCCGCGAGGTGGCGACCTACCTGGTGTCGGAGGCGGCCGGTTTCGGGCTGGTGCCGCCGACCATCCTGCGTCCGGGCCCGTTCGGTGAGGGCATGGTCCAGCTGTGGGTCGACACCGAACCCGAGGCGGACCTGGTCGACCTGCTGCCGCCGGCGGAGGTGCCGCCGGGCTGGAAGGAAGTGCTGCGCGCGCACGACCGCTACGGCGACCCCGCGGCGCTGGCGCACGCCGACCACCCGCGGATGCGGTTGCTGGCCGCGCTGGACGTGGTGGTGAACAACGCCGACCGCAAGGGCGGGCACGTGCTGCACGAGATCGGCGGCGCGGTGTACGGGGTGGATCACGGGATCTGCCTCAACGCCGAGGACAAGTTGCGGACGGTGTTGTGGGGGTGGCTGGGGGAGCCGCTGGGGGATGAGGCGGTGGATGGGTTGCGGCGGTTGCTGGCCGGGCTGGGCGGGGAGTTCGGGGAGTCGCTGCACGAGCACCTGACGATCACCGAGGTGCGGATGCTGGTTGAGCGGACGGAGAAGTTGCTGGGGGCTGGGGTTTTTCCGGCGCCGGGTGGCGACTGGCCGCCGATTCCTTGGCCTGCGTTTTAGGCGGCCGGGTTTAGGTGGTCCGGGTTTGGTCGTGTGGGGGCTGGCTTGGCTGGGGGCTGGCTTGGGTGGGTGCTGACTCGGGCTGGCTCAGGTGATGGCTCAGGTGGGTACTGGCTCAGGTGGGCGGCGAATTTGCGGATGTCGACGCACTGGTGGGACGCTCGGAGTCCGCGTGGGTTTCGAGGAATCTGGGTGTTTTGGTGGTGCTTAGGCCCTGGTCGCCGAGGATCTTTCACCCGGTCGGGGTAGAAGATCCAGACGGCGAGGCAACCAAAACGGGGGTTTGAGCGTTCCGCTAGTGAGCGGTGGCGGGGCGGAGGGCCGGAGGCTCGGATCGGCCGGATGCTCGGGTCGGTTGGTGCTGGGTCAGTTGGTGCTGCTGGTCAGTTGGTGCTCGGATCGGCCGGAGACTCGGGTCGGGTGGTGCTCGGGCTCAGGCTCGGGTGAGTCACGGGGGATGGCCGATGCGTCATCCGCGCCGGACACGGTGGGCAGGCTCGGCCGGCGGTTGGGGAAGGTCGGCGGCGCCGCATGACGAGCGCCGGATGACGGGCGAGGCGCGAATGACGGGCGAGGCGTGAGTGCCCGCAACCGCCCTGCCCCCGGCCCCGGGCCCCGGTGCTGGGGGCGAAGTTGGGACCGGAGCGCGGGCCGGTGGGGACGGGACGTGGAGCGGTGGGACTCGCGCACGGGGATGGGTGTGCGGGCTGGGGTGCACTGGGTGGCGTGTGCCGGATGAGGTGTGCGGGGTGAGGTGTGCCGGGTGGGGTGTGCGGGCCGTGATCGGGGCTGTGACCTGGGTGATCGCGCGGGCTCTTGTCGGGGCTGGGGGTTAGGTTGGCCGGGTGCTGCTGAGTGAGGTGTTGGCTGGTGGGCCCGCGGATGTGCTGACCCGGGTGCTGGGGTTGTCGCGGGAGCGGCGGCGGGAACTGGTGCCGGAGTTGACGGCGGTGTTGCGGGCGGGGCGGGAGATTGTCGAGGGGCCGCCGGGGACCTTTGGCGCGCGGGATCCGGCGGGGGCGGAGCGGGCGTCGGTGGCGTTGATGGTGGCCGTTTCGGCGCGGGATCCGTTGTGGGGGGAGTTGCGGGTCGGGGATCCGGGGATTGTGCGGCGGGTGTTGCTGGAGCGGGCGCCCGATGAGCGGGCGGTGCTGGCTGAGCGGGCGGTGCGGGGGCCGGTGGGGTGGGGGGTTGTGCGGGAGTTGGTTCGGGCTGGGGAGCTTGAGCCGGTGCGGACCGCGGAGTACTTCGCGGGGTGGTTCGCGTGGCCTTGGGGGCAGGGGGAGGCGAGGCTGGCTGACCGGTTGCGGGGGGAGCCGGGGGCCTTGGCCGAGGTGTGGGAGTTGTTGCTGGTGGAGGGGGCGGGGGATTCGAGTTTTGCCGCCTATGACAAGTATGTGGCGGAGCGGGAGAAGTGGGCGCCCGCGCTGGTGGAGTTGAGCCGGAGTGGGGATGTTGACCGGGCGCGGTTGCTGACGCTGACCGTGGATGTGCTGGGGCGGGACTTCACGGCGTATCGGGCTCAGTGGTACGCGGCGCTGCATGAGGCGTTGGCGCCGTCGGCGGCTGAGCGGGCTGGGTTGCAGCACCGGTATGCGCGGTTGTGCGGGAGTGGGTTGCCGCGGACGGTGTCCTTCGCGGTGAAGGCCCTGGTGGCGGTGAACAAGGCTGGGCTGCTGGACGACGAGGTCGTGTTGCGGCATCTGCCCGCGGCGGCCGCGGGGCGGGGGGCTGGGACGGCCAAGCTCGCGGTGCGGTTGGCGGGGGGTGTGGTGCGGCGGCGGCCGGCACTGGCTGACGCCGCGGCTGAGGTGTTCCGGGCTGGGATAGGGCATGAGGCCTCGGATGTGCGGGAGCTGGCGGCGGCGCGGTTGGATGTGCCGCGGGAGTCGCCTGCGCCGGTGACGGTCGCGGAGTATCCGGAGCCGGTGGTGGTGCCGTGGGCTCAGCGGCGGATGCTGGTGCGGCCGTTGGTGGTGCCGGACTCGCCCGCGGCGTTGGCGGAGGGGCTTTCCTCGTTGCTGGCCGATGAGGGACAGGCGGATGTGTTCCTGGCGGTGCTGGACGGGGCGCATCGGGTCAGTGGGGATGTCGCCGGGGCGTTGGCGCCGTTGGTGAAGCGGGCCAAGAAGGTGCTGGGGGCGCGGCAGCCGAGTCTGCTGCAGCACCTGGTCGGCTCGTTGGTGCTGGGGTTGGCGGGGCAGGAGGTCGCGCCGCCGGAGCTGGGCTCGGGGTGGCAGCGGCCGTTGCGGCATCGGGTGGCGGCCTTGCTGGCGGGGACCGCGGTGCCGGTGTCGGCGGCCACGCATGAGGGTGGCTGGCTGGATCCGGTGGTGTTCGTGACGCGGATGATCGAACATCCGGACGCGGCCGAGGACGATGTGGTGGACGCGTTGCTGCGGTTGGCGCCGGAGGGGCGGGCCGGGGCGCTGACGCTGGCGGCCGGGTTGAGCGGGGCTTACGCCGAGGCTGTGCGGTACGCGCTGGGTGGGGACGGCGTGGTCGCGGAGGACTGGGTGGGGCTGGCGGCGACCCGGGCGCGGTATCCGGAGGCGGCTGATCCGCTCGCCGCGCTGCGGGGCGGGCCGCGGCCGGAGGTGGTGTGGTCGGCGCGGGTGGGCAAGGACTCCTACGGGCTGACCAAGTTGTTCTTCGAGGAGAGCCCGGAGCCGGTGTGGCCCAAGGGGCAGTGGCTGGGGTGGGCGACCGAGTGGCCGTGGGACGGGGTGTGGGACGGGTTCACCCTGCCGCACGAGGTGCTGGCCTCGCCCTATGACCGGGACTGGGTGGACGCCTCGGTGGCGCAGCACCTGTTCTACTACGACTTCGAGGTCGCCAGTCCCACCGAGGTGGCCGGGCTGACGCCGTATCTGGACCGGCCATCGGCACCCGGGTTCGCCGGGGTGATGATGATCGCGGCCGCACTCAACACCCGGCGCGAGGAAGGCGCTCAGCTGGGGATGGATGTCGCGGTGGCGTTGTTCGAGCGGCGGTTGCTGGGGCCGCGGGCCCTGGGGCGGGCGCTGGGGGTGCTGGGCGCGGAGCTGACGCCGACGCGGCTGGTCAAGCGGTTGTCGGTGGTGGCTGGGGAGCATCCGGCCGCGGTGTTGTCCACTGTGGACGCTCTGCTGCCCGCGCTGGATCCGGGGCTGCGTGGGGTGTTCGCGTTGCTGGAACTGGCCGCGGACCAGGTGGAGCGGGGCGCCGGGGTGATCAGCGCGGAGACCCGGGCGTGGCTGGCTGGGTTCAGTGGGTCGTCGAAGGCGGCGAAGGCGGCCTCACGACTGGCCCGCTGACAACCGGGCGGCCAGCAGGTGTGAGCACGGGCCCCGGCTCTGCTGGTGGTCGGCGAACCAGGCGCAGGTGCAGCCCGCGGGGTCGAGGCGGACGCGCTGGACCGAGCTGCCGTGCGCGATCTCGTAGCCGCCCTCCGGCAGCGCCCGCACCGCGCCCGCCTCGACCAGGGCTTTCGCCTTCGTGAGGCGGGTGTTGCCGGGGGCCCGGCCGGACGGCAGTGGGCGGGCGAACCAGGTGCCGTCGACGACGTCGTGGCCGGTGCGGCCGGTGACCAGGTCGTGCCCGGCGGCCAGGCCCGCGGCCAGCGCGGTCAGCCAGCCGCCCTCGCCGGAGAAACCGCGGGAGGGTGTGGGGGACAGGGTCACGGTCAGGCGGGCGCGGTCCAGGTGCAGCACCCAGCTGGCGACCTCGGCGCCGGGGGTGGCGTAGACGGAGAGGCCCTCGGTGAAGCGCACCAGGGGGTCGACCACGCGCAGCCGGTGCAGGCCGGTGGCCGGGATGGCTTCTGGGCCGCCGCGCGCGGTGAGGCGCAGGCCGCGGCCGGAGCGGACCGCCCAGGCGGTGGTGGCCTTGGTCGGGAGCTGGCGCAGGAACGCGCGGGCCTCAGCCTGACCCAGTTCGGCGCGCGGGGTGGCGTGCGCGGTGACCGCGGCGATCTCGGCGAATCCGGCCACCCAGCGATCCGGTAGCGGCACCCGGGACTCCTGCCCGGCGCCGTCGAGGGTGCGCAGGGTGATGCCGTCGCCGCGCACGGTCAGGTGCAGTGGTTCCTGACCCGCCACGCCTGCCAGCACCGAGCGGGTCGACTCGGACAACTCGACGTTGGTGCAGCCGGTGCCGACCTGCCCGACCGGGCGCAGGTCCAGGCGGGCGTGCACGCCGCAGCAGGGGGAGAAGGACTCGGCGCGCAGGATGTGCCCGTCCGCGGTGAACACCGGGTCGGACTCGGCGATGAGCCGGTTCACCATCGCCGGCGGCAGCCAGAATCGGGTGCGGGCGATCTTGCCCAGCACCAGCAGCGCCTGCGCGGCCTGCGCGCCCGGTTCGAGGAGGCCGTCGACGATCGCCGGGGCCGCCAGGTCCAGGCCGGGGTGGCTGAGCAGGACGTCCGTGGTCACCCCGACACGATAGCCACGGGCACTGTCAGGGCAGGCGTTCGCCGGTTTCCAGGAGGGTTTTGAGGCCGGAGAGGATCGCGGGCCAGCCCTGCGAGACCGAGGCGCGCACCTGGCCGCGCGGGTCGAACCGGTCGTGGGTGAGGGTGAGTTTCACCGTCTCGCCGTCGGGTTCCAGGGCGAAGGTGACCCGGGAGGTGTCCTCGGCGTGCAGGTCTGGGTAGTCCGCGCCAACCTTGAAGGTGTAGCTGAGGCGGTGGGGCGGGTCGGCTTCCAGGACGGTCTCGCCGGAGGTGCCCAGGCTGCCGTCCTCGTTGCGCCAGTGGATGGGGGAGCCGGGCCGCCAGTCCGAGACCAGGTGCACGCCGTAGTACTGCTCGGTGAACTCGCCGGTGGTCAGCGCGGTCCACAGGGTGTCCGGGGTGGTTTTGATGTAGGTGACGTAAATGAAGTCGAGGTCACTCATCGTTGTCCTCCAAGGCTTTCTTGAGGGTGGCCAGGGCTTGCAGGTGTCGCCGGTTGTATTTGCCGAGCCACCGGTTGGTGATCTCGTTGAGTGGGCCCGGATTGAGGTAGTGCAGCTTTTCCCGGCCGGAGCGCGTGGTGGCGACCAGGTTGGCGGCCTCCAGGATCGCCAGGTGTTTGGTCACCGCCTGGCGGGTGAGGCCGGTGCCCGCGCAGAGTTCACGCAGGCGCTGGCCGTTGTGCGCGTGCAGGGCGTCCAGGAGGCGGCGGCGGGTGGGATCGGCCAGGGCCTTGAACACCGCGTCGAAGTCCATCCGGGCACCTCCATTGGCAACCGGGTGGTTGCCTTTCTGGGGAGCAGATTAGGCAACCGGATGGTTGCGTGTCAATGGTCAGGCGTGGGTGACGCGGACGTCGGGCAGGCCGCGGACGGTGGCCATCAGCTCGGCCTCCCGGTCCACGGTGGCGCGGTGCGACTGGGTGATCGGCTGGAAGGCGGTGACGGTCAGGTCCAGGCGTCTGGCGGTGGTCTTGGCCCGCCAGATGCCGGTGATCTCGCCGTTGACCAGCACCGCGCCCGGGTTGCCGATGATCTTCCAGATCTCCTTGCGGTGCGCCTCCTCGGGCACCAGGCGTTCCCGGTCGCGGGACTGGAGGTAAGGATCCAGCGGGGGCAGCAGGCGGACGACCGTGGCCTGGGGTGGCTCGCGCAGCAGGGGCAGCGCGTCGGCGGGCAGCCAGGTCTGGGCGCCGTCCAGGTCGATCTCGGCCAGGTCGGTGGGCCAGACCGGGGTGAGCGCGGATTGGGAGGTGCCGAGGTAGGCGGCGGCGTCGGCCCTGGTGGCGGGGCCGTGCAGGCGCAGGTACGCGGTGATCAGCGGGGTGGCGCCGGCGGAGTCCTCCGGGATGGGGGCGCGGTCTTCCAGGGGGCTGACGATCAGGGTGGAGCTGGTCAGGTCGTGGCGCACGCCCGCGAACAGGCCGATGGTCTGGAACAGGCCGCCGTAGATGTGCCGGGACTGACAACTCCGGCAGTCATAGGAGTAGGCCGGGGGCAGCAGACTCGTGATCGCGCCGCTGACCTCGCCCTTGGACATCGGCCCGGTGACCGCCTGACGCAACGCGGCGCTCGCTTCGGCGAACGCGGTCAGCGACGGGATTCCGGCTTCCTTCAACGGTTTCCGCTCCGCGGCCAGCCGGGCGAAGGCGTCCTTCTCCTCTCGCGGCCAGAGATGCCGGGACAGTGCGGGCAGGTCCGCGCGGCGGTGCAGGTGCGGGGCGCCGCGGACCGACCAGAGCAGGGCCAGGTCCTCGGTCAGCTCCGGCGGGTCCGGCAGCCGGGCGGCCAGGGCCAGCCGGGCCGAACCCCGGGAGTCCTGCACGCCCAGCGACAGCACGTCCAGCTCGTGGGCGGGCGTGTGTTCGCGATGCAGGCCCTGGGCGGCCATCCGGTACGCCAGGGCCTGGGTGCGCGTCACCTTGGTGGCCATGCCGACAGCATGCCGTGTTCGAATCCCGTCCACCCGGGTAAGGGACGCTTCACCCGTACGTGGTCGTCATTGCCGGGAAAGCCCGGCGTCTCATGCACGAAACGTGGTGTGGGCCGTGGCGTGTTTTCGACCCGATCGTGACTGCGCGGCAACGGCTCCAAGGCGGATGTGGGTGAGAGGATGCGGTTCGAGTTCGAGACCTGCCCCCGGTGTGCGGGTTCCGGAGTGGACGTCGACAACGACTACGGCCCATGCGGGAGATGCGGTGGAACCGGAGACATCCCGAAGCAATGACCCCGATTTAGTGCCCCGCTGCCATTGGTGCGCGGACACCGGGTTCATCACGTGGAGTCAGCCGGTGCCCCAGGCGGACGGGAGTTTCCGGTTCGCCCAGCTGTCCCACCCGTGCACCCAGGGGTGCTCGGGCTGGTGGAAACATCCCGCGGCACAGCGTGGCCGGGTCGTCGAAGCCCCGGCCACGCTGCCGTTGCCGCCCGGTCAGCGACGCAGGGCGAGCAACTCGGAGACCGTGACGAAGCGGTAGCCGCGTTCGATCAACCCGGAGATCAGCCCTGGCACCGCGGCCAGGGACGGTTGCCGCACCGGGTACATCACGTGCAACAGGACGATCGACCCCGGGCGGGTCTTGTCCAGCACCGACCGGGAGATCGCGGCGGGGTCGGCGGCGTCAGTGCCGTCGGACTCCGGCTCCACATCCCACATGATCGTCTGACGCTGACGCGCGGCCAGGTAACGCGGCAGCGTGATCAGCTTCTTCCCGTTCGGCGGCCGGAAATGGATCGGCCCGGTGTGCCCGGCCGCCCGGATCAACGCGTCGGTGCGCTCCACCTCCGACCGCACGAAGTCCTCGCCGACCAGCACCATCCGCTCGTGCGAGTAGCTGTGGTTGCCGAGTTCGTGCCCGGCCCGCACGATCGCCTCCCCCTGCCCCGGATGGGCCGCCAGCTCCCGGCCGGTGACGAAGAAGGTGGCCCGCACCTTCGCCGCCGCCAGCGCCGCGAGGACCTCCGGGGTGCGTTCGGTGGGGCCGTCGTCGAAGGTCAGCGCCACCACCTTCTCGGTCGTGTCCACCCGGTCGGTGAGTCCGCCGTAGAACTGGAACGAGCGCGCGCTGGTCAGCTCCCAGGTGCCCCACAGCGAACCGGACACCACCAGGATGATCACCAGGGTCCACACCAGCCACCGGCGAGGTCGGAACTTCCGCATGTCCCCAGGACGCACGGGCACCCCCAAGGTTGATCATCGATATCGAGCGGCGGGCAGCCCGCGGACAGGCGTACCGTCGCGCGAGTGAACACCAGTGTGCCTACGGCTCCCGCCGATCTGCCGCGCACCGCGGGCGCCCTGCGCGCCGCCGGGCACCAGCCGCGCGGGGTGGCCGAGGAGATCCGGACCAACCTGCTGGCCGCGCTGAGCGAACAGCGTCCGGTGTGGCGCGGCATCGTCGGCTTCGACGAGACCGTGTTGCCGCAGCTGGAACGCGCCCTGCTGGCCGGCCACCACGTGGTGCTGCTCGGTGAGCGCGGCCAGGGCAAGACCCGCCTGGCCCGCACCCTCACCGACCTCCTTGACGAGTGGACGCCGGTGATCGAGGGCGCCGAACTCGCCGAACATCCCCTGGACCCGATCACCCCCGCCTCCCGCCGCCGCGCCGCCGAACTCGGCGACGACCTGCCGGTGGCCTGGCTGCACCGCTCGCTGCGCTACGCCGAGAAACTCGCCACCCCCGACACCTCCGTCGGCGACCTGGTCGGCGACGTCGACCCGGTCAAGGTCGCCGAAGGCCGCAGCCTTGGCGACCCGGAGACCATCCACTTCGGGCTCATCCCGCGCGCCCACCGCGGCATCGTGGCCATCAACGAGCTGCCCGACCTGGCCGAACGCATCCAGGTCGCGCTGCTCAACGTGATGGAGGAACGCGATATCCAGGTCCGCGGCTACACCCTGCGGCTGCCCCTGGACCTGCTGCTGGTGGCCACCGCCAACCCCGAGGACTACACCAACCGCGGCCGCATCATCACCCCGCTCAAGGACCGCTTCGGCGCCGAGATCCGCACCCACTACCTCAGCGACCTCGACGACGAGATCAACCTGGTCCGCCAGGAAGCCGACCTGGTCGCCGAGGTCGGCGACCCGCTCCTGGAAGTCCTGGCCCGCTTCGTCGGACACCTGCGCGAATCCAGCGCGGTCGACCAGCGCTCCGGGGTCTCGGCCCGCTTCGCCGTCGCCGCCGCCGAGACCGTGGCCGCCGCGGCCCTGCAACGCGCCGCCCGCACCGGCGAGTGGCCAGCGGTGGCCCGGCCGGTGGACCTGGACGCGGTGACCCCGGTGCTGCGCGGCAAACTCGAATTCCACGCCGGCCTGGAAGAGGAGGCCGAGGAGCTGCTCACCCACCTGCTGCGCCGCTCCCTGGCCGAAACCGCCCGCACCTCACTGGCCGGGATCGACCTGCGCTCGCTGGTGGAAGCCGTCGCCGAGGGACACCCGGTGCGCACCGGACCCCGGGTGCGCGCCGCCGAGGTCCTTGCCGCGTTGCCCGAACTGCCCGTGCTGCACGAGGTCGCCGCCCGCTTCGGTGTCGAGGCCACCGACCCGCCCGGCCGGATCGCCGCGGTGGTCGAACTGGCCCTGGAGTCGCTCTACCTGTCCCGGAACCTCGCCAAGGACGTGGAATCAGGAGACGCGGTATACGGCGGCTGAAACCGGGCCGGGGCTGGTAGAACAGGCCGATGTCCCCGCGTTTGCGCCGAGCCCTCGGCTCCGCCCTGCTCGCCCTGGCCGCCTGCGCCACACTCACGCCCCCGGCCACCGCGGCCGGGGGCGGGCTGCCGCCGGGATTCGTCAACCTGCACGAGGTCGACCCGACCATCCGGCACGACATCCGCTACTTCGGGCGGCACAACTTCGTCGGCGACCGCATCGACGGCTACCAGCGGCCGCTGTGCGTGCTCACCCGGCAGGCCGCCACCGCGTTGCGCACCGCCCAGCGCGCCCTGCTGCGGCAGGGCTACACGCTCAAGGTCTATGACTGCTACCGGCCGCAGCGGGCCGTGGACCACTTCGTGCGCTGGGCCAAGGATCTCGCGGACGAACGGATGAAACCCGAGTTCTACCCCAACGTGGACAAGTCGCGGCTCTTCGCCGACGGCTACATCGCGGAGAAGTCCGGGCACAGCCGCGGCAGCACCCTCGACGTCACCCTGGTCAAGCTCCCGGCCCGCCCGCAGCGCCCCTACCGGCCAGGCGAGCCCCTCGTCCCGTGCTTCGCGCCGATGGGACAGCGGTTCCCGGACAACACGGTGGACATGGGCACCGGCTACGACTGCTTCGACCCGTTGTCGCACACCGACAACCCGGCCATCACCGGCCCCGCCCGGGTGCACCGCGACCTGCTGCGCGGCACCCTGATCGCCGCCGGGTTCCGCAACCTGGCCGAGGAATGGTGGCACTTCACCCTCAACAACGAACCCTTCCCGAGCACCTACTTCGACTTCCCCCTCGGCCGCCGGTAGCCCGCGCGGCAGGCCGCCGTCCCCGCGGTGGCCTGCCGTTTTTCCGTTGCGGGGCCGGTGATCGGCAGGCGTAGGCTGACGGACATGAGCGATCCGGTTCGGCGCTACCGGTATGGGCCGTTCTCCGGCGGGCCCGACCCGCTGGCGCCACCGCCCGACCTGCGCGCGGCACTGGAGGAGATCGGCCGGGACGTCATGGAGGGCCGCTCGCCCGATGCCGCGCTGCGCGAACTGCTCCGCCGCGGCCTGCCCGAGCAGCACGGACTCGACGAGATCACCCAGCGGCTCTGGCGCAAACGCAGTGAGCTGCAACGACGACACCGCCTGGACGGCACCCTGGAACAGGTCAGGGAACTGCTGGCCAAGGCGCTGACCAAGGAACGGCAAGCCCTCGCGCGGGACCTGGACGACAACGCCCGGTTCCAGGAGTTCCAGCTCGACGAACTGCCCAGCAGCCCGGCCGGGGCCGTGCGCGAACTCGCCGAATACGAATGGCGTTCCAGCGAGGCCCGCGAAAGCTACCAGGAGATCCAGCGGCTGCTCGGGCAGGAAGCCCTCGACCAGCGCTTCCGCGGCATGAGCGAGGCGCTCAATGCCACCACGCCCGAGGACGTCGAACGGGTGCGGGAGATGCTGGAGGACCTGTCCGCGCTGCTTGCCCAGCGCGCCCAGGGCGCACCCGACATCGAGGACAAGTTCGCCGGGTTCATGGCCAGGCACGGCGAGTTCTTCCCGGAGCAGCCGCGCACCGTCGACGAACTCGTCGACCTGCTCGCCGCCAGGGCCGCGGCCGCCCAGAGACTGCTCAACTCGCTGTCCCAGCGGCAACGCGAGGAACTCGCCCAGCTCTCCCAGCAGGCCTTCGGCGACCCACGGCTGGCCCAGTCGCTGCAACAGCTCGACAACCAGCTCCGGCAGCTCCGGCCCGGCCAGGACTGGACCGGCCGTGGCCGGTTCCGCGGCGAGAGCCCACTCGGGATGGCCGAGGGCGCGGCCGCCTTGCAGGACCTGGCCGAACTCGACCAGCTCGCCGAACAACTCGCCCAGTCCTACCCCGGCGCGCGCCTAGAAGACATCGACCTGGAGGCCCTGGCCCGCCAGCTCGGCCGGGAATCCACCGTGGACATGCGACGGCTGGCCGAACTCGAACGCCAGCTCCGCGACCGCGGGCTGCTCGAACGCGCCCCCGACGGCGACCTGCGGCTCACGCCCAAGGCCATGCGGCAGCTCGGCGACACCGCGTTGCGCGATGTGCTCGACCAGATCCGCACCCGCCGCGGCGACCGGGCCAGCCAGGCCGCGGGCGCCGCCGGGGAACTCAGCGGCGCCACCCGGCAATGGCGCTTCGGCGACACCGAACCGTGGGATGTCGGCCGGACCGTGCGCAACGCCGTGCTGCGCACCGCCGCCGCCCAGCGGGACCGGGCGGTGCGCCTGGACGCGGCCGATGTGGAGATCGCCGAGACCGAACACCGGTCCAGGGCCGCGGTCGCGCTGTGCGTGGACACCTCCTGGTCGATGGTCCAGGACGGGCGGTGGCTGCCGATGAAACGCACCGCGCTGGCCCTGCACCACCTGATCAGCACCCGGTTCCGGGCGGATGCCCTGCAGGTCATCACCTTCGGCCGGGAGGCGGCCACCACCGGGATCGGCGAGCTGACCGCCCTGGAAGGCGCGTGGGAACAGGGCACCAACCTGCACCACGCGCTGCTGCTGGCCGGACGGCACCTGCGCCGTCATCCCGACGCGCAGCCGGTGGTCCTGGTGGTCACCGACGGCGAGCCGACCGCGCACCTGGAACCCGACGGCGAGGCGGTCTTCGACTACCCGCCCCGCCCGGAAACCCTGGCCCGCACCCTGGCCGAACTCGACGCGCTGGCCAGACTGGGCGGCAACCTCACCGTGTTCCGCCTCGGCGAGGACCCGCGACTGACCCGGTTCGTGGACCTGATGGCCCGGCGCAGCAACGGCCGGGTGGTCGCCCCCGACCTGGACGGGCTGGGCGCCGCGGTGGTCTCGGACTACCTCCGCAACCGCCGCCCCCGCTGACCCATTCCGGCCAACGCCCCGTACAACAACGGCCAACACACCGTACGAGAAGGCGGTTTCTAGGGGTCGTTGCGTGACCTGACCCCCCAGGACACCCAATGACCTTCTCCATCCGCCTCGACCGCACCCCGCACGGCTCAGCACCACTGCTGGCCGAACGAGCCGAGTACTTTCGGTT